>NZ_JAMYNS010000025.1:0-66981 GCF_040319125.1 Mesorhizobium sp. M0938 | reverse complement strand
CCCCCCCCCCCCCCCCCCCCCCCCCCCCCCCCCCCCCCCCCCCCCCCCCCCCCCCCCCCCCCACCCCCCCCCCCCCCCCCCCCCCGGCGCCCCCCCCCCCCCCCCCCGTTTCTCATGGAAGAGAGATCTTGTGTGTAAAAGATTTGGCGCAACCGCATGTGGTCCAAGTCGATTCCCTTTGTCGGCGTGACGTTCTAAACTCCTGTCTATGACCGAATCAAAAGCCATGATCCTCGGCTGCGCCGGGAAATCGCTCACACGCGACGAAATCAACTTCTATCGCAATGAATGCCCGTGGGGATTCATCCTGTTTGCGCGCAATATCAGCGAGACCGAGCAGATCCGCGATCTGATCGCCGCCATGCGCGACTGTATCGAGCGCCCGGACGCCCCGGTGTTCATCGACCAGGAAGGCGGCCGGGTGCAGCGCTTGCGGCCGCCGCTGGCGCCGAACTATCCGGCCGGCGGCGCGCTCGGCGCCTTGTGGCGTGACGACCACGACGCCGGCAACCGCGCCGCCTGGCTGATGGCGCGACTGCACGCCTTCGATCTCTCGCGCTATGGCATATCAGCGGATTGCCTTCCGGTGCTCGATGTTCCGATCGAGGGTGCCAGCGACGTCATCGGTGCGCGCGCCTATGGCAACGAGCCTCGTGCCGTCATCGAACTGGGTCGTGCGGCCGCTGAAGGGTTGATGTCGGGCGGCGTGCTGCCGGTCATGAAGCATATCCCCGGGCATGGACGGGCTTTTGCCGACACGCATTTCGAGCTTCCGACCGTCGATGCATCGATGAGCGACTTGCAGCGGCATGATTTCGCCCCGTTCAGGGAGCTCAATCATTTGCCGATGGCGATGACGGCGCATGTCGTCTACAGCGCGATCGACCCGAAGAACCCGGCCACGACGTCCGGCAAGGTGATCGACGAAATCATCCGCGGCGAAATCGGCTTCGACGGGCTGCTGATGAGCGACGATACCTCGATGAAGGCGCTTTCTGGGGATTTCCCGACAAAGGCGGCTGCGATCCTTGCGGCGGGCTGCGATCTGGTCCTTCACTGCAACGGCGTTTTCGAGGAGATGGCCGGCATTGCGTCGCGCACCACGGGGCTTGACGGCAAGTCGCTGGAGCGTGCCAAACGGGCATTGACCTATATAAAGGACCGCGACGCGGCTGAAGAAACCGAGATACGCGCCGAGTTTGCAACCTATTTCGACGCTGTGGCCTAGCATCAAGGGAACGGGAAGTGGCGGAAACATTGGACAGTAAGGCCGGCAAGGCCGCACCGATGGACCGCCTGTGGGCCGAGAATGACGATTCGAGGCTGACCGGCGATCCTGCGCTGGTCGTCGACGTCGCCGGTTTCGAAGGGCCGCTCGACCTTCTCCTGCATCTTGCCCGCAACCAGGAGGTCGATCTGTCGCGTATCTCGATCCTGGCGCTGGCTGAGCAATATCTGGCCTTCATCGAGAAGGTGAGGGCGCTCAGGCTGGAACTCGCCGCCGACTATCTGGTGATGGCGGCATGGCTGGCCTTCCTCAAGTCGAAGCTTTTGATCCCCAAGCAGCCTGGCGACGACGGTGAAAGCGGCGAGGAACTGGCAGCGGTGCTGCAATTCCGGCTGAAGCGGCTGGAAGCGATGCGCGACGCGGCGGCACGGCTGGTCAACCGCAACCGGCTCGGACGCGACGTGTTCGCGCGTGGTATGCCGGAAATGGTCATCGTCGAGAAACGCAACGCCTATTCGGCCTCGCTCTACGATCTGTTGACCGCCTATGCGCAGCAGCGCCAGAAACAAGCGGTCAACAATGTGACCATCGCCAAGCGCGGTGTGTGGTCGCTCAAGGACGCGCGCGACATCCTGAACAGGCTGATCGGCACGCTTGCAGACTGGACGGCACTGGACAGTTTCCTGGTCGAGTATCTGACCGGCCCGGACGAGCGGCGCACCGCGATCGCCAGTTCGTTTGCGGCCACGCTGGAACTGGTGCGCGAAGGCAAAATGGAAATGCGGCAGGACGAGGTGTTCGCGCCGCTCTATCTGCGCGGCCGTGCGCAAGGCATCAGGGCAGTCGAGGTGGCATCATGAGTGAACGCGCCAACGCTTCGGTCATTCCGTTCAAGGTCGACGACGAGACCGAAGAGGGCGTGCTCGCGGAGGCTCCGGCAGAAAGTCAGGCCCAGAACTTGCCCCAGAATCCCGGCGAGCGGCTGCATATGGCGGAGGCCGTGCGCATGGCCGAGGCGATCGTTTTCGCCAGCGCCGAGCCGGTCAGCGAAAAGCAGCTTGCCGCGCGCCTGCCCGACGGCATCAACATCGCCGCGGCGATGGCCGAACTGCAGCAGATTTATGCGCGGCGCGGCGTCAATCTGGTGCGCGTCGGCGATGCATGGGCGTTCCGCACCGCTGGCGACCTGGCTTTCCTGATGAGCCGCGACACGGTGCAGCAGAGGAAGCTCTCCCGCGCGGCGCTCGAAGTGCTGGCGATCATCGCCTACCACCAGCCGGTGACGCGCGCCGAGATCGAGGACATCAGAGGCGTCGAGACCTCGAAGGGCACGCTGGACACGCTGATGGAGACCGAATGGGTGAAGATGCGCGGCCGGCGCCGCACGCCCGGTCGTCCCGTGACTTACGGCACCACCGACATCTTCCTCGACCATTTTGCGCTGGAGGAGATCCGCGATCTTCCCGGCATGGAGGAATTGAAGGGCGCCGGGCTGCTTTCGGGCCGCATGCCATCGAATTTTTCCATTCCGATGCCGCCGGCCGATCCGGATGCGCTGACCGACGACGAGGATCCACTGACCGACATAGACCTCGAGGAACTCGGCCTGTTGACGCCGCGCGTCGAGGAAGATTGAGCACACCAGGCGTGCCGAAAGCCGTTGGTTTTTCGGGGCTGCGCCGATTGGTAGCGGGCTACGACGCCGAAAGTGCGTGACTTCGGCCATTCATTTATAAACTCTGTTGCGGTTGTGTTTGAATCCCGGCGCGAAAGCGCATAGATCATCGTCAGAGAAAACATTCGAGAGAGATTGTTATGGGTTCATTTTCGATTTGGCACTGGATGATCGTGCTGGTGATCGTGCTGCTGGTGTTCGGCCGCGGCAAGATTCCCGAGCTGATGGGTGACATGGCCAAGGGCATCAAGAGCTTCAAGAAGGGCATGGCCGACGACGATGTTGCCGAGGACAAGCGCACCGTCGAACACCGTGCCGACGAAACCGTTTCGGCAGTGAAGGAAAAGGCCAGTAAGGGCTGAGCCAAAACTTTTAGTCGGAACGTATCGCCATGTTCGACATCGGCTGGACCGAGATGCTGGTGATCGCGATCGTTATGATCGTGGTCGTCGGGCCCAAGGATTTGCCCAAGATGCTGCGCACTTTCGGCCGCACGACGGCAAAGATGCGCGGCATGGCAGCCGATTTCCAGAAACAGTTCAACGACGCGCTGAAGGAGGCCGAGCTTGACGATGTCAAGAAGTCGGTCGATTCACTCAGGAGCCTCAACCCGGCCGCCGAGATCAGAAAACAGCTCAATCCGTTCGAGCAGGCGGCAGCCGACGTGCGCTCCGGGGTGGACGCGGCGATGAAACCGAAGCCGGCTGTGGACCCGGCCTCGCCAGCGGCTTCGACGCCGCAGGACACCGAGCTGAAGAATGGCGCGACGGTGCTGCCTGATATCAATGCCCCGGAAGCGGTGTCGGCGCCGCCGACCTTTCCGGCGATGACCGATGAGTCGGTGGTGATGCAGACGCCTGTCGGGACGGCGCCACCGGCGACATCGCAAAAGACCTCGGCAGCTGAGAAGAAGGCTGCGCCAGCGAAAGCGACGCCGGCCGCGAAAGCCGCAGCGAAGCCAGCGGCAGCACCAAAACCTGCCGTGACAAAGGCCGCAGCTAAAAAGGTCGAGCCGAAGCCTGCACCGGCAGTGGTGAAGAAGCCGACTGCAGCCGCCAAAAAGGCGGCGGGAGCCGCCAAGTGAGCGTTTCGGAAAAGGACGAGATCGAACAATCGGCGGCTCCGCTGATGGAGCATCTGATCGAGTTGCGCCGGCGGCTGATGTGGTCGATCGGCGGGTTCTTCGTCGCCTTCCTGTTCTGCTTCTTCTTCGCCAAGCAACTGTTCAACCTGTTGGTCATTCCGTTCAAATGGGCGACCCAATGGGCAGGGCTCGACCCGCATAAGGTCGAGCTGATCTACACGGCGCCGCAGGAATTCTTCTTCACCCAGGTCAAGCTTGCGATGTTCGGCGGCATGGTGATCGCCTTTCCGCTGATCGCCACCCAGATCTACAAATTCATCGCGCCCGGCCTCTACAAGAACGAGCGCAACGCTTTCCTGCCGTTCCTGATTGCTTCGCCGGTCCTCTTCCTGATGGGCGCGTCGCTGGTCTATTTCTTCTTTACGCCGATGGTGATGTGGTTCTTCCTCGCCATGCAGCAGGCCGGCACCGACGATCAGGTGCAGATTTCGCTGCTGCCGAAAGTATCGGAATATCTCAGCCTGATTATGACGCTGATCTTCTCCTTCGGCCTGGTGTTCCAGTTGCCGGTGGTGACCAGCCTGATGGCACGGGTCGGCATGCTGTCGTCGCAGGCGTTGGTCGAAAAGCGCAAATGGGCGATCGTCATCGCCTTCGTCGTCGCGGCCATTCTGACACCGCCCGACCCGATAAGCCAGATCGGCCTCGCCATCCCCACGATCATTCTCTACGAGGTCTCGATCTGGTCGGCCCGGCTGATCGAGCGCAGCAAGGAACGGGAACGCCTGGCGCGCGAGAAGCGGGAGGCCGCAGAAGAGGTGGCCGAAAAGCCCGCTGACGTGTCGTCGGCGTAGGCTGGCCCGGAAGCTTTTATCTTAGGCTTGCGGGACAGCGCCCCCCTCTATCCTGCCGGACATCTCCCCCACAAGGAGGGAGATTGGCAGCTTTGCCGACGGCTCATTTCTTTAGCGCTGGGGGTTGGCGAAAGCCGCAGTGACGGCCGATCTCCCCACCCGTGGGGGAGATGTCCGGCAGGACAGAGGGGGGCGCGAAGGAACTCGACCTTGACGTCTTGCATAGATCAAAGATGCGGTTTACGCCCTCGGACCTAGCTCAGGAGCGTTCAAGACCATGCTTGACATCAAATGGATTCGCGACAACCCGAAGGCCCTAGTCGAGGCGCTCAAGAAGCGCTCGTGGTCACCTGAGGACGCGCAGTCCACTGTCGATGACCTGATCGCCAGCGACGAGGCGCGGCGCGAACATCTGACCGAGCTGCAGACCAGGCAGGAGCGCCGCAATGCCGCCTCGAAAGAGATCGGCAACGCCATGCGTTCGGGCGACGCCGCTCTTGCCGAAAAACTCAAGGCCGAAGTCGGCGAGATCAAGACCTTCATCCAGAACGGCGAGGCGCGCGAGCGCGAGTTCGACAAGGCGCTGAACGATGCATTGGCCGTGCTGCCCAATGTGCCGCTCGACGACGTGCCGGTCGGCAAGGACGAGGACGACAATGTCGTCAAGCGCACCGTCGGTAAGGTACCGACCCGCCCGAACTGGGTGAAGGAGCATTTCGAGATCGGCGAAGCGCTCGGCATGATGGATTTCGAGCGGGCTGCGAAGCTGTCCGGCTCGCGCTTCACGGTGCTGAAAAGCGGACTGGCTCGGATGGAACGCGCCCTTGGCCAATTCATGCTGGATTTGCACACGACCGAACATGGCTACGAAGAAATCCAGCCGCCGCTAATGGTGCGCGACGAGGTTCTTTTCGGTACCAATCAGCTGCCGAAATTCGAGGAGGACCTGTTCTTCGCCCCGCATGGAGACGGCAGGCTTGGCCTCATCCCGACCGCCGAAGTGCCGCTGACCAATCTTGCGCGGGAAGAAATCACCCCGCATGAAAAACTGCCGCTGCGCTACACCGCGCTGACGCCCTGCTTCCGTTCGGAAGCCGGCTCGGCCGGGCGCGATACGCGCGGCATGCTGCGTCAGCACCAGTTCTACAAGGTCGAGCTGGTGTCGATCACCGACCAGGACTCCTCGCTTGCCGAGCACGAGCGGATGACCGAATGCGCCGAGGAAGTGCTGAAGCGGCTCGGCCTGCCGTTCCGCACCATGACGCTGTGCACGGGCGACATGGGCTTTGGCGCGCGCAAGACCTATGACATCGAGGTCTGGCTGCCTGGCCAGAACGCCTATCGCGAGATTTCGTCCTGCTCGGTGTGCGGTGATTTCCAGGCGCGGCGCATGGACGCCCGCTACAAGGACAAGGACGGCAAGGGCAACCGCTTCGTCCACACGCTGAACGGCTCCGGCACCGCCGTTGGCCGGGCTCTCATTGCTGTCATCGAAAACTATCAGAATGAGGATGGCAGCGTAACCATTCCTGAAGCGCTTCGGCCTTACATGGGCGGTCTGGAAAAGATCGAATCAAAATAGTGCGCATCCTCCTGACCAATGATGACGGCATCCATGCCGAGGGCCTTGCATCGCTCGAACGCGTCGCGCGCACGCTGTCGGACGATGTCTGGGTGGTGGCGCCGGAGCAGGACCAGTCCGGCTACGCGCATTCGCTGTCCATCTCGGAGCCGCTGCGTCTGCGCAAGATCGGCGAAAAGCACTTTGCCGTGCGTGGCACGCCGACTGATTGCGTCATCATGGGCGTGAAGAAGATCCTGCCGGGAGCACCCGACCTGATCCTGTCCGGCGTCAATTCCGGCGCCAACATCGCCGACGACGTCACCTATTCGGGCACTGTCGCCGGCGCCATGGAAGGCGCGCTGCTGGGCGTGCGCTCGATCGCGCTCAGCCAGGCCTATTCCTATGTCGGCGAGGATCGCGTCGTTCCCTATGAGACCACCGAGGCGCTGGCGCCGGCGCTACTCAAAAAGCTTGTCGCCATGCCGCTGCCGGACGGCGTGCTGCTCAACGTCAATTTTCCCAATTGCGCGCCAGAAGAGGTCGCTGGCACGGTGGTCACCTCGCAGGGCAAGCTTGTCCACAGCCTATGGGTCGACGAGCGCCGCGACGGCCGCGGACTCCCCTATTATTGGCTGCGCTTCGGCCGCGAGCCGGTCGAGGGCAAGCAAGGCACCGACCTCTACGCCCTGCGCAACCGGCTGGTGTCGGTGACGCCGCTGCAGCTCGATCTCACAGCCCATGAAATCCGCGATCAACTGACCAAGGCGCTCGCATGAACCTGAACCACAGCCCGACGCTCGACGACCGCGAAGGCTTCGCCGCCTTCCTGCTACGCTTGCGTGGCAGGGGCACGGTGCCGAAGGCGCTGATCGCCGCCTTCGAGGCGACGCCGCGGCGCGGCTTTCTCGCCGCGCAGTTCCATCCGCTTGCCTGGTCGGACCGGATGCTGCCGATCGAATGCGGCGAGGCGATCGAGGGCGCCGACCTGCAAGCCGCGGTGATCGCGGCACTTGCCATCGAGCCGGGCAACCGCGTGCTGGAGATCGGCACCGGGTCGGGCTACACGGCGGCGGTGATGTCGCGGCTTGCCGCGCGGGTCGTCACCATCGACCGCTACAAGACGCTGGCCGAGCAGGCCAAACAGCGCTTCGAGGCGCTCGGCATCGGCAATGCCATCGTGCGCCAGGCGGACGGCTCCAACGGACTGGCTAATGAAGCGCCGTTCGATCGCATCGTCGCATGGGCGGCGTTCGACAGTCTGCCGCGCTTCCTGCTCGACCAATTGTCGAGCGGCGGCATCGTCATCGCTCCGATCGGACCCGAGGAGGGCGAGCAGGTGCTGGCCAAACTCACCAAGGTCGGCAGCCGCTTCGACCGCGAGGACATCGGCCTGGTCCGCCTGCAGCCGATCCTGCGCAGCGTAGCCGCGGTCATCTAAGCCGAGCCTTAAATATTTTAAGAAAATTTGCGTCTGAATTTAAAGGTTTAACCGACCGGTAACATTAACGCGCTTTAATCACGGTCAGTCTGTACCGGGTATCTGCGGGTAAATGTGATGCAATTCAGTGTTTTGAAGGCAAACGGACGCAACCTGGCACGCGGTTTCGCTGTCCTTATGGTTGCGGGCACCGCGGCGGGATGCAGTTCCCAGGTCTCGCGGTTCAACAGTGTCGATGACGTCTTCACCTCCTCGACCAACAACCAGCGCACCATCATCGACAAGCAGAACGCCGCCCAGCCTTATCCCGGCGATGCCCCGGTTTCGGCCGCGCCGATCGACGGCAGCCATACCCAGTCGGTCAGCCGCTCAAGCCTCGAACCGGTGACGACGCAGCAATTGCCGCCGGTCAGCCAGTCACAGCCAGCTCCCGCGTTGGCGCCGGCCCGCGCCGCTTCGGCGCCGCCGGTCGACCGGACCGCAACTGGGACAGTGGCAAAGCCGTTCAAAGACGCGCAGCCTGACGCTCCGCGCATGGCGACGGCGGGCAGCCAACCGCGTGCCACCGAGATCATCGTCAAGGACGGCGAGACCATTTCCGGCCTGTCGCGGCGCCACGGCGTGCCCGCCGACGCGCTTATGAAGGTCAATGGGCTGAGCGAGACCAACGGGCTGAAGGCCGGCCAGAAGCTCGTCATCCCGGCCTACGCCTATTCGGGCAAGAAACCGGCGCCGAAGCTCGCCGACGCCAAGCCTGCGAACGACACCAAGCGCGATTTGCCGGCCAAGGCGCCGGAGATGGTGGCTGTGCTGCCGCAGCAGCCGAAGCTCAAGGAGGGCAAGTCCGCCGCGCAGCTGGACGCCTCGGCCGCAGCAAACCAGCCGAAGGACGGAAAAGCCGCGCCCAAGGCGACTGGCGCTGGTGGCACCTATACCGTCGAGCAGGGTGATACGCTGTCGGCGATCGCCAGGAAGACCGGCGTCGGCGTGGCAGCATTGAAGCAGGCGAACGGCATGCAGGACGGCCTGCTCAAGATCGGCCAGACCCTGAAGGTGCCGGCCGGCGGAACCGCGACGGTTGCCAGCGCCAAGCCGGCAAAGGTCGATCCGGTAACGACAGCCACCACCCCGCCTGCGGCAAAGACCACGCCGACGGAAACGCTTGCTTCCTACACACCGCCGAAAAAGGATGCGAAGGTCATCCAGCAGGCCGAGGACGACGATGCGGTCGCGCCCAACGCAACCGGCATCGGCAAGATGCGCTGGCCGGTGCGCGGCCGGGTGATCTCCGGCTTTGGTGGCGGCAAGGACGGTGTCGACATCGCCGTGCCGGAAGGAACGCCGGTCAAGGCAGCCGAGAACGGCGTCGTCATCTATGCCGGAGATGGCCTCAAGGAATTCGGCAATACGGTTCTGGTGCGCCACGAGAACGGGTTGGTCACGGTCTACGGCCACGCCCGTTCGATCGAGGTCCAGCGCGGCCAGAAGGTCAAGCGCGGCCAGGAAATCGCGCAGTCCGGCATGAGCGGCACCACCGACTCGCCGAAACTGCATTTCGAAGTCCGCAAGAATTCGGCGCCGGTCGATCCTTCGACCTATCTCGAATAAAGAAAGTCGATCCTTCGACCTATCTCGAATAGAAGAAGAAAAGCGATTGCGAGCCGCCTGACCTCCAGTCCGGCCCGCCGGCTCAGCCCGCCCTGCCAAGGGGCGGGCTTTTTCAGTGAGTGAGCGCGCGCATTGCCTGACCGCGGCCGTCTACCAACAATGTGACAATCCCGTAGGGCGAAAACAATTACTGTCGATGGAAATCTTCGATGTCGTCGAGAACGGTGATTGTGACCATGACGTTGAGTGGTGTGTTCCAGTCTACGTGGAGTAGGAATTCCACCCCGCCAGCCTCACCGCCGAGACCGTGGGCACCAACGTTGGACACCCATATCGGAGCCGCCCCTAAGTGCGGGCGGTGACTGCCGTCAAGGCTTGGCCCGAGTGGTCCCGATTGCCATTCGGCAGCGGTAATGATTACTGCAGACTTTATGTTGATCGCAGGCCAATTGAAGTTTATCCTCGTCACTCCTTGCATGTTCGAATAGAATATTCTGGTGGAACGGGCCATTGTTTTCAACTCCTTGCAAGATTTATTGATTCTTCGTTCGGGGTGCAGCAACCATATCGAGACATGGAACTACAGTAACAGCTATACTTAGATTGGAAGCGGACTTACGTATGGCTTACGCGTCCGATCACAGGCTCGTGATCTGCAGAGAGCAGAATCGTTCCTACAGCCGATAGTTGAGCGCACACCTCGGCTTCGTTCCCGCCGAGACCACTGGGGAACTGGCGACTGAGGTCATGCCACGGCGAAGGCTCCATGTTGGCGAGCGCTGCCGGGGAAACTTGAATGCGGTTGCCGTCGCGCCCGCGCATGAAGGCGTGGCGCTTGCAGGCATAGGTCACCTACGGCAGCGACGGATTCGGCCGTGTTTGCGTCTGGTGTCGGCGAGCTTGGTCCATGCCATGCGGACCGGGGGCCAAGTCAATAACTGCGCACATCAATCCTTGAGCGATTTGCCGAGCCGGCCTGCCAGATCCTGGGTGAACTGCCAGGCGACGCGGCCCGAACGGCTGCCGCGCGTCGTCGCCCATTCCAGCGCCTCCGCGCGCAGCGTCTTGGGATCGATGGCAAGGCCATGATGGCTGACATAGCCGTCGATCATGTCGAGATACTCGTCCTGCGAGCATTTGTGGAAGCCGAGCCAGAGGCCGAAACGGTCGGACAGCGAGACTTTTTCCTCGACAGCCTCCGACGGGTTGATGGCGGTCGAGCGCTCATTGTCGATCATGTCGCGCGGCAAAAGGTGGCGCCGGTTCGAGGTGGCATAGAAGATGACATTGGCCGGGCGGCCTTCGACGCCGCCTTCGAGCGCCGCCTTCAGCGACTTGTAGGAGGTGTCGTCATGGTCGAAGGAGAGGTCGTCGCAAAACAGGATGAAACGGTAAGGTGCTGCTTTCAGCAAATTCATCAGCTTCGGCAGCGTGTCGATGTCCTCGCGGTGGATCTCGATAAGCTTGAGCGGCAGGTCCAGCTTAGCCGACGCATTGATCGCCGCATGCACTGCCTTGACTAGCGAGGACTTGCCCATGCCGCGCGCGCCCCACAACAGCACGTTGTTGGCTGCGTAACCGGAAGCAAAGCGTTCGGTGTTGTCGACCAATATGTCGCGGACGCGGTCGACGCCGCGGATCAGCCCGATGTCGACGCGGTTGACCTTGCGCACCGGCTCCAGATGGCCGGGATCGGCCTGCCAGACGAAGCAATCGGCCTCGCCGAGGTCGGTTTCCGGCACCGGCGGCGGGGCGAGGCGGGCGACTGCCTCGATCAGGCGGTCAAGCTTCTTGTTCAGAACTTCGATGGTGCTGTCGCTCATTTTATCTTGCACTCAGGAGGATATGACACGGAACCTACTTGGTTCCGGCGTTTCGGAACCAGTTCCAACCTTTTGTTAGAGCGTGATCTTTTCCGAAAACCGGGCTTCGTTTTCGGGAACATGCTCTAACACGGCTCAACCAGCCGGAAAAGCAGCCGAAATGCCTGACCGCAGTTGCATTGGCAACTTTACCGACTATATTCCGGCGAAATTTCACGGGGCGGCCAAATTGGCGGCTGGTTTTCAAAATTCAGGAGTACTTCGATGTTCGTGACACCGGCATACGCTCAAGGCGTCGGCGCCTCCCCGGATATGTTCATCAGCATTTTGCCGTTTGTCCTGATTTTCGTGATCATGTATTTTCTGATCATCCGGCCGCAGCGCACGCAGTTGAAGAAGCGCGGCGAGATGCTGGCGGCAGTTCGCCGCGGCGATACTGTCGTCACTGGCGGCGGCTTCGTCGGCAAGGTGACCAAGGTGATCGACGACAATGAGCTTGAGATCGATCTCGGCGGTGGCACCAAGGTAACGGCGCTGCGCTCGACGATCGCCGATGTGCGCGTAAAGGGCGAGCCGGTGGCGAACCAGAACGCCAAGAAATAGCCGGATGTCGGCGGAACGATCCGCGGATACGCCCTCACGGACGACGCCATTTGCTGTATTTTTCGCGCTTCAAGATGACTCTGATCTGGGTGGCCGTGGCCATCGCAGGGGTTCTTGATGCGCCCAGTCTTTTCGCCGCCGGTCCGCTCGCCAAGCAGCCGGACTGGATACCGAAACTCCACATGGCGGTCGGCCTCGATCAGCAAGGCGGTTCGCATATCCTGCTTAGTTTGGATCTAGACGATTTGATCCGGGGCAGGCTGGAGACGACACGAGATGAAGTCCGCTCTCTGCTGCGTTCCGCCCGCATTGGCTATACCGGCCTTGCCAGGTCAGGACGCACGGTTCAGGTCCTCATCTCGGATACCACGCAGGTTGATGCCGCCAAGACGGCGTTGAAAACATTGACAGATCTAGTCGCCGCCGCCGGCGCTCTCCAGGAGGTGACAGTAGATGAGTCCGAGCCGGGGTTGCTCAAATTCACGGTAACTGACGCGAGCATCAAACGTCACATCTCAACGGCGCTTGCGCAGTCGATTGAGGTCATCAAACGTCGTCTCTACGAACTCGGTATCGCCGAACCGATCGTGCACCAGCAAGGCGACGACCGTATCCTGGTTCAAGTGTCGGGCTTGGAAGACCCGGAAAGGCTGAACGAAATCCTCGGCCGGACCGCCAAGCTGACCATCCAGATGATCGATCACTCGATGACAGTGCAAGATGCGCTCAGTGACCGACCTCCGGCGGGATCCTCGGTTCTGTATTCGCAGGATGATCCGCCGGTTCCGTATCTGATCGAGGACCGCGTCATCGTTTCGGGCGAAAATCTCCTCGACGCGCAGGCGACGTACAATTCTCAGACGGATGAGCCGGTGGTTTCGTTCACCTTAGATTCCAAGGGAGCGGAACGCCTCGGTCGGGCAACCTCACAGAATGTCGGCAAGCTGATTGCCATTGTCTTCGACGATCAGGTGATTTCGGCGCCGCTGATCCGCGAGCCTATCCTCGGCGGTGCTGGCCAGATATCGGGCAACTTCACGGCTCAGAACGCCAAAGATATTGCCGTGCTTTTGCGCGCAGGTCCCTTGCCGGCAAGATTGACAATAGTTGAAGAAAGCCCGATGGCAGCACCCAAGTGAACTGCCTTGTGCCCGACATGACCTGTGTGCGCACCCAAGGCGAGCCGGTGGCGAACCAGAACGCCCAGAAATAACCCAATTCCAGGCGGAACGATCCGCCAGAATGCCCCTGACGGACGACGCCATATGCTTTACTTCTCGCGCTTCAAGATGATCCTGATCTGGCTGGCCGTGGCCGTCACAGTGGTCCTCGCTGCGCCCAACCTTTTCTCTGCCAGCACACTGGCCCAGCTTCCCAGCTGGGTGCCGAAGCGTCAGATGACACTCGGCCTCGATCTGCAGGGCGGCTCGCATATCCTGCTCAGGATGGATCCGAACGATCTGATCAAGGATCGGCTGGAGACGACGCGCGACGAAATCAGGACGCGGCTGCGCGACGCCAAGATCGGCTACACCGGCCTTTCCGGATCAGGCCGGGCCGTGCAGGTCCGCATCACCGATCCCGGCCAGGTCGATGCCGCCAAGGCGGCGCTGAAGACACTGACCGACCCGGTGGCCGCCGGCCTGTTCAGCGGCGGCTCCATCCAGGAGATGTCGCTGGATGATTCCGAGCCCGGCCTGCTCAAATTCACTGTTACCGATGCCGGCATCAAATACCGCACGTCCGCGGCGCTGACGCAGTCGATCGAAGTTGTCGGCCGCCGCGTCAACGAACTCGGCACCACCGAGCCGATCGTGCAACGTCAAGGCGACGACCGCATTCTTGTCCAGGTGCCTGGCCTGCAGGATCCGCAGAGGTTGAAGGACATTCTTGGCCAGACCGCCAAGCTGACCTTCCAGATGGTCGACCAGTCGATGCCGGTGCAGGATGCGCTCAACGGCCGTCCGCCGGCGGGATCCTCGGTGTTGTATTCGCAGGATGATCCACCGGTTCCGTATCTGATCGAAAACCGGGTCATCGTTTCGGGTGAAAATCTCGTCGATGCGCAGGCAACATACAATTCCCAGACCAACGAGCCGGTGGTTTCGTTCACCTTCGATTCCAAGGGAGCGGCGCGTTTCGGCCAGGCCACCTCGCAGAATGTCGGCAAGCTGTTCGCCATTATCCTCGACAATCAGGTGATTTCGGCGCCGCAGATCCGGGAGCCGATCCTTGGCGGCAGCGGCCAGATTTCGGGCAATTTCACCGCCGAGAGCGCCAACGACTTGGCCGTGCTGTTGCGGGCCGGCGCGCTGCCGGCGACGCTGACGGTCATCGAGGAGCGCACGGTAGGCCCGGGCCTTGGCGAGGATTCCATCCGCGCCGGCAAGATTGCCGGCGTGATCGGCTCCGTCCTCGTCGTCGTGTTCATGTTCGTGGCCTATGGCTTTCTCGGCATCATCGCCAATATTGCGCTGGTGGTGCATGTGGGCATGATCATCGCGGTGCTGTCGTTGCTCGGTGCGACGCTGACATTGCCCGGCATCGCCGGCATCGTGCTGACCATCGGCATGGCGGTCGATTCAAACGTTCTCATCTACGAGCGCATCCGCGAGGAGCGGCGAAACGGTCGGTCGGTCATCCAGGCGATCGACACGGGTTTTTCGAAAGCGCTGGCGACCATCGTCGATTCGAACGTCACCTCGCTGATCGCGACCGTAGTGCTGTTCTGGCTCGGGACCGGGCCGGTGAAGGGCTTTGCCGTAACCTTCGCCATCGGCATCCTGACCACCGTCTTCACCGCCTTCACCTTCACCCGGTTGCTGGTATCGATCTGGCTTCGCCGCGCCCGCCCGAAGGAGTTGCCGCGCGCGCCGGTGACCTTCGTCCCGCCGGGCACGAGAATTCCGTTCATGGGCATTCGCCGCTGGACGTTCGCGCTGTCGAGCGCGCTTTCGATCCTGGCGGTCGTGGCGTTCATGACGGCCGGCATCAATTACGGCATCGACTTCAAGGGCGGTTCGCTGCTCGAGGTCCAGGCCAAGGATGGCACCGCCGATCTTGCCGACATTCGCGGTAGGCTTTCGGAGCTCAACATCGGCGAAGTGCAGGTGCAGCAGTTCGGCGACCCGAATGATGTGCTGATTCGCGTCGGCACGCAGGATGGCGGCGAGAACGCCGAACAGACCGTCATCGACAAGGTGCGCGGCGAACTGCAGGACGATTACGATTTCCGCCGCGTTGAGGTGGTGGGACCGACGGTTTCCGGCGAGCTTGCCAAGCAAGGCACCATCGCCATGCTCATCGCACTGCTCGGAATCCTGATCTATGTGTGGTTCCGCTTCGAATGGCAGTTTGCGGTCGGCGCCATCATCGCGACGGTCCACGACGTGGTCATGACGATCGGTTTCTTCGTCATTACCGGCCTCGAATTCAACCAATCGTCGCTCGCAGCGATACTCACCATCATCGGCTATTCGCTCAATGACACGATCGTCGTCTATGACCGTGTTCGCGAGGATCTGCGAAAATACAAGAGGATGCCGCTGCCACAATTGTTGAACAACGCCATCAACGAGACGCTGTCCAGAACGACGCTGACCTCGGTGACGACGATGCTTGCGCTGCTGGCGCTGGTGCTGTTCGGCGGCGAGGTGATCCGCTCGTTCACGCTGGCGATGCTGTTCGGCGTCATCTTCGGAACCTATTCGTCGATATTCATTGCCGCGCCACTGCTCATCCTGTTCAAGCTGCGGCCGCAGGCCGCGACATCCGATGAGGAGAGGTCGGTGGGCGGCGGCAAAGCCGTGGCAACCTGACGGGGTTGCCGCGCTGGAAACATCTATTTGCTAGTGATCCCTATGGTTCTAACATTCGCAAACGACGCTGTTGGAATGGGACGCGAATGTTAGAATTGGGCCACTAGTGGCAAAAGGCATCGTCATCCGCGAAGCGCATTTCCCCGGCCGTGCGCCGATCGAGGCCTACGGTAATGGCGGATTCCGTTTCGCCGACATGTCGCATCGCGGCTCGCTTCTGTGCTTGCCTTCCGGCATCTATGGCTGGGAGCCGGCCGATCCCCTGGCGCTGACGGCGGCGGATTTCGCCAAGCTGCTCAACGAGGTCGACAAGGTCGAGATCCTGCTGGTCGGCGCCGGCAAGGACCTCAAGCCGTTGCCGGCGGCGTTGCGTGCCGCGCTGAAGGCGGCGGGCATTGCGGCCGATCCGATGTCGACTGGTGCTGCCGTGCGGACCTACAATGTTCTTCTGGCGGAAAACCGTGCGGTGGCCGCCGCGCTGATTGCCGTCGAGTGACGTGACCGAAAACGCCAAAATCGTCATGGAAACGGTGCGAGCTGCCGACCATGACCGCTATGTTTCCGCGCTCTATGCGCCTGAAGACAAGCGTGACGCACTTTTTTCGCTTTATGGCTTCAATGCCGAGATATCAGGCATCCGCGACCGCATCCGCGAGGCACTGCCCGGCGAAGTGCGGCTGCAATGGTGGCGCGATGTCATCGCAGCCGAGGACGATGGGGCAGGCACCGGCCATCCTGTCGCGGATGCGTTGAAGGCGACGATTGCCGCCCACCGGCTGCCGAAACTGGCGTTCGAGAACATGCTCGAAGCGCGCGTCTTCGATCTCTATGACGACCCGATGCCGTCGCGCACCGATCTGGAGGGGTATTGCGGTGAGACGGCAGCAGCGCTCATCCAGCTGGCGGCGATGGTGCTTGATCCGGCTGAAGCGCCGCGTTTCGCCGAGCTTGCGGGCAGGGCAGGCTGCGCCCAGGCGATGACCGGCCTTTTGCTGCTGCTGCCGCAGCACCGCAAGCGTGGGCAGTGCTTTGTCCCGGCCGACATTCTGGCGGCGGCAGGGTCGTCGCCGGAAGAGTTCGTTGCGGGCGATGGTGGGTCTGGAGCGCAACGCGCTGTCGCGGCGATGATCGCACTGGCGCGGGAACATCTAGCCGCTTTCGAAAGCGGCGCATCGGCTTTGCCGGTTTCGCTGCGCTCGGCATTTCTGCCGCTGGCCCTCTCGCGCGCCTATCTCGGCAAGATGGAAAGTCATTCGCCGCTCGATGGCGCGGCGCGGCTGTCGGCTATACGACGGCATTGGCTGCTGTTCCGGTGCGCAACGCGAGGCTGGCCGGACGCCTGAACGCGGCCAAGTACGAAGGAATCCAGAAAGCCGGAACGACCACCGCAGCCGTTGAGATCTGTCACGATGGATCGCTCGATCCGGCATCGCGCATCAGCGTCTCGTAGTCGCGGCCGCCGTAGAAGATGTTGACGATGCGGACGAGATCGCCATCAACGACGTAAGTGATGATGGCGGAGTGCTCGAACGGTACCGTTCGCAACCCTGGTACAATGTCATGGCGCGACCGCCCGCCGCGAGGCGCATTGCCGATATTCCTACAGCGCACTTTGATTCGATCGACAAAGCTGTTGGCGATGGTTTCGCTTCCACCACTATCGAGGATATAGGCGGCAATCGATTCTAGGTCTGTGAGCGCGCTTTCATTAAGAACTACGGCGAGACGCTGAATCATCGCTGTCTCTCGCCAATTCCGAAATCCTATTTTTTACTCTTTTGATTGCCTCGTCCAGCGGAACAGCCGGCCGCTTATCCTCGATCGATGCCTTTACGCGCGCTCTGATCGACGCCATGCGCTCGGCATGCTCTTCCTCCTCGCGCTGGAACGCGCGAAGCGCTGCGCGGATGACCTCGCTTGCCGATCCGAAGGAGCCATCCTCGACTTTTTCGCGGATCATGCGCGCCATGGCGGGCGTGACGGTGACTGACAGTTTCTCGGCGGGCTCCATGAAGCTGCTCTCCCTTTAGCAGTAGGATACTATCCCACTTTATGCCGTGGTCCAAGCCAAAACCGAGGAGGCCTGCTACTCCGCCGCTTCCGCCTGTGCAGGCAGCCCCAGCCATTCGCGGCAACCGGCCAGCGCGCGCGACGTCACCGCTCGCCGCTTGGCGACGGTCTTGTCCTTGCCGCGCAGGCGCTTTCCCTCTGACTTCGGTGCCTCTACCGGAGGGAACAGACCGAAATTGACATTCATCGGCTGGAAGGAGCGCTTTCCCGGTTCGTCGTCGGAAACAATGTGGCCGCCGGTGATGTGGTTGAGCAGCGCGCCAAAAGCTGTAGTCAACGGCGGCAGCGCCGGCGTGTGGCCCAACCGCTCGGCGGCGGCAAAACGCCCGGCAAGAAGGCCGATGGCAGCACTTTCGACATAGCCTTCGCAACCGGTGATCTGGCCGGCGAAGCGCAGGCCGGGCCGCGATTTCAGCTGCAGCGAATGGTCAAGCAACGTCGGCGAATTGATATAGGTGTTGCGGTGCAGACCGCCGAGGCGGGCGAATTCGGCGTTTTCGAGACCCGGGATGGTGCGGAACACGCGCACCTGCTCGGCGTGCTTCAGCTTGGTCTGGAAGCCGACCATGTTGTAGAGTGTGCCGAGCGCATTGTCCTGGCGAAGTTGCACGACCGCATAGGCCTTTACCGACGGGTTGTGCGCATTGGTCAGCCCCATCGGCTTCATCGGCCCATGGCGCAGCGTCTCGACGCCGCGGTCGGCCATGATCTCGATCGGCAGGCAGCCGTCGAAATAGGGCGTGCCTTCCCACTGCTTGAACTCGGTCTTCTGGCCCGCCACAAGCGCCTGCACGAAAGCAAGGTACTGTTCCTTGTCCATCGGGCAGTTGATGTAATCCTTGCCGGTGCCGCCCGGCCCGACCTTGTCGTAGCGCGACTGGAACCAGCAAATGTCCATGTCGATCGTGTCGAAGTGGACGATCGGCGCGATGGCATCGAAGAAGGCGAGCGCATCGGCGCCGGTCGCTTCCGCGATCGATTGGGCGAGCCCTGGTGCGGTCAGTGGGCCGGTGGCGATGATCGCCTGGTCCCAGTCAGCCGGAGGCAAACCGGGCACTTCTTCGCGCTGGATGCTGATGAGCGGGTGCGCTTCGAGTTTTCTGGTCACCGCTTGCGAAAACCCGTCGCGGTCGACGGCCAGCGCGCCACCGGCCGGCACCTGGTTTGCATCGCCAGCGCTCATGATCAGCGATCCGGCCAACCGCATTTCGGCGTGCAGCAGGCCGACGGCGTTGGTTTGCGCATCGTCGGAGCGGAAGGAATTGGAACAGACGAGCTCGGCCAGCCCATCAGTCTTGTGCGCATCGGTGCCGCGCACGGGCCGCATTTCATGCAGGACGACCGGAACGCCGGCTTCTGCCACCTGCCATGCTGCTTCGGAACCGGCGAGACCGCCGCCGATGACGTGAATGGGATTTTTGCTCATGAGCGCCGAAATAGTCGCTTGCAGCTGCGATTGCAATTGCCGGGCACAGGACGGGACAAACCGCTGCCGGGGAAGGCCTGCCCTGAAAACAACAACACCCGCCGGGGGAGGAGGTCCGGCGGGTGTCGTTTTGCTGGTCGATCCTCGGGAGGAGGTGAAGATCGACCGTATTCGTCATCGCCGGGGAGGAGGTCGGCTTTGACGAAATTCCTTTCGCCTGACGAAGGGGGCGAAACCCCGGGACGAAACTCGTTTCGTCCTTTAAACAGCGCCCGCCGCGGGAGGAGGTGCGGCGGGCGCCGTTTTTGTGGTCAACCCTCGGGAGGAGGTGAAGGCTGACCGTATTCGTCAGGGTCGGGGAGGAGGTCGACCCTGGCGAAATTCCTTTTAGATCGCCTTGCGAGCGATGATCTTGATCTCGTCGCGGACGATACCGAGATCATGCAGCTGGCGGTTCGAAAGGCGACCCAGCTCGGTAACCGTCGAGCGATAAACGCGCCAGTTACGATAGTTGCGGATCAGGTTCATTGTCGTTCTCTTTTCAAGTCAAACTGGTTCGGACCATTTGCGGTCCGAAGAGGATTAGACCGCCTTGCGAGCGACGTAGTGGATGTCGCTGCGGCTGATGCCGAGGTCGGTCAGTTCGCGGTTGCTCAGGCGGCTCAGCTCGGAAACGGTGTCCCGGTAGCGGCGCCAGTTGCGGTAGTTGCGGATCAGGTTCATGGTATTTCTCGTTTCGTCTTTCTTTCGGATCATTCCGTCTTTGTGTACGCGCCGAAGATAGGTGGGGTCGTATCGGTTTAAAAGCGCTATTGGTGCATGGCAGCAATGCAAATTGTGCAATGCACCATCACGGGGCGTTCACGTGTTCGACATAGATAAACCGGAATCGGAAAATGTCGTGGCGTCAACGATTTGGCCGGGTCGGCTGAAAAAAAGACCGAGCTGGGGGAGAAGGGTATGGCGAGCTATTCGTCACGCGTCAGGGCCGATATCGCACGATGGCTGCAGGCCGGCCTGATCGATGTGCCGACAGCCGACGCGCTGAGGCGCGACGTCGCGGCCAACGAGCGGAGATCGCTGAGCTTCGGTTCGATACTGGCGATGATGGCGGCGCTGCTGTTTGGCGCGGCCGTCCTGATCTTCGTCGCCGCCAATTGGGAAGCTATCCCGCGGCTGGCGCGGGTGGCGGCGCTCTTCGCCATCATCCTCGCAGGCTATGTCGGCGGCGCAGTGTTGAAGATACGCGACCATGCTGCGCTCGGCGAGGCAGTCTGGATCGTCGCTGCTGCGACATTCGGCGGATCGATCGCGCTGATCGGCCAGATGTACCATCTATCCGGCGACGAGGCATCCGCCCTGATCACCTGGGGCGCAGGCACGGCCTTGGCGGCGGTTGCGCTGCGCTCGAACCCGCTGACCGTTGCGGCGGTCGGAATCGCCGATGCATGGCTGGTCCTCACCGGGTTCGACTATTTCAGGCACACGGAATTTCCGCACCTCTTTGTCGTCATGGCGATCGTACTGTTCGCCATTTCGTTCTGGACGCGCAGCCAGGTGGCTCGGCATTTAATCGTTTTGTCGATCATCTTCTATCTCGTGCTGTTGGTGATTCATTACGATACGCTGCAGGTCGCCATCCCTCTCGTTGTCGCGTCGGCGCTGCTTTTCGCGGCAGCGATCTTCGCTGCCGGGCCCGTCGACAGGTTCGTGCAGCTTGGCGGCCGGCTGCCCTTGCATGCGCTGATCGGATTTCTCACCGGTCTGGCGATGATCCAGTTTGAGCTGGCCGATGAAAGCAACAATGGCGGCTTTGCCATCGCTTCGGCCATTGCACTTGCGGGCATTGTCGCTGCAATCGTTCTCGGTGGCCGCGAAAGCAGGGGATTGCGTTGGGTTGCCTATGCCGGCTTCGCCTTCGAACTCGCCATCATCTATGGGGTGATGCTGCAGTCGATGCTTGATACGGCAGGCTTCTTCCTGGCGGCAGCGGTGCTTCTCGGCATCCTTGCCTTTGTCATCCTGCGCATCGAAAAGCGAATGAGGGCGCCCAGCGCAGAAGGAGCAGCGGCGTGATGGCCGGCAAAAGACTTATTATTTCGGCGTTGGTGCTGGCGCTCGTCCAGATCGGCTTCCTGAGCTGGATCATCGCGGGCCGGGCGGCGATCTTGCGCGACGGCAAGCAAGTGCTGCTCAGGGTCGAACCCGTCGATCCGCGCGATCTCCTGCGCGGCGACTTTATTCGCCTTGGCTATGAGATTTCGCAGATACCGGTGAAGCTGATCGCCAACGTTCCGGCTGGCAAGCTGTCTAGTGACGACACCTCTCTTGTGGTCAGGCTGAAGCAGGGCGCCGACGGCTATTGGGAGGCGACCACGGCCTGGTTCGGTAAAGCGCCGGCGCCGGCAGCATCCGACGAAGTCGATATCGTCGGCCAGGTGGCCGAGGGGTGGGACCTCAGCGCAGCCACGACGATCACGCCGGAATACGGCATCGAGCGGTTCTATCTGCCGGAAGGCGAGGGCATAGCGATCCAGAACGACATGCGGGTGCGGCCATTCGGCATCCGCGTCGCCATCGCCAAGGATGGCACCGCGCAGATCAAGGCGCTGATGGACGGCGACAAGGCGCTGTTCGAGGAACCGCTTTATTAGAATGGAGACAAGGCGCTGTTCGAGGAACCGCTTTATTAGAATGGAAAGGCGCGGCTGGCTCGGACAGCATCAAGCATGACAATTATCCTGACGACACGAGAAGACATAAATCTCAGCTCTGTTTTCCGCGTCGCCTGGAAAAAAGACGCGGTGCAGATCAGCGACAAGGCCTTGCAGCGCATTGCAGAGTGCCGCGCGTCCTTCCTGCGTCTCATTGAAACCGACCCCGTTCCGGTCATCTATGGCGTGACCACCGCGATGGGAGAACTGGCGAGCCGGCGGCTCGAACTTGGCGAGCGGGATCGCCATGCCCGCATCAAGGCGTTCGCAGCCGCCACATCATTCGGCGAGCCTTTGCCGGATCGCGTGGTGAGGGCGATCGTGCTCGCCCGCCTGGCGAATTTCCTTGAAGGAAATGCCGCGACGACACCGCGCATGGCGGTCGCCGTCGCGGCGATGCTGGACGGCGGACCGATGCCCATGGTGCCATCCTCCGGCCAGGGCGGTGCCGGTGAAATCCTCGCCCTTTATCCGCTGTTTGCGGAGCTTTCGAGCCGCTTCGACCTAGAAGTCAAGGAACGGGGGTCTTTGATCAATGGCTCGCCCTGCGCTGCCGCACTCGTGGCCGATGCGGCCTTGGCGGCTCGCCGCCGCGTTCGCCTTGCCGAAAAAGTCTTTGCGCTTTCGATCGAAGCGTTTCGCGCACCGCTCGAACACTACGATCCGGCGCTCGACGCGCTTTGGGGCGATGAATACGAAGCAGCGGCCCTGCGGGGATTGAGGGCGTTTCTTGCCGGTGCCGGCACCGGGCGCCGCAATTATCAGGCACCGGTCAGCTACCGCATTGTCCCTCGCGTCCTCGGGCACGCGCATCGCGCGCTGGCATCGGCGGAGCGGGCGGCCACCGTGTCGCTCGCTTCGATCTCGGACAACCCGGTCTACATCCCGCCTGACGACGCGCATCCGATTGGGCGTTGCATCAGCACCGGCGGCTATCACAACGCCATGGCCACACCCGCCCTGGACGACCTGGCGGCGATATGGGCCGATATCTGCCTGTTGTGCGACCGCCACGCCTCGAAGCTCCTGAACGGCAAGGTGTCGCTCCTGCCCGACCTGCTTTTGACGGGGAGGGACTGGAGTGACAGCGACGGTCACGGCAATGTCGGCTATGTGCCGATGGCGATCACAGGTTACCTGGAGCAGGCCAAGCTTTCGGCGCAGCGCACCTTCATCCCGGGAACCGAATCGGCGGGCGCCGGCCAGGACGATGTCGCGACGACGGTCTTCCTCGCATGGACGAAGGAAGCACGCGCCGCCCGCTGCCTCGACGCCGCTATGGCGATGCTGGCCGTGATCGCCTCGCAGGCATTACATGTCACCGAGCGCACGGCTCCTCCAGCGCTTCAGTCGTTCGCCGCGGAGATCAGGAGCATCGTGCCGCCGGTCGGCGACGATCGCGTGCTGGGACCCGAGCTTGCGAATTTGACCGATTGGTTCACGCGCCAGGTTTTCGAGGACTAGGTCGCTTATTGGTCCGGATGAAGAGGCTCTCGGCTGTCTTGCCAGCATGGCCAGTTTCACGATGCCCAATCGTGGCTAAGACCAGAACGGTCCGAGGACGAACACGGCCATTAGGGCGACGAAAAGCATAGCAATAATCACGACGCCCCACATCAGGACGTTTCCGGTGCCGCGTTTCTCCTCCTCGCGAGATAAGTGTTTCGCCATTGCACGATCCTTTTTGTAAGGTTCATGACTTAGCAACGTGTCTTGCCGAGGCTGGTTCCCGGCAGCCATCTTGAGCAGGGTGAGCGATCACAGGGGCCTAGTGATGCCTGCCGAACAGATCGCGCGTGGGAGAAACGCAGCGTTATAGGCCTTATGGCGAAAAACTTGCTGCGGATGAAGGGATTCGAACCCGCACGCCTTCGGCACTGGAAACTTAATCCGCTGTTCAAGAGGAGCAGTGGTGCGGGTAGAGGGACTCGAACCCCCACGTTCTCACGCCAGAACCTAAATCTGGTGCGTCTACCAATTCCGCCATACCCGCTGGCTTTGGGTCAGGCACGTCTATGTCACAAGCTATATCACAAGTTCAAGGCTTAGATTTGCGAGGTTTCTTGGGTCTCGCCCGTGACTTGGGCAAGTCCCAGCCGGTGGACCGTGGACTTCGCGCGGCGCGACGCTCTCCTCGCGCGCGAACTGACGTATCATATTAGGGTCGTCGATCTGCCGCTGGAGCATAAAGTCGTGACGAGACATTCGGTTTTTTGCAAGTATCGGTGGTGCCGTCGGCGGCCTTTGGGCGGATCTTTCCGTCGACGCGACGAACTGGTCGGTGATCAGATCTTCATGCTCCAGGATGTATTCACAATTCCTTCAAAATGAATCGGAATATTTTGCTATCAGTAAATTATAAACGCAAACATCGTTTTGTGTGAGCAATTCAAAAACTCTCTGGGCTCGTTACCGGTGAAGTAGCAGGCGTCGACTCTGCTGCTGTGAGGTATCTACCAAAGGAGAGTGTCATGGCAAATGTCGTTAAGAGTTTCGCCACAGCTTTAGCCAGCGGTGCACTTGTTTTATCTCTGGCTTTTCCTTCCAGCGCGGCCGGCATTAATGTCGGTGCCGGCGCATCAGTCGGTGGTCGGGGCGGCATAAACGCAGGGCTCGGCGCCTCGATCGGTGGCAGGAGCGGGGTGAACGCCGGCGCCGGTGCATCGATTGGCGGCAGCAGGGGCATTACCGCAGGTGCCGGTGCTAATGTGGGCGGCACTGGCGGCGTTTCGGCTGGCGCAGGAGCAAACATAGGCGGCACTGGTGGTGTCACTGCCGGTGCCGGCGCAAATGTGGGAGGCTCCGGCGGCATTACAGCGGGTCTGGGTGCCAATGTCGGCGGCACGAGCGGTGTCGGCGTGGGCGTCGATGTCGGCGTTGGAAGCGGAACCCCTCCTGGTAATTCTGGAACACCGGGGACGCCCGGAACGCTAGGTACGCCGGGAACTCCAGACGTGCCGAGCGTCGTTGCTCAGATGTCCGGCAGCCAACTGATGCGCATGAAGAAACGCTGTGTCGACGTGCTCGACAGCGAAGGCACCTATGACCGTGACCTGCGGCAGCTTTGCATGCTGATCGCGCGTCGCTGAGTATAACGCAAAGGGAGGGTCGCATCGGCTGTGAAGGCTTTGACAACACTCTCCTGGTCTTGCGGCCGGCCCGCCACTGGCAACGTGGCGGGCTTCTCTGCATTCAGGGTCGCTGCACTGAGCGGCCGACTATTGCGAGTTAGCTACGCTAGCTGAGCCTGACGGAGCGGAACCTAAATCCAGGGCGTCTACCAATTCCGCCACATGCGCGTAGCCCGGCAACCCATGTAGCCATCATTCTGTCAATGTCACGATCAAAATAGGGCTGTTCGCCGGCGAATGATCGCGAAAATCGAAGAGCCGATTTCGCGATCATGCGCCAAAATCACGGTGCTACAGCGTCCTTTGCGCGTCCAAGAAGACCCGCGGCGCTGTAGATGCGAAGATGGTTGAAAATTAGCCGCGCGTGTGACAAAAGGCGTGTCGAATGTGACGGGATGCGACGATCCGCTTCTGCAGAATGTGATAAGAAGTAGGAAAAACAAAGACTTATTCACATTTTGGAGCGTATTTTTGAACGATTTGAACCGCGTTGGGCGGACAAGTCGCCAAGTCCCGCACCAAAAGCCATTCCCGGCAAGATCATACCGGCAGGCTGTAAACGGCAGGGGCCGTTTGGCGGCCTCATTGGTGGAAACAAAGGTTTTATGATGCAGGTCACCGAAACGCTCAACTCCGGTCTCAAGCGCGAGATCAAGATCACCGTGCCGGCCGGTGACATGGAAGCCAAGCTGATGGCGCGGCTTTCCGATGCTAGAAACAAGGTCCGCATCAACGGCTTCCGCCCCGGCAAGGTGCCGGTGCAGCACCTGCGCAAGGTCTACGGCAAGTCGTTCATGGCCGAAGTGGTCAACGAGATCCTCAACGATTCGACCCGTTCGATCATTACCGGGCGCGGCGAAAAGGCCGCCATGCAGCCCGAAGTGATCATGACCGAGGACGAGAAGGAGGCCGAGAAGATCCTGGCCGGCGGCGCCGACTTCGAGTTCAGGCTGAACTACGAGATCATTCCGCCGATCGAGATCAAGGATTTCTCCGACATCAAGGTGACGCGTCAGGTGTTCGACGTGCCTGACACGGAGATCGACGAACAGGTCCAGCGTGTCGCCGAATCGGCGCGCAGCTATGAGCCGAAGACCGGCAAGGCCGCCGAAGGCGACCGCGTCACGATCGACTATGTCGGCAAGATCGACGGCGAAGCCTTCAGCGGCGGCGCCGGTACGGACCAGCCTCTGGTGCTCGGCTCCAAGGAATTCATTCCCGGGTTCGAGGATCAGCTCATCGGCAGCAAGGCCGGCGACGAGACCCAGGTCACGGTCACGTTCCCGGAAAACTACCAGGCGGCGCATCTCGCCGGCAAGGAAGCCACCTTCGACGTCACCGTCAAGGAAGTGTCCAAGCCCGGTGCGTTGGAAATCAACGACGAAACGGCCAAGAATCTCGGCCTGGAGTCGCTGGAGCGCCTGCGGGAAGTGGTGCGCACCCAGATCGAGAACCAGTTCGGCTCGATGACGCGCCAGAAGATCAAGCGCCAGCTGCTCGACCAGCTCGATGCTGCCTACTCGTTCGAGGCGCCGTCGAAGCTCGTCGAGGCCGAGTTCAACAACATCTGGAGCCAGGTCAATCGCGATCTGGAAGCCGCCGGCCGCACCTTCGCCGACGAGGAAACGACGGAAGAAGAGGCGCGCGCCGAATATATGCGGCTCGCCGAGCGCCGCGTGCGTCTCGGCCTGGTTCTCGCCGAAATCGGCGAGAAGGCCGGCGTCACCGTGTCGGACGACGAATTGCAGCGCGGCCTGTTCGAGCAGGTGCGCCGCTATCCGGCCAACCAGCAGCAGGAAGCTTTCGAATTCTACCGCAGCAATCCCGAAGCGCTGAACACGCTGCGTGCGCCGCTGTTCGAGGAGAAGGTGGTCGACCACCTGCTCGGCCAGGTCTCGGTCACCGACGTCAAGGTCAGCAAGGAAGAGCTGATGGCCGACGACGAGGACACCGACACGGCCAAGGCGAAGCCGGCGAAGAAAGCCGCCGCGAAGAAGGACGCCAAGAAGGCCGACGACGCGAAGGCCGAGGATGCGGAAGAGCCCAAGAAGAAGGCCGCGCCGAAAAAGAAAGCGGCCAAGGACGCCGAATAACACCGCGTTCTCAGGATGGTGAAAGGCCGCCCCTCGAGGCGGCCTTTTCTTTTTTTAGACTAGGCGACCTGCAGATCGTCGGCGGCGATGTCGAGCAGCCGGTTCATCGCGGCCCTGGCTCCGGCCGTGTCGCGCATACGGATCGCCTCGAGCACGGTTTGATGCGCTGCCAGCGCCCGCGATTGCGCTTCCATCAGCCTGTTGGTAACGAGGAAGGATGCGCTCAGCGCCGCCTCCAGCATCCCGATCAATCCTTTCAAAACAACGTTGTGGCTTGCCGCGATCACGCTGCGGTGGAAGGCCAGGTCTGCCCGGCAGACCCCATCGAGATCATGTGGGATCGAATCGCGCATGGCGTTGAAGGCGGCCTCGATCGCGGCGAGATCGGAGCCGGTGGCGCGTCTGGCGGCAAGTTCGGCGGCGGCCGGTTCGAAGATGCGGCGCGCCTCGATCAGGCCGGAAATCAGTTCGCTGTCATTCTTGATATCCGGGTGCCAGCTCAGCACCACCGGATCGAGCAGCCGCCAGTCATCGCGCGACAAAACGCGTACGCCGACCCGGCGCCGCGCCTCGACCAGCCCCTTTGCCGACAGCACCTTGATCGCTTCGCGTATCGAGGTGCGGCTGACACCCAACATGGCGCAGAGCTCTTCCTCGCGCGGCAGCATTTCGCCTTGCCGATAGACACCGCCAAGGATGCGACTGCCGAGAACGTTGACTACGGAATCGTGGATGCGGCTGCCGCCGGCGCCTTCGGTTTCGACGCGGCGCCACGAACCGTCTTCAACCACGCCAAGGTCAGATGCCATGTCTTCCCAGCCCTTCTCCAACCTGCAACTCATAGGCGCGACCGGTACCCTGCGCAACGCCGCCCTCGGTCATGATCCCCTCAGTCATGGTAGAGCACCGAGCGGCCACCATCGACGACGATGCAGGCGGCGTTGAGGAAAGGTGCCTCGTCAGAGGCGAGGAACAGCGCTGTCATCGCCACCTCCTCGGGTTTGCCAATGCGCTTTTGCGGATGCAGATCATAGGTGCGCTGCCGCTCGGCCTTGGGGTCCGGAAACGTGTTCCAGTAGTCGACAGCGATCTGCGTCTCGACATAGCCGGGCGCGATGGCGTTCACGCGCACACCCCTGGCCGCGTAATCGATGCCGAGTGCCCGGGTAAGGCCGAGAAGTCCGTGCTTGGCGACGGGGTAGGGGAAGCAACCGGGGATGATCGAAAAACTGTGCGTGGAGGCAATGTTGACGATCGAGCCGGCGCGCTGGTCAAGCATGGCCGGCAGCACCGCCTTGCTCATGCGCCAGACGCCGTCGAGATCGATGTCGAAGCAGCGCCGCCATTCGGCTTCGCTTGTCTCCAGCGGATCGTGGAAGACGTTGATGCCGGCATTGTTGACGAGGATGTCGATCCGGCCAAAGGTTTCCTTCGCCAGCGCGGCGACGGCTTCGACGGAAGCGGTCTGACGCACGTCACATGACACAAACAGGGCGCTTGCCCTGTTTGGCGAAAGATCCTTTGCAAGCGTTTCGCCGGTTACATTGTCGATCTCGGCGATGACGACTTTAGCGCCTTCGCGGTGGAAGGCCCGAGCGATCGCCTCGCCGATGCCGCGCCCGGCGCCGGTTACGATCGCGACCTTGTCCTGCAGGCGTCCGGTCATTTCATCCTCACCAGTGGGTCATCCTCACCAGTCGACCCCGTTCACCAATCGACGATGGTGCCGTCAGGCATTACGGCGTTCTGCGTGTGCAGCACCTCGGGCGCAAAGGGATAGCGCGCGCAGATCGCCTCGTCGACCTCGATGCCGAGACCCGGCGCTTCGGGAACCTGCCAAAAGCCATCAACCATGCGGATCGGGCCTTTGACCACGTCGAAATACCACGGCACCGCGCCGACCATTTCCTCCTGGATGATATGGTTTGGCGTCGAGACGGCAAAGTGCAGCGCGGCGACGCCGGCGATCGGCCCCAGCGGGTTATGCGGGGCTACCCCGACGCCGACTGCCTCGGCATGGGCCGCAATCTTCTTGGCCTCCGAGAGGCCGCCGCAATGGCAGATGTCGGGCTGGATGATGCTGACCGCGCCTGCCGAAAGCAGTTCGACGAATTCGGCGCGCTCGACCAGTCGCTCTCCGGTCGCCAGCGGCACCGAGGTATGGGCGGCGAGGGCTTTCAGGCCGGCCGTGTCGCCGGGCGGCAACGGCTCTTCGATGAACATCGGCCGGCCGGGAGCGAGGGCGTCGACATAGGCAAGTGCGGCGGAAACCGAGGCCGGGCGGCCATGAAAATCCACCATGATCTCGATCCCCGGTCCGACTGCCTTGCGCAGGGCCTCCATCAGCCGCGCCACCTTGTCCACATCGGGCAGCGGCGCGTGATAGTGGGTATAGGGAATGAACACCGCCTTGAAGGCGCGGTAGCCCTTTTCGACCACGGCATGCGCGCGCTCGACCAGCGGATCGGTTTCCATTGTCTCGTAGACGGCGCGCATGTCGCCAAGGCCGAGATGGGTGTAGACGCCGACCTTGTCGCGGACTTTGCCGCCAAGCAGACGCCAGACGGGCACGCCGAAATGCTTGCCCATGATATCCCACAACGCCATCTCGATGCCCGAGATCGCGCTCATGCCGATCGCCCCGAGCCGCCAGAACGACTGCTTGCGCATGACCCGTACGGCCTGTTCGATGTCGCGAGGATCGCGCCCCATGATCAGCGGCGCCAGATCCTCGACCGCGCCGACCACCGCCCGGGTCTTCCATTCCAGTGTCGCTTCGCCCCAGCCATGCAGCCCCGGCTCGTCGGTCAGCACCTTCACGAACACCCAGTTCCGCATTTCCGCATTGACCACGCGGGTCTCGATACTTGTGATCCTCACTTGGGAGCTCCCGCGCAATTGCCTAATAGATCATATCTATAAGTCACGTTAGTCGACTTTGCCGATGTGTTCAACGCCAAACTGCGGCTCAGCAACGGCGCAGAGCTGATCAATGTGCTGTGAGAAAGGCGTTGACAGCTGTATCAAACATAGTATCTATAAATTAGTTTGATCCGATCTAGATGTTACGTCGATCTCGGATTGGGCAAGTCCCGTAGGGAGAGGTTGCCTGCAGTCCGACTTGGCTGCGGCGCCGCGACGGGCACAATTCACCATCCGTTGGGAGGACGACATGAAATCCATAAAGCAGTTTGCAATCGCAGCGCTTGCGGCCGCCACGGTTGGTTCGGCGGCAGCGCCGGCGCTGGCCGATTCGACCGGCATCGGCGCCATCTATCTCGACGATGTCGGTTTCTATGCCGCCGTGCGCAAGGGCATCCAGGACAGCGCCAAATCGATGGGCAAGGAGGTCGACCTGCTCGAGACCAATGCCCGCGCCGATCCGGGTGCCGAAGCCTCGTTCATCGACCGCCTGATCTCTGCAGACGTTAAGGCGATCATCCTGTCGGCCGTCTCCGCCGACGGTTCGGTGCGCGCCATCAGGCGGGCGCATGAGGCCGGCATTCCGGTGGTGTGCTACAACACCTGCATCAACGACGCCGACATGAAGAAATATGTCTATGCCTATGCGGTTGCCGATCCGACGGAGTTCGGCCGCCAGCTCGGCGACGTCGGGGCCGATTATTTCATCGCCCAGGGCATCAAGGAGCCGAAGATCGGCGTGCTGAACTGCGAATTCGTCGAGGTTTGCGTCAAGCGCCGCGAGGGCTTCGAAGCGGCGCTCAAGGCCAAGGTTCCCGGCTATGTCATCGCTGCGAACCAGCGGGGCACGGTGCTCGATGACGCCGTTTCGGTGAGCGACCAGATGCTGTCGGCCAATCCTGAAATCAACGCCTTCTTCGGCGAGGGCGGCGATGCCGGCACCGGTGCGGTGCGGACCATCAAGCAGCGCGGCCTGACCGGGAAGGTCGTCGTCTTCGCTGCCGACATGACGTCTTCGGCCGCGACCGAACTCGCCGACTTCTCGGTGATGAAGGCAGTCGCCGACGTGTCCGGCCAAGGCATCGGCAAGCTGGCGTTGGAACAGGCGCTGAATGGCGCCGAGGGCAAGAAGGCCGCCGACATCATCGTGCCCATGGGCATATCGATCTTCAAATCGGCCGACGATGCCAAGAAGTGGCTCGAAACCCACAAGGACGGCCTTTCCTGATCGCATCCTCCCGAACCATGCGATACTGGCCGCCGCATCCCGGCGGCCAGTCCTTTCGGGAACTGATAACCTTCCGGGAAACCGACAAATCTCGGATACTGCCCGCGGTCGAAAGAACCGGGGTCCGGAGCCTGATCATGCCAAAAATGCTTGCCGCCTACCTTCCCGGCAATTCCACTGTCGACCTGCGCGAAATCGACCGTCCGCAGCCAAGCATAGGCCAGGTGCTCCTGAAGATGAAGGCGTCCGGCATCTGCGGCAGCGACATCCACTACATCTACCACAAGCATCTCGGCGACGATCCGCGCACGTCCTATCAGGGCGTGGTGGCGGGGCACGAGCCGGCCGGGCAGGTGGTCGAGCTTGGCGCCGGTTGCCGGCATTTCAAACCGGGCGACCGTGTCGCGGTCTATCATATTTCCGGCTGCGGCTTCTGCCGCAACTGCCGCAAGGGGTTTCAGATATCCTGCACCGATCCACAGCGTGCCGCCTATGGCTGGCAGCGCGACGGCGGTCACGCCGAATATCTCATCGCCGACGAGCGCGATCTCGTGCACCTTCCGGACACGCTGTCCTATCGGGACGGCTGCTTCATTTCCTGCGGCGTCGGCACCGCTTACGAGGCCGTGCTGCGCGGTAACGTTTCGGGCAGTGACGCGGTGCTCGTGGTCGGCCTCGGGCCGGTCGGCATGGCAGCGCTGATGCTGGCCAAGGGCCGTGGTGCGCGCCTGGCCATCGGCGTCGACACCCAGCCCGACCGGGTCGAGACAGCGAGGAAGCTTGGCCTGGTCGATCACGGTCTCGTCGCCGGGCCCGACGCGCTCGGCGCCATCAATGAATTGACCAAGGGCGGTGCTGCGGTGGCCATCGACTGCTCCGGCAATCCGCGCGGCCGGCTGCTGGCGCTGCAGGCGACGCGCACCTGGGGGCGCTGCGTCTATATCGGCGAAACCGGCAAGGTCGAGTTCGACGTCAGCGACGACCTTCTGCACCGCCAACGCACCATCTACGGCTCATGGGTGACCAGCGTTCACAATATGGACCAGTGCTGCGAGGATCTCGACGCGTGGGGCCTGCACCCGCACGACATCATCACCGATGCCTTCCCGCTGGAAAAAGCGCCCGCGGCCTATGCGCTTATGGCCGGTGGACGCTCCGGAAAAGTCATCGTCGAATTTCCGGACTGAACAATGGCCGATATCGACATCGCCAACGAAGCGCTGAGCCTCACCGTCACCACGACCGGCGGATCGGTCTGGCGGTTTCTTTCGCTTTCGGGCAGCGCGGAGATGCCGCTGTTTCGCGAGCCGCCGCGGGGAGCGGAACGAGAAGCGCTGAAATCGGGCTGCTTCCCGCTGGTGCCTTTCGGCAACCGGGTGCGCGACAACCGCTTTTCCTTCGAAGGCCGGGAGTATTCGCTCAAACCCAACATGGATTGGGACAGGCACTATCTGCATGGTGACGGCTGGACCGGCGAATGGCAGATTGTCCGCCAGACGAGCACCGAGATCCTACTTGTGTTCAGCCATCGCAGCGACGGCACTCCATATGTCTACGATGCCGAACAGCGCTTTTCGATCGACGGCTCTACACTGACGACGACACTGTCGGTCACCAATCGCGGCGAGTTCGCGCTGCCGTTTGGCCTCGGTTGGCATCCCTATTTTCCGCTGACGAAAGGAACCACGCTCAAGGCGGCGGCTCGCTCCTGTTGGGACGAGGATTCATCCTGGCTGCCGACTGTCGAGCATCCGGTCGCCGGCGATATCGACTTCGCCCAGCCGCGCGGCCTGCCGCGCCGGTGGGTCAACACGGTTTTCGAGGGCTGGAACGGCGCGGCTGACATCGATTGGCCGGAGAGCGGGATTTCACTGAGGATCGATGCCGACCCCATCTTTTCCCGCTATCTGGTCTTCGTCTCCGATCCGGCCTTCGATGCCGGCTACGACTATGATTTCTTCTGTTTCGAACCGATGAGCCACAGCGCTGACGGGCATAACATGCCCTCCGGCGGCGGGCTGGTGAGGCTGGCGCCCAGTGAAAGTCTCACGGGCTCCGTTCGCTATACCTGCCAGCGGCCTTGACGAGGAAGATTGCGATGAGCGTCACCACAACCACAACCGACCGCCGGCGCGGCTTTCGCCTGCTTGCGCTCGACATGAACGAGATCGGCCTGATCGTCATTCTGCTTCTGCTCTATTTCGGCTTCGGCGCGACCACCAACGGCTTTCTGTCGGCCAACAACCATCTGTCGCTGCTGCGCGATGCCGCCTCCATCGCGATTGCCGCCTGGGCGGTGACGCTGATCATCATCGCCGGCGAGATTGACGTCAGCGTCGGGCCGATGGTCGCTTTCACCTCGGTCTGCCTGGCCTTCATGCTGAAAGCCGACGTCAACGTCGCGCTCGCCATCCTGGCGGCGCTTGCCATCGGCGGCGCGCTCGGCACCTTCGCCGGTTCGTTGCGCGCCTATTTCGGAGTGCCGTCCTTCGTCGCCACGCTCGGCCTGTGGAGCGCGCTGCGCGGCATGTCGTTCTTCACCACCAACGCGCTGCCGGTCACCTTTCCCGACAACGCCTTCCTCGACATCCTTGCCGACAACATGTTCGGCATCCCCACCTCGGCTATCGTCATGCTGGTGCTGTTCGCCGTCTTCTCCTTCATCAGCCAGAAGACCGCCTATGGCCGGTCGATCTTCGCCGTCGGCGGCAACGCCAATGCGGCCGAACTCTGCGGCATCAATGTTGCGCGCATTCGCGTGCTGATCTTCACCACGTCGGGCGTGATGGCCGCACTTGCCGGCGTGCTGTTGACGGCGCGGCTCGGCTCCGGCAATGCCGGCACCGCCTCCGGCCTCGAATTCGACGTGATCGCCGCCGTCGTCATCGGCGGCACGGCGCTGTCGGGTGGGCGCGGCTCGATGCTTGGCACACTGCTCGGCGTCTTCGTCATCACGCTGATCGGCAACGGGCTGGTGCTGCGCGGCATTAATCCGTTCTTCCAGGAAGTGGTGCGCGGCGTCATCATCGTCGCCGCCGTGCTCGCCAACATCCTGGTCACGCGCTATCGCGAACGCCAGATTTTCGGCGCGTGACGGAAACCAGTGAGGATCAGCCATGCAGACCGCCCGCCAGCAGGATCCGCAGACCTTGGTCGCCGCAGTGCATGGCGCGACCAAACAGTATCCCGGCGTGCTCGCGCTGGACGCTGTCGATTTCGAGATCAGCCGCGGCGAAGTCCGCGCCCTGCTCGGCAAGAACGGTGCGGGGAAATCGACACTGATCCGGCTGCTGACCGGGGCCACGGTACCCGACAGCGGCGGGGTCACCATCGATGGCGCGGCGCTGACCGGTTCCGGCACCCAGCGGACGGTCGAAGCGGCCCGGCTCGGCGTGCGCGCCGTCTATCAGGAGCTCAGCCTGATCGTCGGCATGAGCATCGCCGAGAACCTTTTCCTCGGCCGCTGGCCGTCCAGCATGGGCGTGCTTTCCCACGGCGACATGGAACATCAGGCGCGCGAGACGCTGGCCCGGCTCGGGCTAAAACTCGATCCGCGCCGCCGCGTCGCGACGCTGAGCCCGGCCGAACGACAGCTCGTCGAGATCGCCCGCGTCATGATCGGCGAACCGAAGCTCGTCATTCTCGACGAGCCGACCAGCTCGCTTGCGGCTGCCGAGGTCGAGTTCCTGTTCAAGGCCGTGCGCAGTCTCGCCGCCGCCGGCATCGCAGTGATCTATGTCAGCCACCGCATGAGCGAGATAAGACAGATCGCCGAGGCGGCCACGGTGATGCGCGACGGCAAGGTTGCGGGGACTGTCGAGCTTGCCGGCGCAGACACCGCCGAGATCATCCGGCTGATGCTTGGTCGCAGCGGCCAGGAAGATCGGCTCGTCGGCGCGGCGAGGGGAGGCGATACCGTGCTGTCGGTGCGCGATCTTGCCGTGCCGCCAAAGCTTTCGGGTGTTTCGTTCGACCTGAAGCGCGGCGAGGTGCTGGGATTTGCCGGCCTGCTCGGCTCGGGCCGTACCGAGCTGCTGAGGGCGATCGGCGGGCTCGATGCAGTCCGCGCCGGCACGGTCCTGCTCGATGAAAAGGACATCACCCGCGGCTCCTATAGCGAGCGGGTCAAGAGCGGGATCGGCATGACGCCGGAAAGCCGCAAGGAAGACGGCATCATGCCGCTGCTCGGCGTCGACGAAAACACTGTCGCGACCGATTTCTCGAAGGTGGCGGTGAACGGCATAATCTCGGCGTCGAGGATGGCGGAAGCGGCCGGCGACATCATCCGTCGTATCGGAATCAAAACGGCGCGTATCGATACGCCGGTCGGTACGCTTTCCGGCGGCAACCAGCAGAAAGTGGTGATCGGCCGCTGGGTCTATGCCGGCAGCCGTATCCTGCTGCTCGATGAGCCGACCCGCGGTGTCGACGTCGAAGCGAAATCGCAGATCTATGCTCTCATCCGCCAGCTTGCCGCCGAGGGCAAAAGCATCATTTTCGTGTCCAGCGAGATCGAGGAACTGCCGAAGGTCTGCGATCGGGTCCTGGTTTTGAAGGACGGGAACTTCGTGCAGGAATTTTCCGCACCGGGGATTGAGACCGATACGCTGATGGCCGCCTGCCTTTAGGGCTCGGCTGACGAAAATCGCATCACCGCAGCTGCCTAATCGCGAGGCGACTGATTGACGAGGATCCGCATCACGGTCACTCGCTTTGGCAGTTCGACGAGAAACTCTTCGTCGCGCGGCAGGTGATGGATCTTGTGCGGGTCGCCGCCGGTGAAGCTCGCCATGGCTTCGACGTCAGGCCAGTATGAGATCGTCACGAACTCCGTTTCTTCTTCGCGATCTTCGCGAAACAACTGCACGCCAAGCGCCTTCTCCTCGAGCGGCGGAATGCCTTCGCGGCGTAGATACGGCTCGTAGACGTCTGCCAGATCGCGGCGCGTCCTTCCCCGCCAGATCCGGGCAATTGTGGCGTTGTCGGTCATGAAGTGCTCCTCTCGATAGATTGTGATGAGGATGGGGAGCGATGGCGGGATCCGCTGCGCTGTTGGGCGGACGATTAATGCAGGACCTCGCCGAGAAACCCTCGCACCAGGGGCAGGGCGGCCTCGAAATGGGTTTCCAGCAGCCAATGCCCGGCGAAATGCAGCTCGGCCTCCGGGAGATCGCGCAGATAGGCGCGCGCTGCCGGCTCGGGCATGTATTCGTCCTTCGGCCCCCAAAGGATCATTGCCGGCGGCCGCTGTTCGCGCAGGTATTCCTGGTAACGAGGGAACCAGTCGAGATTAGCCTTGAGCTTCTCCATCAGTCCGACCGAAAGCGCACGGCGAACCGGCGTATCCATCAGCGGCCAATGCAATTTCCACAGATCGGGCGGGACACGTCGGGCGACGTCGTCATCGACTTCGCCGACGAACTCGGCGCGAAAGCCGTCCTCGCTCACCGCTTCTTCCAGCGGCGCGCGGTTCTCTGGTGAAGGATCCCGCCAAAAGCGCTGGATCGTTTCGTATTTGGGGCCAAGGGCATCCGCGTAGATGTCGCCGTTCTGGATGATGAGGGCCCTGATCCGCGATGGATGCGTTATTCCGTGGCGCAGGCCGATCTGAGAGCCATAATCGTGCAGCCACAGCGCGTAGCTGCTGAGCCCCAGCGCGTCGGTGAACCGCTCCAGGAAAGTCGCGTAGGCGTCGAAATCATAGCCGAACCGTGCCGGATCTGGGGTTCCACTGTAGCCAAAGCCGGGGAAGTCCGGCGCGACGGTCCGCCACCGATCGGCGAGCGCCGGCATCAGCCGGCGATACTGGAAGGATGAGCAGGGATAGCCGTGCGGAAGCAGCAACACCGGCGCGGCTTCAGAGCCTGCCTCTCTGTAGAAGACCGTCTCGCCGTCGATCGTGAGGGTGCCGTGGCGCACCTCCAGGACGCTGCTGTCGTTCATGGACGCTTCTCTGATCTTTGATCTTGCTGACGCTGAACCGTAGCTGGTCTAACGCCTTTGGCCGGCATGCGTTCCGACCGCGTTCGACGCCGATCGAACTGCCCGTTGCTTCGGTGGCAAATCTTGCTGGTCGGCTTCTTCTATCTGCCAGCCAGATTCTGTGGTATGTAGATGCCGCAATTCCATGCGGCAGAAGCGGATATTCCGCTCTGTCGTGCAAGGGGCGCATGCCGGCGAAATGCCGGCACGCGCAGATCGTCCAACGCAGATTTGGCGATCGGGGAGGAAATGCCATGCGCGTGATCGCTTTTTTCGCCGCCGTATTTGTTGCGACGTTCATCACCAACCAATCCCAGGCACAGGATGCCGCGGCGGGTGAGAAGGTCTTCACCAAATGCAAGGTCTGTCACGTCGTGGACAAGGACCAGAACAAGGTCGGTCCGTCATTGAGCGGCGTTATCGGCCGGACGGCCGGCACGCATCCGGGGTTCCGCTATTCCAAAGCCATGATCGAGGCGGGTAAATCCGGCGTCAAATGGGACGACGCCACGCTGACGAATTACCTTCGCGATCCCAAAGCCATGATCAAAGGCGGGAAGATGGCGTTTCCCGGTCTCAAGAAGGACGAGGACCTCGCCAATGTCATCGCCTATCTGAAGCAATTCTCCAAATGACCCGGTTCTTCCGCCGGCCGATCGGCCGGCCAGATTGCCTGCTCCCATCTGGGGTCGCCTGAAATGTCGGCTCGGGAAAGCGGCCTCAAGGATACCGGTATCCAGATCTCGGAAGCGACGGTCAGTGATTTCTTCGCGCTTCTGAAACCCCGTGTCATGGCGCTTGCCGTTTTTACCGCTTTCGTCGGCCTGATGGTGGCGCCCGGAATGACGAATCCGATCATCGCCGTGATTGCAATCGGCGCAATTGCAGTTGGCGCAGGAGCGGCCGGGGCGCTCAACATGTGGTACGATGCCGATATTGATGCATTGATGTCGCGCACGTCAAAGCGGCCAGTCCCTTCAGGCCGGGTCACGCCAGGCGAAGCTCTCGGCTTTGGCCTGGTGCTTTCCGTGCTTTCGGTCATGACGCTCGGTGTGCTGGTGGGGTGGCTTGCCGCATCGCTACTGGCCTTCACCATCTTCTTTTACGTCGTCATCTACACGATGTGGCTGAAACGCTCGACGCCGCAGAACATCGTCATAGGCGGCGCCGCCGGCGCCCTACCTCCTGTCATCGGGTGGGCGGCGGCCACCGGCGCCGTCGGGATCGAGAGCTTTATTCTGTTTCTCATCATTTTCCTGTGGACGCCGCCGCATTTCTGGGCACTCGCGCTGTTCAAGATCGGCGACTATGCGGCGGCCGGCATCCCGATGATGCCGAACGTGGCCGGCCAGGCTTCAACCAGAAAACAGATCTTCGTCTATTCGCTGATCCTGGCGCCAATCGGCGTGCTCCCTTGGGCTTTCGGATTCGCGAGCGGATTCTACGGGATTGTTTCGGCCGCATTGGGCGCGGGCTTCATCTGGCATGCCTGGAAGCTTCTGGTCGACAAAAGGGCGAGTGAAGGGTGGGAGACGAAACGCGCAAAGGCGCTGTTTGCCTATTCGATTTTCTATCTTTTCGCGATCTTTGCCGTGCTGCTTGCCGACACAATTGCAATGCGTGCCGTCATGTCGGCCGGAAATTGACGGCACCTGCCTGAACAAGGTCTGTCCTAACCTGCTCAAACCTCACGTTGGCAGCGCACAGAATCCCAGCAACAGCAGAATAACTATGCCAAGGCCGAGTATGAGAACGGTCTTTCCATCCATGACCTTCACCCTTCAACCCACTTTGGAGATTATCGAAGAAAGGCCGTTAGAGCTAGCCTGATCACCGGAGCCGCGCTGTTCTGACAAAGGGCGACAAACGCCATGCAAGAGAGTATGTTGATCATGGTGCAGGTCGCGGTTTTGCGTGGCCAGTCACGCTGAACGACGGCACCGTGAACCGCGACCTTACCGGACCTGGTCTGGAGGAATGGTCATGGCAAGTTTTCACGTGATTGCAGGCGCCAGCGAGACGCTGGAACATACCAGAATTCGAAAAATCGGCGTTTCCGACCTTTTCGACGCGCTCAAGCGCGGCGTCGACGATTTCATGGTCAAACCGTCGCACATCGTTTTCCTCTGCCTGATCTATCCGCTTGTCGGCGTCGTGCTCGCCGTCTGGACCTCGGGCAACAACGCGCTGCCGTTGCTGTTTCCGCTGGTGTCGGGTTTTGCGCTGATCGGTCCGTTCGCGACGCTCGGCCTCTATGAGATCAGCCGGCGACGGGAGGCCGGGCTCGACGCCTCGTGGAGCCACGCCTTCGAGATCAGGAATTCTCCGGCGCTGCCGGCCATCGCGGCGGTCGGTATCATGTTGCTTGCGATCTTCATCGCCTGGCTTTTGACCGCGCAGCTGTTCTACCAGCAGGTGTTCGGCCCGGCCCCGCCGGAATCGCTGTCGAGCTTCATCAGTGAAATATTCGCCACCGGCCGCGGCTGGACGCTGATTATCCTCGGCCACGCGATCGGCTTCGTCTTCGCCGCGGTCGTGCTGTGCACCACAGTCGTCGCGTTCCCGTTGTTGCTCGACCGCGACGTCGGCGCCTATGAAGCCATCCACACCTCGGTGCGGGTGGTCCTGGCGAATCCGGTCGTGATGGCCGTCTGGGGATTGATCGTCGCCGTCGCGCTGATCATCGGCTCGCTGCCGGTGTTCGCCGGGCTGGCAGTGGTGCTGCCGATCCTCGGTCACGCCACCTGGCACGTCTATCGCAAAGTTGTGGAATCGCCGGCCTCGACCAGGCCGGCCGACTGAAAAATCCGGCCTTTGCCGCACCGGCGAGAGCGCCGGTGCGGCAGGCTGGCCAGAGTGTTCAGTAGGCCGGGTAGCTAAAGCGGGCCTGGCGGGCGTCGCTGGTCAGGTTGCGGAAATCCTTGCCGCTGACATGCACCAGCGTCCTGTGGTCGCCACCCTCGAAATAGATGTCGGCGGCCTTGCCGAGGCTTTCATCGAGAATAACAGGCACATCGTAGGCCGCGCCGATCGGCGGGATGGCGCCGGTGTCGCAATCCTGGAAAATCGACTCCACCTCGTCTTCGGAGGCCAGGCCGATGCGTTGATCCATGACGTCCTGCAACGTTCCGAGTTCGATCCTGTGGGTGCTGGGGACCACGGCCAGCGCATAGCCGCGGTCGTGGTGAACGACCACCGACTTGGCCATTATGCTGCCGGGCACATGGGCCGCTATGGCGGACTGCCTGCTTGTCGAGGTGCGGTGGTGCTCGACGGTGTCATAGGAAATTCCTTTCCCGTCGATAAAGTCCTTCAGTTTGTTGGCGATCGTCATCTTGAGCCTCCCTTGCTGGAGTTCGCGACGGAGAAACGGCGAAAATCGTTCTCCTCCTGTCGTTTCCGGTGGTGACAAAAATGGGCCACCTGTCGATCGTTTCAAGGCAAGGCAGAGCGGGCCGCAAAACAGCAGTTCGGCTCTTGACGGGAAGTGTGCCGAAAAGCCCGAACCGGATTGCGCGTCAGGGACCGGCCCCAAAAAACACCGTGCGGGTGAGGAGCGTGTAATCCGATTCGAAGACCATCATCGCCACGAACACCAGCACCAATATAGGCGGCAAGATGATCGCATATGTCAGCGCCAGCCGTTCCCAGGCCATGTGCATGAAGACGGCGACAATCAGCCCGGCCTTGAGCATCATGAAGATCAGGATCAGCGACCATCTGAGATAGCCCTGAAGGCCGATGTAATCGACCAGATAGGAGCAGGCGCTGAGGATGAACAGCCATGCCCAGACCACCAGATAGAGCTTGATCGGATGCTCCTGATGAACCTCCGCAGGGGCGACGCCGGTTGGCGTCCCTTCATGCGCTTGAGCTCCGTGCAGCGTGTGTTGCCCCAGGCCGTTTGCGGTCGCCTCACCCATATCTGCCTCTCACCAAAGCCATCTCTGCCTCTCACCAAAGGTAGAAGAATGCGAAAATGAACACCCAGACCAGGTCGACGAAATGCCAGTAGAGCCCCATGATCTCGACATTCTCGTAGTTACCCTTGCGGCTGGTGAAGAATCCGGGCCGTCCCGTGTCGTAATCGCCGCGCCAGACCTTTCGCGCCACGACGATCAGGAAGATCACCCCGAACGTCACATGGGTGCCGTGGAAGCCGGTGATCATGAAGAAGGATGATCCGAACTGCGCCGCGCCCCACGGATTGCCCCAGGGCCGTACCCCTTCGCTGATCAGCTTGGTCCATTCGAACGCCTGCATGCCGACGAAGGTCGCGCCGAGTACGGCGGTCAGAAGCATGAGAATCGCCGTCTTGCGGCGGTCGCGGCGGTAGCCGAAATTGACCGCCATCGCCATCGTTCCGCTGCTCGAGATCAGCACGAAAGTCATGATGGCGATAAGGATCAGCGGAACATTCGAGCCGCCAATATGAAGGGCAAAGACCTCGCTCGGATTGGGCCACGGCACTCGGGTGGACATGCGCGCGGTCATGTAGGAGAGCAGGAAGCAGCCGAAGACGAAGGTGTCGCTGAGCAGGAAGATCCACATCATGGCCTTGCCCCAGGAGACGTTCTTGAACGCGCGCTGATCCGAGGACCAATCGGCGGCGACGCCTTGCAAGCCCGCCGGCCGCGGCTGTGTCCGGCCGATCTGCGTCAGTGTCGTGTCTGCCATTCGCCCGGCCCTCCTAGGTCAGCAACTGTCGGCAAATCTCGATAAAAGTCGCGGCCCAGCCAGCCAGAAGCGCGAAAATGGCGAGCCAGACGAAAAGCAGGAAATGCCAGTACATGGCGCACAGTTCGACGCTGAGGCGAAGCCGCTCCGGCCGCGCTCCGTCCCAGGCGCCGGCAGTCGTTCTGCCCAAGGCGACCAGCCCTCCCAGTATGTGCAGGCCATGCATCCCGGTTATCAGGTAGAAAAAACTGTTGGCCGGATTGGCGGTCAGCAGATAGCCGTCGGCGGTCAGTTCCCGCCATGCCACAAGCTGCCCGATCAGGAAGGCAAGGGCGGTGAGACCGGCCGTGACGAGGCCGAGCCTGACGGTGTCGATCTGGCCCCGGCGCGCCGCGACCGCGGCGCATTGCAGCGCGACGCTGCTCAGCACCAGCACGCCGGTGTTGAACCAGAGCACGCGCGGCAGCGGCAGCGCCTGCCAGTCCGACAGCGCCATGCGCATGAAATAGGCGCTGGTGAAAAGCGCAAACAGACAGCCGACGACGGCGAGGAAGACGCCAAGGCCGATCTTGGCGGTCGGCAGCGCCGATCCTTCCGGGCCGATAATATCCCCGATCACACCTTGCTCGAGCCAAGGCTTGGCCATCAGTCGCTGGTGGGAAAGCCACCATGCGGCAAAGCCGACGATCACCAGGAGGAAGACCAGAATGACGCTCATGCCGGCTCTCTTGAGGATCCGAAGGTGCCCGGCATGTTTTGCGGGATAAAGTCCTCCTTGGCGCCCGGCACGCTGTAGTCATAGGCCCAGCGATAGACGATCGGCAGGTCCTTGCCGAAATTGCCGTGGGCGGGCGGTGTTTGCGGCGTTTGCCATTCGAGGGTAGTGGCGCGCCACGGATTGCCGCCGGCCTCGCGGCCATGGCGGATGCTCCAGATCAGATTGAACAGGAACACCATCTGGGCGAAGCCGACCATCAACGCCATGATGCTGATGAACGAGTTCAGGTGCTGGGCCGATTCCGTCATGACCGTCGTGTCGGTCAATTCGTTGTAGCGCCGCGGCACCCCCATCAGGCCGATGTAGTGCATGGGAAAGAAGATCAGGTAAGCGCCGAGGAAGGTGACCCAGAAGTGGAACTGGCCCATCGCCTCGTTCAGCATCCTGCCCGTGACCTTCGGGTACCAGTGATAGATCGCGCCGAAGATCACCAGGATCGGAGCGACGCCCATGACCATATGGAAGTGGGCAACGACGAACATCGTGTCAGATAGCGGAACGTCGACGACGACGTTGCCGAGGAACAATCCGGTCAAGCCGCCATTGACGAAGGTGACGATGAAGGCCAGGGCAAAAAGCATCGGAATGGTGAGGTGGATGTCGCCGCGCCACAGCGTCAGCACCCAATTGTAGACCTTGATCGCGGTCGGGACCGCGATGATCAACGTCGTGGTGGCGAAGAAGAAGCCGAAATAGGGATGCATGCCGCTGACGTACATGTGGTGCGCCCAGACGACGAAGCTCAGCGCGCCGATGCCGACGATGGCCCAGACCATCATCCGGTAGCCGAAAATGTTCTTGCGCGCATGGGTGCTGATCAGGTCGGATACGATGCCGAAGGCCGGCAGCGCCACGATATAGACCTCGGGGTGGCCGAAGAACCAGAACAGATGCTGGAACAGGATCGGGCTGCCGCCGCCGTGCTGCAATTGCTCGCCCATCTCGACGATCGCCGGCATGAAGAAGGAGGTGCCGAGCGCACGGTCGAACAACATCATCACGCAGGCGACAAACAACGCCGGGAAGGCGAGCAGCGCCATGACGGTCGCGGTGAAGATACCCCAGACGGTCAGCGGCAGGCGCATCAGCGTCATGCCGCGCGTGCGGGCCTGCAGCACCGTCACGACGTAATTCAAGCCGCCCATGGTGAAGCCGATGATGAACAGGATCAGCGAGATGAGCATCAGCATGATGCCCCAGTCCTGGCCGCCTGGTGTGCCGGTCATGATCGCCTGCGGCGGGTAGAGCGTCCAGCCGGCACCCGTCGGTCCGCCGGGCGCAAAGAAGCTCGATACCAAAACCAGCACGGCGAGCAGGTAGATCCAGTAGCTCAGCATGTTGACATAGGGAAAGACCATGTCGCGCGCGCCGACCATCAGTGGGATCAGATAGTTGCCGAAACCGCCCAGGAAGAGGGCCGTGAGCAGGTAGATCACCATGATCATGCCGTGCATGGTGATGAACTGGTAGTAGGCTTCGGGGGTGATGAAATCGAACGTGCCGGGGAAGCCGAGTTGTAGCCGCATCAGCCAGGACAGCACCAGCGCCACCAGGCCGATTGCCGTCGCCGTCGCCGAATACTGGATGGCGATGACCTTGGCGTCCTGCGAGAAAACGTATTTCGTCCACCAGCTGTGCGGATGGTAGAGTTCCATTTCCGCGACTTCGGCCGGCGGTACCGCATCTGCAGGTGTGATATCGACCATAGGAACACCTCCGTGCCCTTTTCGGCCAGGCTCAACAGTTCGAGCCCTGCCGTAATTTCAATCACGTCGCCGTCTTTGCCGGCGTCTACTCTGCCGAGCCCACCTGCTGGGGGGCCGACAATTGCGCAAAAGTCTGCTGTTCGCCGAGCCACGCCGTATAATCTTCCTGCGTGTCGACCATGACCACACCATGCATCAAAGGATGCCCTTGCCCGCAAAGTTCGGCGCACAGGACCTGGAAGCTGCCAGTCTTGGTCGGGGTGAACCAGAAATAGGTGACCGAGCCCGGGATCATGTCCATCTTGGCGCGGAATTCCGGCACGTAGAAATCGTGCAGCACATCGATCGAGCGGAGCAGCATCTTGACCGGCTTGCCGACCGGCAGATGGAGATCGGCGGCTTCGACCACGACATCGTCCTGGCCATTGGGATCGCTGTCGATGACGCCAAGCGGATTTTCAGCGGTGACGTTGCGGGTGTCGGACGTGCCGAGCTTGCCGTCCTTGCCGGGGAGGCGGAAGCTCCATTGCCATTGCTGGCCGACGACTTCGACCTCGGTTGCGTCGCTTGGGACGCTGACGAACTGGTTCCAGACGAACAGGCCAGGAACCAGCATGGCCGTGACCCCGATTGCGGTGGCGATCGTCAGCCACCATTCGAGCCGCCTGTTCTCTGGTTCGTATGCGGCCTGATTGCCTTCCCGATGACGAAAGCGGAAGACGCAATAGGCCATGAATAGGACGACGGCGGCGAAGACGACGCCGGTGATCCAGAAGGTAATGATGATGGTGTTGTCGATATAGTCCCAGTTCGAGGCAATCGGCGTCCACCACCATGGGCTCAGGAAGTGGAACAACACCGAGCCCACGACTACCAAAACGAGTACAAGCGCGGTGGCCATATCCCGTTTCCTCCCGGCATTCCAACGGCGCGAAGCCCTCCCAGGAAATGCCAAGTGCATCATAGCTCGATTTCCGGTCGAAATTCTAGTGCGGTCTTCCGGTCAGCCGAAAAGGCAATGGCGATGGTGTGGATAAACCTAAGAAGAAGAGGGCTGTGGCGAAGAAAAAACCTGCTGCGAGCGCCGAACAACACGGCATTCCGCCGAATTGTGAAAGGACGCCCTCAATGCCGCCTTTTTCGTTGTGACCTTAGAGCGACGTGCGGCCACTTGGACGCACAAAGTACACTCTGAACTCTTATTTTCCTCGCATCGGGCTGTTCGAGAATCGATTCTGATTTTCGTGCGGATGCGGTAGCGACAGATTCGCACCCAAGCAGCGGGTGGCGGCTGGCGATACGAGATCTTGATCATTATCTGGGTTGTGTTGGTGCAAAGTGCAGGGTTGTTGGAGGCATCGTTGAAGCTATTCGTCGGTACCGGAGGCGCGGTCGTAGCAGCGTTCCTCCTCGCCTCGGCCTGCGGCATCGCCCAGGCAAGCAGCGCTCTCGACAATTGGCGGTTCGACACCGGCAGCGGTGGTCTGGTCACGGCCTCGCTGCATGCCACCAACAAGCTCATCACCGGCGGCGGCGCCTTGAGCTACAGCCCGGTCCTGACCATTGCGTGCCGGGCGAATGGCGAACCGCGCTGGAGCGAATGGTTGCAGTTGAACGATGCCGTCTCCGCCAGCCGGACCGTCACCGTGTCGGTGACTGTCGACAAGGCCAGCAAGGTCAACGAAAGCTGGTCGGTCGGCCCGCGCCGCAGGACGCTGGTTCGGGACGGTTCCGACGGAATCAGGCGGCTGGTTTCCGCGGACCGGCTGCTGCTGTCCTGGCGTTTCGGGCTGCTGTCGGGGCGAGGCGAGGCCGATTTCGACCTTGCCGGGCTCAGCGAGGCCGTCGGCCAGATCGCCGCCACCTGCAATACCGAGGTGCCGTGATAGTGGATAGTGGAAACACGTCTTGTACGAGCGCGCACTTCTGGAAGGTGGTCCAAAAACTTCGGTGGACACTCTGCCTTTCCGGAGCGCGGCGTCGCGACGCCGTAAACGTCCTGACATTGAAAACGTCGCTTTGACTACCGATCTCCAGTTCATTGCCGCCTGAGTTCGGACTGGGACTGGTGTGAAGGCGACGTCGCACCCCCATCAATCCTAACCGCCGCGAACGACCCTTGCGGCGCCTCTATCGGGCTACAGAAGGAAGTCGTCGCTGCCGAGTGTCTTGAGGCCGGTCAGCTGGATGGAGAAGTCGGCGCCGAGATTGCCGTCGACATTGCCCTCGACGAAGGTGTTGCCGCCCGATGTGTACCAGCGCAACTGACCGGCGCCGGTGAAGCTGTCGCCGTCCGCCGCCAGCAGCACCAAGGCCTGGTTGCCACCGACCAGGGTGTTGGCGTCGATACCCGAGACGTTGATGGTGTCGCCGGCCGGCCCGTCGATATCGTTAAAGTCGGTGATGATGTCACGGTTCACATTGGCCGCCGACTGGCCGATCGTGTCGAAACGGAAGGCATCGTCGCCGGCGCCGCCGGTGAGGATGTCGCGGCCGTCCCCGCCATAGAGGACATTGTTGCCGATATTGCCTGTCAGCGTGTTGGCAAGCGCATTGCCCGCCGCGCTGATGTTGAGGTTGCCGAGCAACAGCACGCTCTCGATGTCACCCTTGAAGTGTGCCGTGTCGCTGAGATAGACCGTGATGTTGGAGGTGCGGACTTGATCGCTGCCGGTAGAACCGGCGACGCTTTCGTCGACGACATCGAGATAGTTGTCGACATAGTAGACATCGTTGCCGCCACCACCCTGCATGGTGTCGATACCGGAACCGCCATCGAGCACGTTGGACAGGGCGTTGCCGATCAAAAGGTTGTCGAAGCCGTTGCCGACCGCCATTGTCGCGCTGCCGGTGATCTGCAACTGCTCGACGTCGCCCTTGTTGTGGACCGTATCGCCGAGGTTCCAGTTGATGGAGGAGACCACCCGGTCGATGCCCGAGCCGCCGGTCTCGTCGACCACGTCGCCAGCCTCGCCGACGCCATAGAAATCGTTGCCGGCCAGGCCGCGCAGCAGGTCGGCGCCGCCGCCGCCATTGAGTGTGTTGCTGCCGGCATTGCCGGTCAAAGTGTTGGCCAGACCGTTGCCGGTCGCGGTGAGGCCGTCGGCGCTGCCCAGCAGCAACAGGTTCTCGATGACGCCCTTGTTGTGGATGAGGTCGCCGAGGTCCCAGGATATCGAGGCCAGCACCGTGTCGATGCCGTCCGAACCGGCGACGCTTTCATCGACGGTGTCGCCGGCGTTGTCGACGGTGTAGCTGTCGCCGCCGGCGCCGCCCTGCATGGTGTCGGCGCCGGCGCCGCCATTCAGATTGTTGGCGACGGCATTGCCGGTCAGGATATTGTCGAGTGCGTTGCCGGTGCCAGTGACAGCCGTACCCAGCAGCTCCAGGTTCTCGATGCCGCCGCGAACCCGGTAAGGGTCGGCGAGGCTCCAGTTGATCGTTGAGCGAATGGTGTCGATGCCGCCATCGACGCGCACATTGTCGTTGACGATGTCGTCGGGGGAGTTGACATAATAGAGGTCGTTGCCGGTACCACCCTTCATGATGTCGTTGCCGGAGCCGCCGTCAACGATGTCGTCGCCGGCGCCGCCGTCAAGCACATCCTGGCCGATGCCGCCAAACAGCTGGTCGTTGCCGTCGCCGCCATAGAGCCTGTCCGGCAGCGAATGGTTCGGACCGAGCACATCACCGTCGTGAATGATGTCGTTGCCGTCGTCGCCATAGAGGGTATCGGCGGCGGCGGCGCCGGTGATCTGGTCGCCGCCGCCAAGACCGTAATAGAGGCTGCCCGGCAGAGTGGATGGCACAACAGGCGCGTTGAATATATCGGGGCCGGAAGTGCCAGTCTCACCCGGGAGCACGCGGCCATCCTGACCATCGAGGCCGTAGGGCGCTCCACCAGTTCCTGAGCCTTTTCCGCCGAAACCACCGGCTATGGGGTGGAAACTGGCGCCCGTGACCGTTAGCGCCCCCACAACGGTTCCGGTGTTGAAGATGGTTTCGATGCCGTCGCCGCCATCGCCGCCATCTGCGGTGCCGTAACCAGCATTGCCGCCATTGCCGCCGACGGCGGGGTTGGTGTCAGCCATCACGTTGGAGAGAGTGAGCATTCCCTGATTGATGGCGACGCCGGCCGCATCGCCGCCATCACCGCCTCTGATGGGTGCCGGAATACCGCCGAAATCGGCACCATTGCCCCCTGTGGCATGGTTGCCGGCGATGGTCACCGTGTCCAGTGTCAGCGTGCCGGTCGCCCGGTTGAGGATCGTCGCGGCATTGAAGCCGGCATTGCCGAAAGCGTCGCCATATTCGACGACGCCCTTTCCTGCCGTGGCAAAGTTGCCTGATATATCGGTGCTGGAGACGGTCAGCGTGCCCTCGTTGAGGATGGCGCTGACGGCCGTGCCCTGACCGCCCTGATTGGCGATATTGTTGTTGGAGAAGGCCGAATGGGTGACGGTCGTCGTCCCGGTGTTGTAGAGGCCGCCGACATAGGTGGCGGTGGCGCTGCCATTGGTCTGGTGGATGTTGGCATTGGCAAATCGAATGCCGTCAATGTTGACGGTGCCGGTGGTCTGGACGCCGAAGATGGCGCCGGTCGTCGGCAGCACGCCGCTGGGCTGGAACGACAGCGTGATATCGGCCGTGCCGTTGTTGTCGAGGTCGCCGTCGACATTGACATCGTTGAGAACGAGGCCGGAGACAGCGATGGTCTGGCCGCCGATGCCGGCGAAGGTGATGGTGTCGACGCCCGCCAAGGCGTTTGCGTTGGTGACGGCCTCGGCAAGGCTGCCGGCTCCGCTGGCATTGGTGTTGGTGACGGTGAAGACGGCCATGGTCGCAAACTCCCCCTCGTGCCGGTCGCTGCCTATGCCGCAACGCCGGAAGCCGAGTTGTACTCGGCCGATAGTAACATCCTATGCGGGCAGACAATCACGGGCAAGTTCGAAACCGCTCAGGCCTCTGATATAGGCGCTTGCCGGTCTCGATGATTTCCTTCGTCATCGGGTCGCCAGTTCGGCCAAGTCGTTCAGATTGGAGATGGATCGGCGATCTGCTCCGCGCAAACGTCTCGAACGCACCCGCGCAGCCAGCGGTGCGCCGGATCGGCATCGAGCCGCGGGTGCCACAAAAGCGAAACCGTGATTTCCGGCAAGGGAACCGGCAGAGGGAAACAGAACATGCCGTCGCGCAGGTTCCCCGTATAGCGCTCGGGAACGCTGGCGATCAGGTCCGAGGCGCGCGCCAGAGCCAGGGCTTCCGAAAAGCCGCCGACGACCGTCACGATCTCCCGTTTCAACCCTGACGGCTCAAGGGCATCGTCGATCGGTCCCCTGTCGAGCCCGCGACGGGAGACAAGGATGTGCCGGCCTGCTGCATAGCGGGCAGGGGTGATCGTGGCCTCGCATAGTGGATGCCCCATCCGCACGACGCCGACGAAGCGATCACGGAACAGCGCTTGCGCGCGCACCTCCGGTCCCGTGGTCTTTCCGACGACACCCGTTTCCAGGTCTACGCTGCCGTCCCGTAGTGGCGTGCTGTCCTTGTCCGGCTTCAGCACAAAACGCAGCCGCACGCCCGGTGCTTGTTCACCGACGCGCGCGATGAGAGCCGGCCCGAAATTCTCAACGAAGCCATCCCTGTTTCTAAGGGTGAAGGTTCGCACGAGCCGTGTCAGGTCGAGCGTCTCAACAGGACGCAGAACGGCTTCGGCATCCTGCACAAGCTGACCGACGCGCCCGCGGAGCTCGAGGGCTCGGGGAGTGGGGACGAGGCCGCGCCCAGCCCTGACCAGCAGCGGATCGTCCGTCGTCTCCCGCAATCGCGCCAGCGCGCGGCTCATCGCCGATGGGCTCAGCCGAAGCCTCTTGGCGGCGCGCGCAACGCTGCCTTCGGCAAGCAGCACATCAAGGGTGACAAGCAGATTGAGATCGGGATGCGACATAAACGGATTGTAGCATGGTCGGCATGATCTGACATGGCGTCAAACGCAATGAATAAGTGCAAATGATGCGCCTTCCGTCATATCAAACAAATCGACTACGTGTCTGACAGCTCCGTTCCGGAGCCGCCGGAAAACGGAGTTCATGTTGAAGCCAATCGATGCAGAAGGGGCAGTCGCCGAAGATGCGGAACGGGCACCTTCGGTTCGGTGGGCGCTCGCCAGCCTTTCGCTGTCCATGTTGCTGTCCTCACTCGGCATCAGTATCGCCAATGTCGCCTTGCCGACCTTGGCGCAGGCGTTCGACGCCTCGTTCCAGGAAGTCCAGTGGGTCGTGGTGGCTTATCTCCTCGCCATCACCACCCTGATCGTCAGCGTCGGGCGGCTCGGTGACATCACCGGTCGCCGGCGACTGCTGCTGGCCGGACTCTTCCTGTTCACGGTGGCCTCGGTCCTGTGTGGCGTCGCGCCGACGCTCTGGCTGCTGATTGCGGCCCGGGCGGCGCAGGGATTAGGGGCGGCCATCATGATGACCCTCACCATGGCTTTTGTCGGTGAGACGGTTCCGAAGGCAAGGACCGGCAGTGCCATGGGGCTGCTCGGAACGATGTCGGCGATCGGTACCGCTCTCGGTCCATCGCTCGGCGGCCTTCTGATTGCCGGAGCCGGTTGGCGGGCGATCTTCCTCGTCAACGTGCCACTGGGTTTTCTGGCTTTTGTTCTCGCCTACCGCTATCTGCCAGCTGATCGCCGGGAGCCGAAGACGGATCGGGCCGGCTTCGACGTTATGGGCACGCTGCTGCTTGCCTTGGCGCTTGGCGCCTATGCGCTCGCGATGACGACCGGGCGTGGCAATTTTGGTCCGCTCAACATGGCGCTATTGGCAGCAGCCGTTTTCGGCGCCGGCTTCTTTGTGCTTGTGGAGGCGAGGGTGGCGTCGCCTTTGATCCGACTGGCCGCGTTCCGCAATGCGACGCTAAGTGCAAGCCTGGCCATGAGTGCACTCGTTGCGACGGTGATGATGGCGACGCTGGTGGTCGGGCCGTTCTACCTGTCTCTTGCGCTCGGGCTCGATGCTGCTCTTGTTGGCATCGTCATGTCGGTCGGTCCGCTTGTCGCCGCGCTGACCGGTGTGCCAGCTGGTCGCATAGCGGACCGTTTTGGCGCTGGGCGGATGACCATCATTGGGCTCGTCGCGATAGCGGCCGGTTGCTTCATTCTGTCCATGATGCCGGCAACGCTCCCTGGCTACATCGCCCCGATCGCAATCATCACATCAGGCTACGCGCTGTTCCAAACCGCCAACAACACCGCTGTCATGTCAGATATCCGCCCGGACCAGCGGGGCGTCATTTCCGGCTTGCTTAATTTGTCGCGCAATCTCGGGCTCATTACTGGCGCATCCGTCATGGGCGCCGTGTTCGCGGTTGCGTCAGCGACGACCGACATCACGATGGCGCGCCCAGAGGCCGTTGCCGCCGGTATGCGGATCACGTTCGCGGTCGCGACGATACTGATTGTCGTCGCGCTCGCCATCGCGGTTGGAAGCCGTGCTCTCGCGGCACGCGCTTCGATGTCTGGCGTGTCATGACACCGTAGTCTGAGCGCAACCCGGACGCTTTCGACGAGATGCCGGTGCATGTTCAGATCGGGCGTCAGATCAGCAGCAGGCCCTTCATGCTGGCATGACCCTTCTTGCCGATGATGATGTGATCGTGGACAGCAATGCCGAGCGGTTTGGCCGTCTCGATGACCAGCTTGGTCATCTCGATGTCGGCGCGCGACGGCGTCGGGTCACCCGACGGATGATTGTGCGCCAGAATAATCGCCGTGGCCGAGAGTTCGAGCGCGCGCTTGACCACTTCGCGCGGATAGACCGGCGTGTGATCGACGGTGCCAACCTGCTGCACCTCGTCGGCGATCAGCGCGTTCTTCTTGTCGAGAAACAGGATCCGGAACTGCTCGCGTTCCTCGAAGGCCATGACCGATCGGCAATATTCGAGAACCTGCGTCCAGGTCGACAATAGCTCGCGGCCGGCAATCTCGCCGCGCGCCATGCGCTGCGCGGTTGCGGCAACCACCTTCAGGTCGAGCGCCACCGCCGGACCTATGCCCTTGACTTCCTCAAGCCTCGCGGCGGGCGCGCCAAGCACCTGGGCCAGCGTGCCGAAGCGTGCCAGCAATGCCTTGGCGACGGGCTTGGTGTCGGCGCGGGGGATCAGCCGAAAGAGCAGGAGCTCCAGCAATTCGTAGTCGGGGAGGGCGTCGGGACCCGCGGCTGCGAACCTCTGGCGCAAGCGATCGCGATGACCGAGATAATGCGGCTTTTCGACCGACTTGGCTTTCGCCGAAGGCTGAACATGATTTTCGGAGAAGAAACTCCGCTCGTCGTCATTCTGTGTCCCCATAAGCCGCCCGCACCCCATTGACCGGAAAGGTCCGGCGCCGGGAGAAACACTAGGCCGGCAGGCCGGGACGGTCGAGTTTTTTCAGCGACAGCGTGAAAATCTCACATCCGGTCTCGGTGACGCCGATCGTGTGCTCGTACTGCGCCGACAGCGAGCGGTCGCGCGTCACCGCCGTCCAGCCGTCCGACAGGACTTTTACATGCGGCCGGCCGAGATTGATCATCGGCTCGACGGTGAAGATCATGCCCGGCCGCATCTCGACGCCCTCGTTGGCGCTGCCGTAGTGCAGGATGTTCGGCGCATCATGAAAGAGCTGGCCGACGCCGTGGCCGCAGAAATCGCGCACCACCGAGCAGCGCTCGCCTTCGGCATAGGTCTGGATGGCGGCGCCGATGGCGCCAGTGCGGGCGCCGGGCTTGATCGCGGCGATGCCGCGCATCAGGCATTCATGCGTGACCTCGAGCAGGCGCTCGGCGGCGCGCTTGATCGTGCCCACCGGATACATGCGCGAGGAATCGCCATGCCAGCCGTCGAGGATGTAGGTGACGTCGATGTTGACGATGTCGCCGTCCTTCAACGGTTTGTTGTCGGGAATGCCATGGCAGACGACGTGGTTGATCGAGGTGCAGGACGACTTCGTATAGCCGCGATAGTTGAGCGTCGCCGGCAATGCGCCGTGATCCATGCCGAACTCGAAGACAAAGCGGTCGAGGGCTTCAGTGGTGACGCCGGGCGCGACCATCGGCACCAGTTCGTCGAGGCAGCGCGCGGTAAGATCGCAGGCCTTGCGCATGCCGGCAAAGCCCTCTTCGCCATAGAGGCGGATCTGGCCGGTGTTTCTGAGCGGTGCCGTGGCGGCGTCGAGATAGGTGACCATTCTTGTCCGTCGGGAGAGGGGGCTTCTAATGAGCCCGCGCGAAAATCCTCCCAGATTTGGCACCTGATGGCGCCAGGTTCAAGGACGAACTGCCGATCACGGGCACAAGCCGGCGAAATTCCTGCCTAACACCGTCTTGTGCGTTAAGCCCGTGCAAAGATGCCCAGCCGTGTAGCGCGCAAATTCCTCTTGCGCTGTGCGCTACTTCGTTTGCACCAGATTGGACGTGGGCTGCAGGCGCAGCCAATGTTCGGCGTGCATCCGTCCGCATCCAGCTTCTCGTTCGCAGTCCGCTCAGGTGCTTTTGAGCATTCCGTTCATGCCGTTCGGGTAGAAGCCGCCTTTGCTCACGCCGGCCTGATCGGTCAGATAGACGATCCGAAGCACCTCTTGCGGCGTTCTCGTGAAGGCGATCGCATCTGGGGTGGATGGAACGATATTGGCCTTGTCATCCATTCGGATGCCTTGGTCCTTGTCTTCCGGTCCGTCAATCTTGTCACGTGCGTCGGAAACGGCGTTGGCGGCCTTCCAGGCATCCTCGCCCATTCGGTAAAGCGACGATCGTGCCATTCCCATGTGGTAAGCCTCGACGGCCAGAATGCCGGCGGCAGCCGCCACGAAGTCCTTGTTCTTCAGGACGGTCGCGGCGCCAGCATAGGCAGTGACGCCAACGTCCTCGAACAGCATTCCGCCTAGCACGAAATTCATCTGGTTGCCGAACGGATCAAAGTCGTCCCCGAGTCCCGCGGCCTTCGCGACCGCAGCAAAGCCTGCATCGAAATCGATTGCCGGCCGGTCTACGGCTTCGCTTCCAAGCGTCTTGCGGTAGAACCTGACGTGAGCAAGTTCGTTTTCCGCGACTTCCTGCATGAATTCACCGATGGCGGGCGTGTCAAAGGAAACCTGTTTGCCACCGACGACAGCGCCGGCCTCGGGGCCAGCATCGGAGTCATCGATGCCTTTTCCGGTGGTGCCGCGCAAATAATATTCGGCTTCCATGTATTCCAGATTGAGGGCGAACCGGAGAATGTCTTCGTCTTTAACATCGTCCTGCGCATAGGCGCGGGAAACGGGGGTAAAGCCGGTGGTCGTAGCGAGTGTGGCTCCCAGGCCAAATTGCAATGCGCGGCGGCGCGAAACATGAAGTGAAGGCGTAGCACGGATCATGGCTTCCTCCCAAAAGCCCGCCGGCATCAAATTATCTGGCACCTTAAAAGCGGGCCTTCGTCCCCAACTTCGCCAAGGGTGGAATGTTCCTTAACCGCTGCCGAGAACAGATTTATCCCGGAATGCCTGTTGAAACCTTCATCGGAACCGGCGACCGGACCTTTCTTAATTATCTCCTGCGGTCTTTCCTGGATTCTTTCGGCAAGGCGTTTCGCGAAGAATAGCTCGTCCGTCTCACGGTAAAGAGCCGAACTAATCCTCCGTGATTATTGCTCGCTCTAGCCCGACAGCTTAGGACTGTGATGGGTCGGGTAGGCTTAACAGGAGAGCGTACGATGGCTAAGTCTAAACGCATTCCCTTTACGCCCGGAGATCTGTCGCATCGTCAATGGGGTACTGATGACATCCTCGTAGGCGATCTGGCTACACCTATCTTAATCGGCGATGCTGGCGGCAGCCTGTTCGATTTCTCGAGGGGCGGCAACGACACTTTCACCGAAAACGAACCCTCGACCTACACGTTCTACGGTGACGCGGTTGGCAGCATGTTCAATTTTACGCGAGGCGGCAACGACACCTTCACGGGGTCAAGCTCCTCCACCATCACTGCTTACGGTGATGCGGGCGAGGATATGTCGGGTCACAGCAAGGGCGGCGACGACACTTTCACGGGCGCCTTCCTATCCACCAACATTTTCTACGGTGACGCCGGCGGTAACATGTTCGGTCACGCTCAGGGCGGCGACGACAGTTTTAGCGCCGACGGCGACTCCTTCAACACCTTTTACGGTGACGCGGGCGAGGATATGTCGGGTCACAGCAAGGGCGGCAACGATACCTTCAGCAGTGAAGAGGGTAGACGGCTAGACAACACCTTCTACGGTGACGCTGGCGGCAACATGTTCGGCCATGCTCAGGGCGGCGACGACACTTTCGTGACCAGCACTGTACAAGGAGCCACCCACACCTTCTACGGCGATGCGGGGGGCGAAATGTCGGGTCACAGTAAGGGCGGCAACGACACCTTCCAGGGCTCCAGACAGGCCGCCAACACGTTCTTCGGCGACGCCGGCAGCAATATGTCCGGCAATGCGCGGGGCGGCGACGACAGTTTCACGAGCCGGACCGACTCCCTCAACATTTTCTACGGTGATGCCGGCGGCGATATGTCGGGTCACAGTAAGGGCGGCAACGACACCTTCACGGGCAGCTTCTTCTCCACCGCCACTTTCTTCGGAGACGCCGGCGGCAATATGTCTGACCATGCTCAGGGCGGCGACGACCACTACACGGACTTGGGTGGAGAGATCCCGAGCAAAACTCTCTATGGCGATGCGGGCGGCGATCTTTCCGGTTTCGCCGAGGGCGGCAACGACACCTTCACGAGCGTGGGTGGGTCTCAGGTAACGTTCTACGGCGACGCGGGCGCCAACATGTCCGACGATGCTCGCGGTGGCGATGACGTGGCCGTGCTGCAAGGCACCAATAATCTGGGCTATGGCGACGCTGTTACGATGCTCGGCAGCGCTGTGGGCGGCAATGATGACCTAACCGGCGGCAATAAGAGCTTCTTTCCTGACACTCAAAACGAGTTGTACGGCGACGCATTCGCTATGTCCGGGGCCGCCACGGGCGGTAACGATATTCTTACCGGGGGCCAGAACAGCGAAAGCGGCCAAGTCAGTAACTTCTTATGCGGTGACGCTTTACAAATGTCCGGTTCGGCCACGGGCGGCAACGATGTCCTGTACGCGGGGAGCGCGGCAGCCGGCTGCACGGTCATCAATGACATGTGGGGTGATGGGCAACTGAGCGACTTGGCAGAGGGTGGCCAAGATCTGTTCATATTCGAGGACGATGGTGTAATGACGGTCGGAACCCAAAATACCATTTACGACTTCAGCCAGAACCAAGGCGATAGTATCATGTTTAGTGGTGTGGAGGGCGTGCAATCGTTCAATGATCTCGCTATTGCCCAAAGTGGAACCAGCACCATCATTACCGCGGGGGTCAATCAAGTTACTCTCGAAAACTTTACGAACGTGCTGACGGCGGATGACTTTTTGTTCGCCTGAGAGCGAAAGCCTTTTCGCTCTGATGCGTGAAGCTATTCGAAGGGCGAAATGCGGTGAGGGTCGTTCGACCAGGGTTTCGCACATCGATCCTTGCGCGCTCCGTCGCATCTGTCTGGCGAGAATGGCTTGAATGTTGCTTGGACAGAGGCCGGGACGAAAGAGCGAGTTCGCGAATCCGTTGCTTTGTGACGGCAGTTATGCTATTGATTTAGGCACGGTGCTGATGTGCGCCAGTTACCCGCCGCTGAGGCGGGTTTTTTATTTCAGGTTTCAGCCCATCCTTCACGGGGCTCCGATCGAAGTTGGCGGTCCGAGGTGACCTCCTCGTTAGCCACTTCCGAGGCGTCGAGCCCAAGGCGAGAGCCGGTCGAGCAACCTTTCGCGACGAACGGCGTTGCTGCGGCGATGTCGGGAGACAATGAATGGATAGATTGCAATTCAAGGTGCCGGTACGCATCATGCCCGCACCCGGCCTGCCTATCGAGGAAATCTACAGCGTCGAACAGGCGTTGGATTTCCTGCAGGCTTGGCCGGTTCGCCGGCAAGGTCCGGTCTATCAGGCTGCGTTCAATGCATGCTTCGGGGCCACGGTCGACCTGGTCGAGACCGAGCCGTTGAGGACCGCGATCGGCGGCGATTCGCCTGGCCGCTGCAGTTCCCGCGGACTGCTTAGCAGTCAATTTGTTCGCGCGTGCATGAAAATATCTTTTCAAATTGACCCGCCTGTGCATAATTTGTCAATCATCCAACCATCGCCACGATAATAACAGGGGAACAGGATCAATGATGACCAAGTCGATGAAACGCCATTTCAGGCATATGCTGATCGGAACGTCGCTCGGCATGATGCTGGCCACTGCGCCGGCATTAGCCGACGTCGTCAAGATCGGCCTGCTGGCGCCGCTGACCGGCCCGGCGGCAGCCGACGGCCAGGAATTCCAGCGTGGCGCGCAGATGGCGATCGACGAGGCAAACAGCGCCGGCGGCGTCGACGGCCATACGTTCGAGCTGGTCGTGGGCGACGTCAAGGACCAGTCGGCGGCGAACGTCACCAGCGCGGTCGAGCGCCTGCTCGGCGACCAGGACGTGCACTTCATGCTGACCGGCTATGCCAGCCTGACCAATTTCGAGATCGATAACATGGCCGAGGCGGAGATGCCTTACATGCTTGCCGCCACATCGCAGCAGACCAAGGACATCATCGCGCCCGATCCGGAGAAATATGCCTGCTGCTGGTCGCTGACCCCGTCCTTCGACGCCTACAACACCGATGTAACGGTTTTTGTCGAGAAGCTGGCGGCCGAAGGCAAGATTACGCTGCCGACCAAGAAGGTCGCCATCATCTCGTCCGATAATGCCTATTCGAAGACCATTTCCGAGGGCATGAAGAAGACCTTCAAGGAGAAGGGCTGGACCATCACCGTCGACGAACTCGTGCCCTTCGGCGACGTGACCGACTGGCGTTCGATCCTGGCCAAGGTGCGTGAAGACGTGCCTGACGTGGCCATCAACACCGACTATCTGCCCGGCAACTCGGCCTCGTTCCTAAACCAGTTCCTGGAGCAGCCGACCAAGAGCCTGGTGTTCCTGCAATATGCGCCGAGCGTTCCGGAATTCGTCGAGCTGACCAAGGAAAAGTCGAACGGCGTGATCTACAACCTTCTCGGCGGCGCGCTGACGACGCCGAAGAACCCGCGCGCCGACGAAGTGGCGGGCAAGTTCAAGGCCAAATACGGCGTTGAAAGCGGCACCTACGGCGTCGGCCTCTACGAGATGGTCAATGTCTATTTCGACGCGCTGAAAAAGGCCGGCGACCCGAGCGACCATGCCGCGATCATGAAGGCGCTGTCCGAGACCGACAAGCAGGTCGCCGAAGGCCGCCTGAAATTCGATCCGGCGACGCATCTTGCCATGCAGGGCGACGACTACATTCCGATCACCTTTTTCCAGATATGGGACGGCAACCGCACCCTGATCTCGCCCGCCAAATACGCGACCGGCGAGTTCAAGCCGCAGCCCTGGATGAAATAGCGGCATGCCGCTGCTTGAAGTCGAGGGCGTATCGAAAGCGTTCGGTTCGCTCAAGGCGGTCGACGACGTGTCGTTCGCCGTCGAGGCCGGGGAAATCTTCGGCGTCGCCGGGCCGAACGGCAGCGGCAAGAGCACGCTGTTCAACGTCATCACCGGTATCCCGTTCGGCCCCGACAAGGGCCGGATACGGTTCGACGGAATGGAGATCCAGGGCAAAACAGGCAACGCCATTGCACAGCTCGGCCTTCTCAGGACCTTCCAGCGCGAGACCAGCTTCGACGGGCTGACCGTGTTCGAGAACGCGCTGATCGGCGCGAGCTACGGCAAGCCCGGGCGAGGGGTGGTCGAGGCGCGGACCCACGCCGCCGAGGCGCTGGAGTTCGTCGGCCTTTCGTCGGCCATCTTTGGACGGCTTGCCGGCGAACTGTCGGTGTTCGACCGCAAGTGCCTGATGCTCGCAACGGCAATCGCCACGGAACCACGCATGCTTTTGCTCGACGAGCCGGCATCGAGCCTGACCAAGCCGGAGATCGAGACGTCGATCGGATTGATCAGGCGGACAGCGGCGCGCGGCATCACCGTGGTGCTGATCGAGCATGTGCTGACCTTCCTGATGAGCCTGTCGCAGCATCTTCTGGTGCTGAACCAGGGCCGCGTGCTCGCCGCGGGCGAGCCCAAGAGCGTGATTGCCGACCAGCGCGTGGTGGAAGCCTATCTCGGGACAAGGAGATCGGCGGCGTGAGCGAGAGCCCGATCCTGAGCGTCGAGGCGGTGACATCAGGCTATGGCCGCGTGACCGTTCTGCATGACATCACGCTCGAGGCCGGCCGGTACGGCAATGTCGGGCTATTCGGGCCGAACGGTCACGGCAAGACGACGCTGCTGAGGACCATTTCCGGCCTGGTCGCGTCGAAACGCGGCCGCATCGTCTTTGACGGCAAGGACATCACCGGCTTGAGCGCGCGCGCCATCGTCGCCACCGGTCTCATCCACGTGCCGCAGGGCAACAAGCTGTTTCCCGACCTGACGATCGGCGACTGTATGGCGCTCGGCGCCTATTCGCCGCGGGCGCGGCCGCACGAGGCCGAGAACCGCGAAAAGGTGGTGAAACTGTTCCCGAAGCTGGCCGAACGCTGGCGGCAAAGGGTGCGCACGCTTTCCGGCGGCGAGCGCCAGATGGTGTCGATCGGCACGGCGCTGATGAGCCATCCGCGCCTGCTGATCCTGGACGAGCCGACGCTTGGACTGGCGCCGAAGATCAAGGACGAACTCTGCACCGCCGTCATGGATATTTCGAAGGGCGGCGTGCCGCTCGTCGTCGTGGAGCAGGATATCGAATTCCTGCTCGAACTCAGCCGGCAGCTCTTTCTTGTCGATCACGGAGCGGTCAAGACCGAGATCCGGCCGGGCGAGAGCATCGAGCACAGCGAAATCATGGCGATGTATTTCGGACATTGAAGGCAGGATCGGACAGGATTCGGGTATGAGCGTCTTTTCGGATATCTTCTTCGGCGGCCTGTTCCAGGGCTCGCTCTACGCCATGATGGCGGTGGGGCTGGCGCTGGTCTGGACGACGATCGGCGTCTTCAATTTCAGCCACGGCGTGTTCATGATGCTAGGCGCCTATTTCGCCTGGCAGCTCGTTGCCTTTGGCCTGCCGGTGGTGATCGCCTTTCCGCTCGCCGTCATCGTCATGGCCGGCGCAGGCTGGATCCTGCAGGCCTCGGTGGTGCGGCCGCTTATCGGCCGTCCCAACATCGTGCTGGTCGTCGTCATCACCACGCTGGCTGCCGGCTCGCTGATGGAAAACGGCGCGCTGACGGTCTGGGGGCCGCGCTCCAAGCAGCTGCCGAGCCTGATCGAGGGCAACACCACTATCGCCGGTGTCGGCGTGTCGCTGCACCAGATCGCGATCATCGTCATCACGCCGCTGATCCTCGCAGCCTTGTGGTCGTTCCTCAACCGCACGCGGCTTGGCCTTGCGCTCAGGGCCGTCGCGCAGAACGAGGACGCAAGCCAACTGGTCGGCCTCAACGTCACGGCGCTCTACGGCCTTGCCTTCGCCATCGCCGCGTCGCTGGCGGGGCTGGCCGGGATCTTCATGGGCGGCTACCGTTTCATGAACCCGTCAATGGGCGCCGACCCGCTGCTCAAGGCGCTGATCGTCGTGGTTTTCGGTGGCATTTCAAGCATTTCGGGACCGATCTTCGCTGCCTACCTGATCGGGTTCTTCGAGGCGGCGAGCAACTACTATTTCGGCCTCTACTGGACGCCTGCACTGCTTTTCCTCGTGCTCATCGCGACGCTCATGGTGCGCCCCGAGGGGATTTTTGCCAGCCGCTCCAGGGGGCTCGCATGACCCTTCTCGACATCGTCATCCCGTCTGCTCCCGGCCGCGTCGCATGGAACCGCGAGGCGATCGGCTTCGTGGCGGGCTTCCTACTGCTTGCCCTGTTGCCGCTCGTCTTCGGCGACAGCTACAGCCGGCACGTGCTGATCATGATCTTCATCTACGCCATCGTCGCCTCGAACTGGGACCTCAGCCTCGGCTATGGCGGCGTCTTCAATTTCGGCCATCTGGCGCTGTTCGGCATCGGCGTCTATGCCTACAGCCTGCTTGCCAAGCTGGCTGGCGTCGATCCGTGGATCGCGCTTTTGGCAAGTGGCGCCATCGCCACCTTGGCGGCCGTGCTGGTGACCATTCCGATCCTGCGGCTCAAGGGCATCTATATCATCCTGGTGACCTTCGGCTTCGCACAGCTCGTCATGCAGGTCATCATCAGCCAGTCGGACCTGACGGGCGGCACGCAAGGTCTGGTGCGGGTGCCCGGCCTCTATCTGTTCGACCACAACATGGTCCGCGACGGCAAGCTCGCCTATTTTTACATCGCGCTGACACTTCTTGTGCTCAGCACGCTGTTCCTGCGACTGTTCGTGCGCTCTCGCGCCGGCGCCAGCATCGTGGCGCTGCGCGACAATGAGGAATACGCCATCAGCCGCGGCGTCTCGCTGGTGAGGCAGCGCATGGTAACGCTGGCGGCAAGCGCCTTCTTCACCGGGATTGCCGGCGCCTTCTACGCCGCCTACCAGCGCAACGCCTCGATCGACGTGTTCGGCATGAGCTTGGCGACCATCATCCTGTCGATGGTGCTTCTCGGCGGAACGAGCACGATCTATGGCGCGATCATCGCGTCTTTCGTGCTCACCGTCTTTTCCGAGGCAATGGCCGATTTCGGCGCGTGGCGGCTGATGATCTCGGCGCTGCTCATCATCGTGATCATGCTGGTCTACCCGAGCGGCCTCGTCGGCATGATCCGGGCAGCATGGACGGCGGTGGCCGACCGCATCAAGCGCCCGGCCTGATAGGGCCAGACCGCCTCGACCGCGACCGAAGGTGTATCGAAGTACGCGAGCGACCGTACAACGAAGGTTTGCACCTTTGTATTGAACTTGCCTTTTGCCGTGAAGATGTCAGGGTCCGGCCAGGAGAATGCGTCAAGGGCCTAAGAATTAGCTCGATAGACGGTTTGGTTTCGGCGCGCGGATATGAGTTGTGCGTCCTAACACTTGGTCTCGCGGGATTATCCCCAGAGGCTCGCATCGTACATGAGAATTTCGACTACATGGCTGATGCCTTGGGGTAAGGACGGCATGATCGTTACGGGAGGTTACGACAAAGCGCTCCAATCCTCGCTTGGTTGAGGTGGCGGTGGTCATCGTTGCGGAGCGCAGCGCCCTCGGCAATGAAGGTGGCGCGAGCCCATTCGATCAGATCGTTGACTGACGCGGATTTAATCTCGTCTGCCTCAAGTAATTCAACCGGAGAGAACGGGCGCTGCTTGTAGACGGCCGCCATCAGTGATTTACCTATGATGTCAACTGAAGGGAGGTTAATAAAATGATCAAACTTACACGGTTTGACGGTGTATCTGTCGAAGTAAAAGCACCGTTGATTGTTCGAGTTAGGCAGACGAACGCTACCGTGCTGAAAGAGCATGGAAACTCACGTGTCGACGGCTTGGTAGTTCCCTTTTACATGGATCAGCCACAAACTATAGCTGATGCGGTGCATGCTGAAATCAAAACGTTCACTAGTCTCAACCAACCGGGCGGGAAGCCCGTTTGGTTCGACGGTGCGAAGGCGAGCGGCCCAGTTCCCCTAACATCAGTCAATAGGCTTAGACTGAAAGAGGGCAAAGCCAATTCCGCGTTGCAGATAGGAAACGCGATCCAGCTTGTAAGCAACAGCCCCGAGGAAGTTTTCAAATTGATCTCCGACATGGGAGGAAACCCAGAGCCGCCAATTGATAACTCCAAGTTCTCCAAAATGGAAACGTCTAATAAAGCGGACGGTATAGAAACGCCGCTATGGGACGAGGCTATGTACACAGTCCCAGCAAGTTGACAAATTTCAAGCTAGGGCAGGGAGCGGTGACGCTCTCCCCTATGGCCCTGCGAGTATTCCCTCCGATGGAGGTCCGCTACAGAACAGCCAATCACCTTATCACGGATGAAATCATCTGAGATCAAGGGCGCGTTCATTTTTATCCTGATCTTGGCGACCCTAGTCTAATGTCGTCTAACTCTGCCTTAGCTCGTACATGGAACTCGATATCGGTATTTGGTATCTGCCACGATACACCGTTGCTCAATAGGCGGTCGAGGCCGTCAAACCGTCGGGCTTGGGGCGACATCATCAACGCACGCCGCACCAGTCGATGACGGAGGCGGCGATGACCTTGGCGGTCTCCACCACAGAGTCGACCTCGACATATTCGTCGGCGCCATGAAAACCGTCGCCGGACGGACCGAAGATGACGCCGTCGACGCCAGCGCCGGCATAGTGCGCGGCGTCGCAGACAGCGACGAAGCCCTTCACCTCAGGGGTCTTGCCGATGCGCGCCTTGTTGGTGACGAGCGACCTGACCAGCGGATGATCCGGCGAGGTGTTCATCGGCGGAAAATAAAGGCCGCCCAGTTCCCACTGGATGGTCGGCGGGTTGTCGCGCAGCCAGGCATCGGTGGCGGCGAAATGATGCACGAAAGTTTCGAAATCGCGGCGATAATCGGCCGAGTTCTCGTCGGGCAGGAACTTCATGTCGAGGTCGAGGACTGCGACATCAGGGATGATCGCCGGATTGGTCATCACCGTAGGCAAGCCGTTCTCGCCAAGCCCGGTGCCGCCATACATCACGCCGATGTTGATCGTGTTCATGCCGAGCGGCAGCAGCGGATGCGATCTGGCTCGCGTGCGGTCGAGTTCGTATTGGCGCACGGCGGCGATGAAGCGCGCGGCGATCTCGATGGCGTTGACGCCGGGTTCGAGCCGGTCCTTGTCGTGGCGCTGCGGATAGATCTCATTGTAGCGCAGCGCCGAATGCGCGTTGCGGCCGCGGATCGTCACCCGCGCCCATTCGAGCCCGCCCTCGACCGGCAGGACATCGCCCCAGGTCGGTTCGGCGACCAGCACCGCCTTGGCGAGCTTGCCCCTGGCGACCGCGTCCATGGCGCCGAAGCCGCCGGCCTCCTCGTCGACCACAGTGTGGATCGCCAGCCGGCCCTGCAGCGTGATACCCGCCTTGCGGATGGCATGCGCCGCCGCGATGCAGGCCGCAACGCCGCCCTTCATGTCGACAGCTCCGCGGCCGTAAAGGCGCCCGTTGGTAATGTCGCCGCCAAACGGATCGACCGACCAGTTTTTCATTTCGCCGACCGGCACGACATCGATATGGCCACAAAGGATCAGGCTGCGTTCCTCGTCGCCGGCCCATTCGCCGACCAGATTGGGCCGCCCCGGCAACGCGTCCCATTGTTCGGTCGCGAAACCGTCCGCCTTGAGGATCGGCTCCAGCAGCGCCTGCACGTCGGCCTCGCGGTTCAGGCCTTGTTTGGCCTCGAATTTGGGGTTCACCGAAGGAATCCGCACCATGTCGCTGGTCAGCCCGATCACCCAGTCGCGATCCTTGTCGATCTCGGCTTGCGCAGCGGCGATGGCCGCATCCCTGTCCAGCATGTCGATGTCCTTTCGTGCCTCTGCGGCGTTCGTGATTGTCTCTTTGGTGTTGCTTGGTGTTGCGGGTGGCTCAGCCGCTGATGCTGCGCCGATCATGTCGGGCCGGTTACGTCGATTTGGGTTTGCCCCTGACGAATGGTGCCGCCCACTTTGCCGGATCTCCGGCGGCTGCGCTGCGGCCACCGGGATCGACGAAATCCGAGGCATCGAGCGTTACGCCGTTGGCGCGGCGGATCCCTTCGATGTCCTCGATGCGCTTGCGCACCGTCTGGCCTTCGCTCTCCAGCGCATGGGCAAACACGGTCTCCATCTGGACGACGGCGGTGGCCAGCGTGTCGAACGGCGAGTTGGCCTCTATCGCCGCGATCAGCGTCAGGTCGGCGTGTTCGGAGATCGGCGACAGCCATGGATCGGTGAAAAGCAGGATGCCCACGCCTCGCTCGCGCGCCTGGCGGGCGAAGTTCACCACGTCCGACTGGTAGCGGCGATAGTCGAAAACGACGAGCAGGTCGCGCTTGCCGAGATCGATCAGCAGGTCGAAATCTGTCGGCGCCAGAGCGCCGATGTCGTGCACGCTGGGACGGAACTGCACGAGATAGCCGGCGAGCATCGAGGCGATGTGGCGGCTGAAGCGTCCGCCGAGCAGCACGACCTGGCCTTTGCAGTCGAGCAGCATCCTGGCGGCGCGGCCATAGCTCTGCGAGGGAACCGCCGTGCGCGTCCGCTCCAGGCTGTCGGAAACCGAATGGAAGTAGTCGCTGACAGTACCTTCGCTCGAATTGGCAGGCCGCTTCGCCTCCATCATCAGCAGAGGAGAATGCAGGCGGGATTCGATTTCCGCCAGAAGCTTGGCCTGGAAGGCGGCAAAGCCGCCATAGCCGAGCTTGACCATGAGGCGCATGACCGTCGGGTCGCTGACGCCCGCTGCCTTTGCCAGGCGCGAGGCAGTCCCGAGGCCGGACATCGGATAGTCGGCAAGCAGGACCTGCACGATCTTGGATTCGGCGGATGTGAGGGCCAGGGTGGTATGCGCCAACTCTTCGCGGATCGACACCGGACCTCTCCCTTCCCGTATTCAGCCGATGATAGAGAAGTTACAAATTCTGGTGTCGATGTCAATTTTTGGAATTGTTTCTACAAAGGCCGCAGGGTGACTATTGTTAATGGCTAAGGGGTTCGGTGCCACCCAGCCACGAATCGGCTATGCCACGGGCATGCAGGAAACGTCTCTCTACGTCCCGGTGAAGCGGTTTCTTGAGAGCCTGGAATTCACCGTCAAAGGCGAAATTGGTGGCTGCGATGTCGTGGGCGTGCGTGACGGCGAGCCGCCCGTGGTCGTCATCTGCGAGTTGAAGCTGCAGTTTAACCTCGAGCTCATACTTCAAGGTGTCGATCGTGCCGCGTCATGCGACGAGGTCTGGCTTGCGGCGCGGATGTCGAGCCGAGGCAAAGGCCGCGAGCACGATCGTCGGTTCCGCGCACTCTGCCGGCGGCTTGGCTTCGGGCTTTTGGGGGTCGGCTCTGCCGGCAATGTCGAATTGCTGCTTAGCCCGGCGGCCTTGCCGCCAAGACGAGACCCGAGGCGAAGATCGCGCCTTGTGGACGAGCATCGGCGCCGGCGCGGCGACCCTGTGGTCGGCGGTGGCTCCCGTACGCCGATAATGACCGCTTACCGACAAGATGCTCTGGCCTGCGCCGCTGCGATGACCGATGGCCCGAAGCGGCCCCGCGATCTGAAAACCATTTCACCGCGCGCCGCCAAGATCCTGCTTGACAACGTCTATGGTTGGTTCGCCCGGGCCGAGCGCGGCGTCTATGCGCTTACAGATGCTGGCTATGCAGCTTTACAGCGCTGGCCGCAGCACGCGGTTTGAGCGCGACGATATCCAGCTTGCAGGGGGCCGTTCCGTTCCGAAAATTCTCAAGATTTCTATCAGTGCGTGTGGGTATGTGATTTGTAGCTAATATACCTGTCGGGTAGGCAGGGCACCGCGGGGCGCTAAGAAAATAAGAAAAAGGAATATAAATGGCTACTCTGCACTAC
>NZ_JAMYNS010000024.1:0-70270 GCF_040319125.1 Mesorhizobium sp. M0938 | reverse complement strand
GGGGGGGGGCTGTGGGCCCCCCCCATCAAAAACCGGGCGCGGGCGCTTTTTGTGCCGGGGGGGGGGGCGGCGGCGGGGCCCAAACCCGGGGGCGCCCCGCCGCCCCAACGCCAGCAGGCCGACCAGCACCGACAGCGCCGTGATCTGCGGCAGCACGCCGGGACCGAAGCTCGACAGGTCCTGATAGATCAGCGTCGGCAGCGTCAGATAGTTGACCGGCATTCCGAGCAAAGCGGGGATGCCGAAATTGCCGACTCCCGAAACGAAAGCAAGTGCCGCTGCGGCTACGATATACGGACGCACGACCGGCAGGACGATGGTCCATAACACGGATAACGGCCTGGCGCCGGAGGCCCTGGCAGCCTCGACGAGATCGCGAGGGATCCGGGAAAGCCCGGCCCGCAGCGTGATGAAGACGATCGGTGCATGCTGGACGGCGTAAAGTAGGATGATGCCGTTGCGGCCAAGCATTGGATTGGGGGTTCCCGGTGGTGGCGCCATGCCGACCATGCCGAGAAGCGTGCTGGACGGGCCAAACAGATGCAGCCACGACAAAGCGGTAACCTGCGGCGCGATCATCAGCGGCAGCAAAAGCAGGAAACCGAGAGGCTTTCGTCCGGGCAGGTCGGTCATCGTGACGGCGACGGCAAAGGGGCCGCCGAGGCAGACCGCCAGCACGGCGCCGAAAAACGCGGTGTCCAGCGTGTGCCACATCGCCCGCAGGGCGGCGGGCTTGGCCAGGCGTTCGGCGAATGCGCCGAAATCGAGCTCACCGCCCGGCGCAACGGCCGCGACGAGAAGCCTGACCATCGGTAGCAGACTGAGCAGAGCGATGACCAGCAGGACGGCGAGCGCCGACGCCCGAAACCCAGGCGTGGTTCGCACCCCCAACATACGCCCGCGTCGCGCCGACACACGTTGCCCTGGGAGGATGTCCTGCGCGGAAGACACCGCTGGCTGCTCAGCTGGCTACTGGCTCATCACGGCGCCGAACTTTTCCTTGTTGGCGGCGTCGTTGGCGAGTGCGGCGGCTGCATCGTAGCTCAGCACCTTGATCGACGAGCGGTCGGGATAGCCGGCCGGCAGGGCAATGTCGGCGCGTGCCGGAATATAGCCCATCTTGGCGGCGGCCTCCTGGCCGTCCTTGGACAGCAGGAAATCGACGAAGGCTTTGGCAGCGTCGGGGTTCTTGGCCGTGGACAGGATAGCGACCGGCTCGGTGACGGCCGAGACGCCTTCCCTGGGGAAGACGAATTCGACGGGAGCGCCCTTGGCCTTTTCACGGATGGGCATGTAGTCGACGATCATGCCGAACAGCTTATCTCCGCCGCTGACGGCTTTCAGCACGTCGCCATTGCCGCCGCTTGCCTGGGCGCCGTTCTTGGCGAGCGCGCCGTAATAGTCCCAACCTTCCGGCAGATTGCCGGTCAGCGTCACGGTGTGGATCATCGCCGCACCCGAAGTCAGCGGGCTCGGCATCGCGACAAGGCCCTTCGCCTCCGGCTTGGTGAGGTCTTCCCAGCTCGCCGGCACGAAGGGCGCCTTGGTGTTGTAGATAATGCCGGTGGTGATCAGCTTGGTCGAGAAATAGGTCTTGTCCTTGTCGTAGAGGGCGGCCTCGATGCCGGAAACGTCAGCCTCGGGATAGGCGAGCAGCCGGCCTTCCTTCTTCAGGCCTTCCATGGTGACAACGTCGGCGATCAGAAGCACATCCGCCTGCGGCTGACCGGCCTCGATCTCAGCACGCAGCTTGGCCAGTATCTTCGGCGTTCCATCGCGCACCCATTCGACCTTGACTGCGGGGTACTTCGCCATGAACGCATCGACGGTGTGCTGCGCGTCGGTGTTGGGCTGGCTCGTGTAGACGACCAGCTTGCCGTCGGCAGCCGAAGCGCCTGCGACGGCGGATGCCAGAAACATGGCGGCGAGAATGATCTTGCGCATGGAAAACCCCACTTGGTGTGAAGAGACGGACCCGGCTAGGCGCCGGATGCGAGAACGCTCTCCCTAGCGCCGCAGGATAAACCTATTGTGACAGGCGGGGATCGGCAAGGATGGCAGGTTTTTCGCCGCCGCCTCGGACGATCCGGGGAACTTTTGCACGGCTGGCGATTTTGGATGTATGATAACGCTGAACGGCCAGAAGGTGATTGCCGATGACGACAAAACGCTTTGCGATCCGCGCTCTCGTTTTGGGGCTAGTCTGCTGCACGTCCGCCTCGGCCTTCGCTGGAAGTCGCGACCAACGGGCTGATCCTGAACGCTACGTTCCCGCTGAAGGCGACATCATCGACATCCTGTTCGGCGGCCCGCGCTACTATGACCAGCAGTTGTTCACGACAGCCGCAGGAGCCTGCTCCTACCACCGGGTCGGGCCCGACGCGAATGCGTTGAACAAGATCAACGATCATCATTGCGGCAAGTAGGCGGTAGCCTCAGCGATCGCCAATCTCCTTCATCCGCCCGATGATCTCCGCCATCAGTGCGAGATCACGGCGTGAATCCGCGAGGTCCATCAGCGGCTTCGTGCCGTCCGTGATATGGCGGTGGAAAATCTCCAACTCGTTGGAGAAAGCGTCGCCATAGAGCGGCCCGAACGTCCTAGTCACCGGTCCGAGCGGTCCGGCTTCCGTCACTTCGAGCCGCGTCGGCAGGCTGCGGATATAGGGCGTATCGTAGATGATGCGGACCCGCTTGCTGTTCGAGCGCACCTCGATCATGGCGTCGAACAGGCCGAGATCGTCGACCACCGCGTCATACTGGCAGGCGAAATGGCCGTAGTCGAAGGTCACTGAGGTGTTGGCGCCGCCATTGGTGCGGTGCGCGGCGAGCACGCGGACCGGTTCGCCGATGAGCCCGCGCATCGCCGAAATATGGTGCGAGGAGAGCGCGGTCAGGCCGCGATAGGCGCGCACGAGATCGGCGGGTGCATCGGCGCCCACGACTTCACGGATCAGCGCGTCGCGCTCCTTGACGCCACGCTCCAGCAGCGCCGGGTCAATGTCGGTGGGGTAAAGGATATTCTGACTTTTCTTCAGGAAATGCCGGCCCTCGGAGATCAGGTCGAAGATGCGCACATGCGTGATGTCGGCAGCGTCGGGCAGTTCGTCCTTCGCCGCCAGATAGGCCGGCGCATAGCGGCGCATATAGCCGACGAAGATCGTCTTGGCGTAGTTCGTCGTCAGCGCCAGCAATTCGTCGATCTCGCGGACCGTCAGGCAAGCCGGCTTTTCCAGGAGGATGTGCTTGTCGGCTGCTACGGCGGCGCGGACGAAACGGCTGTGGGTGTCATCGGACGACAGCACGAAGACCGCATCGATGTCGGGGGAATTGATCAGCGCTTCGGCCGTTTCGAAGGCCGTGGCGGTTGGATATTCGGATGTGCAGAGCGCCACCAGGCTCGGAGAGACGTCATAGACGCCCGCTATCACCCAGCGGTCGCGCTGGTCGGCCAAGACAGGCAGATGGATCGATTGCGCGACCTCGCCAAGACCCACAAGTCCGACACGGATTATCGCCACTCGCAAACTCCCTTTTTGCAACAATCAGTTCGTGACAGGCCGGCCGGATCGGCGGCCTCTAGGCCGCCCCGGTTACAAGCGCGACGAGTTCGTTGCCGGTGGTTTCCGACGAACGCACGGTCGCCACCATCCGTCCCGCCCGCATCACCCAGATCTGGTCGGACAGCCGCCGCACCTGATCGAAATTGTGGCTGACCAGGATGACGCTCACCGCCTGCTCGCGCAAGCGCCGGATCAGCGCCTCGACATTGGCGGTTTCCTGTACGCCGAGCGCCGCCGTCGGCTCGTCCATCACCACCAGCTTGGCGCCGGAGCCAGCGGCGCGACAGATCGAGATCGCCTGCCGCTGCCCGCCCGACAGACGCCGCACGCGCTGGTTGACCGAAGGCATGTTGATCGACAGGCGCGACAGCATGGCGCGCGCCTGCTCTCGCATCGCCTTGCGATCGAGCAGGGCGATGGGCCCGATCCGGCGCACGATCTCGCGGTTGAGGAACAGGTTCTGCGCCACCGTCAGTTCGTCGATCAGCGCCAGGTTCTGGTGCACCGTCTCGATGCCGGCCTTGCGTGCCTCGTCGGGATTGGCGAAGGGACGCGGCCGACCGTCGAACAAGATCTGGCCGCCATCCGGCACATGCACGCCGACCAGGCAGCGGATCAGCGTCGATTTGCCGGCGCCATTGTCGCCGATGACCGCGGTGACCTCGCCGCGGCGGGCCTGGAAGGCGACGTCGGTGAAGGCGCGGATGCCGCCGAAATGCTTGCTCAATCCCTCGCAGGCCAGGATCGCGTCGGATGGCGGGATATGATGGACGGCGCTCATTTCTGGTACCGCATGATCAGGGCGGCCAGCACCACGATGGCACCTACGGCGAGCGGCTGGTAGAAGGCCGAAACGCTGAGTAGCGTCAGTCCGTTGACCAGCGCGGTGAGCATCAGCGCGCCGATCGCCGGCCCAAGAATGCTGGCGCGGCCGCCGAATAGGCTGACGCCGCCGAGAACCACCGCCGCCACCGAATTGAGCAGAAGGCTGGTGTTGATCTGCGGTTCGGCCGAGCCGATGCGCGCCACCAGAAGCAGCGAGGCAATGCCGGCGCAGAAGCCCGAAATCGTATAGGCGGCGATCTTGACTCGGTTGGTGCGGATGCCGAGCGCGCCGGCGCTTTCGACCTGGCCGCCGGTGGCCAGCAGATGCACGCCGAAGCGGGTGTGGTAGAGCGCGATATGCGCGACGATGACGGCTGCGATCGCCACCCAGACGGGATAGCCGAACGGTCCGAAGGAGCCGGAGGCGAGCTTGAGCAGGAAGGTCGAGCCGACCATCGTCGGCTCACCGCCCGACAGGATGAGGCCGAGGCCGGTGACGCCCGAAAGCGTGCCGAGCGTCACAACGAAGTCGGGAATTTTGCCGGCTGTAATGAGAACGCCGTTGAGGAAGCCCACCGCACTGGTGGCAAGAACAGCCAGCACACAGGCGAGGAAGATGCCGTAGCCGGCGGCGTTGACGAGGCCGAGGATGATTGCCCCCAGCATGACAGCTGCGGCTAGCGAAAGATCAATGCCGGCGGTCGCCACGACGAAGGTCTGGCCGATCGACAGCACGACTAGGATCGCCGCCGCCAGGAGCAGGGCCTGCAAATTGGCGACGCTGAGAAAGACTGGCTGACTGAGGCCGAAGACGATGACGAGGCCGACCAGGCCGACGACGGAGGCCCAGTCGGCCCAGAAGGACGGATCAAGGAGGAGAGCCGACAGGGAGGGGCGGCTCTCCTCCGCCGCGCCCGCGGAATGCACGGGCGCGTTTTGTTCAGGCGTGTTCACTTCAACATCTCGCGGAAAGGATCGGGATAGTCGCCGCCTGGGCGCGGGAAATTCTTCAACGAGGCTTCGGCATTGTCCTTGTTGATCAGCAACACCGGCGCCGGCACGTTGGCGGGCAGTTCCTTGCCCAAAGCCGCCGCCTTGCAGGCCTCCACGCCCATGGCGCCGACGACATAGGGATATTGGGCGACGGTGGCGGAGAGTTCGCCTGATGCAACCGATTTCAGCGCATCGACGATGCCGTCAAGGCCGATCACCTTGACGTCCTTGCCCGAGGTCTGGACGGCGCGCTGTACGCCGAGCGCCATGATGTCGTTGGCGGCGAAGAAGCCGGCGAGATCGGGATGCGCGGCGAGGATATCGGTGGCCGCGGTCAGGGCCTTCTCGCGGTCCCAGTCGGCGCTAACCATCACCACGACTTCGAGCTTGCCTTCGACGGCCTGCTTGAAGCCCTTGATGCGGGCGTTCGAGCCGACGTCGCCAACGATGCCGGCCACCAGCGCGACCTTGGAGCCTGCAGGAACCAGCTTCAGCATCTCCTCGCCGGCCAGCACGCCGGCGGCCACATTGTCGGTGCCGATATAGGTCGAGATGGCAAAGCCGGCCGCCTTGGCCTGCTCGGCGTCGATGGTGCTGTCGATGTTGACGATCGGCTTCTTCTTCTGAGCGACCGGAACCAGCGCCTGGACGAGGTTGGAAACACTGATCGGATTAACCAGGTAGCAATCGAAATCCTGCATGGCCATGGCGGTCAGGCGATCGGCCTGCCCGGTGGCGTCGCCCATATTGGCGGCCGCCTGGACGGTTACGCCAACGCCGTCGGCCTTGGCCTGCTCTTCGATGCCCTGGTGCATGTACTGAAAGAAGGGATTGTCGAGGCCCTTGACGATGGCCGCGACCTTCGCCGCGTCTTCGGCATGGGCCGGCATTGAAAGTGCGGTTGCAAACAGACCTGCGCCAAGCGTCAGGCGATTGAACATGCGCATGTTCTTCCTCCTCCTAATTGTTGGTTGCGTTGTATCCGGCTCGTTTCTCGACGACCGGAGCGCCTGTGCGGGGCGCGGCAACGGCCGGCCTGGCGCTTGCGACGGCAGGCAACCGAGCAATGGTCGATCGCCATACGGCTTGCAGATTATGGGCCTGGGTCAGGCCACTTTTCGTATCAGGCATTTCTCCTCCCAGAGTGCTGACCGATACAGGTCAGCATTTCCGCATGTTTTAGAAAAATTTAACACGCGTCAAGATTTAAAATGGTGTGCAGCGGCTTTTGATGTGCTGCGGTGCAGCACATCGATCTCGCTGGAAGGGCGGCTCACACGGAATGCAAAGGCGTCAGCGCCGGTCCATCCGTGCGAAACAGGTGGCAAAGCGACGGAGCGACGTCGAGCGCGATCGGGCTGTGCAGCGGTGTCGTATCACCGCCTTCGGTTTGCACCACCAGCATGATGTCGGGCGTGACCTCAACATGCAGGATGGTCAGGCTGCCCAGCCGCTCCGCCAGCGCGGCTTGTCCCTTGAAGCGGCCATCGGCAGAAATGCGCAGATGCTCCGGCCGCATCCCGAGCAGCAGTTCGTCGCCAGCCTTGACCGCGCCCGCTTCGACCGGCACGGCCAAAGTCTGTCCGCCGGGCAAGCTCACGGAGACGCCTTCGGATCCAACCGAAGCTACTTTCAGCCGCAAAAGGTTCATCTTCGGCGAACCGATGAAGCCGGCGACGAAGATGTTTGCCGGCTTGTTATAGAGATCGAGCGGCGAGCCGACTTGTTCGATCGAGCCGCCGTTCAGCACGACGATCTTGTCGGCCATGGTCATGGCCTCGGTCTGGTCATGGGTGACATAGATCATCGTCGCATTGAGTTGCTCGTGCAGCCGCATAAGCTCCAGCCGCATGCTCACCCGCAAGGCGGCATCGAGATTGGACAGCGGCTCATCGAACAGGAAAATTTTGGGGTTGCGCACGATAGCGCGGCCGATGGCGACACGCTGGCGCTGGCCGCCCGAAAGCGCCTTCGGCCGCCGGTCGAGGAGATGCGTAAGCTGCAGCACCTCGGCGGCCTCTCGCACCTTGCGCTCCTTTTCGGCAGCGGAGACGCCGGCGATCTTCAGCGCAAAGCCCATATTCTCGGCCACCGTCATGTGCGGGTAGAGCGCGTAGGACTGGAACACCATGGCCAGTCCCCGCTCGGACGGATCGATGTCGTTGGCGCGCACGCCATCGATCAGCAAGTCGCCGGCAGTGATCTTTTCCAGGCCGGCGATCATGCGCAGCAGCGTGGACTTGCCGCAGCCGGATGGGCCAACGAAGACAACGAATTCGCGGTCCTCGACGTCGAGGTCAAGGCCCTTGATAATCTCGACGGATCCGTAGGATTTGCGCGCGCCGCGCAGCTTGAGTTCAGCCATGGCTTGCCTCCCTGGCACGCTTGCTCGCGCCATTGTCTTCGTCTTGCGCGATCGCCAGCGGCGCGCCCGGTTCCCCCTCCCACAGGATAAGGCTTGCCGCGCCGATCAGCCCGGCCCGGTCGCCGAGCTCCGCCGGCACGATCGGCACGTCGCGATAGGCCGGCATCGCCCGCTGCTCGATGGTGGCCCGGATCTCTGGCGCCAGCAGGTCGAAGCCATTGGCGAGGCCGCCGCCCATGACGATCAGGTCCGGCGAATAGAGATGAAGCAGGTTGGTGAAGCCGATGCCGAGCCACCTGGCTTCCGCCTCGATCAGTTCGAGCGCACTGACATCGCCGGCGCGCGCGGCCTCGACGACGTGCCTGGCCGAGACGTCGCCATCGCCGGAGAAGCGCCGAAGCAGGGAGCCGTCGCCGGGTGCGGTCAGCCGCGTGGCACGGCGTCCGAGCGCGGTGCCCGATGCGACGGCCTCGAAGCAGCCGACGGCGCCGCAGAAACAGCGGTCGCCTTCGCCGGTGATGGTCATGTGGCCGATCTCGGCCGCCAGGCCGCGCCGGCCGTGATAGATATGGCCGTCGGCAACCACGCCGCCGCCAATGCCGGTCGACACGGTGACGAAGACCAGCGAGCCACTGCCACGGCCGGCGCCGAGGCGCCATTCGCCGAGAGCCGCCGCATTGGCGTCGTTCTCCAGCCGCACCGGCAGGCCGAATTGGCGGCCGAGAATGTCGATCAACGGCACGTCGTGCCAGCCGGCCAGGGTCGGCGGGCCGATGACGATCCCCGCTTTGGGATCGAGCGGTCCCGGCGCGCACATGCCGATGCCGGCGACCTTTGCCTGCGGGTGCTCCGCCAGCAGGGTTCCAGCCAGGGCAATAATCTGGCCGATCACTGCTTCCGATCCCGCGCCCGCCATCGTCGGGGCCGAAACACGGGCGGCAACGCGGCCACCGCGCTCGACCAGCGCGCCACGCAGCTCCGTGCCGCCGAGATCGAAGGCAAGCGCAAGTTTTGTCATCAGGCAGCGACCTTCAACCCGTGCAGCCAGGCCATGCGCTGCGCAAGGTCGGGGTCACCGAAAGCCAGCGATCCCAGCACCACGGTCTCGGCGCCGGCGGCGCGCAGGCGCGGCACCGTTTCGTGGCGGATGCCGCCATCGGCGGCCAGGATGATGTCGGCTTCGCGTCCTGCCTTTTTCATGAGCGCGCGTGCCTCGATCAAACGGGGGCAGGCCTGCTCGGAAAGGCTCTGGCCTTTGACGCCAATGGAGGTGCCGAGCAGCGTCACGAACGCCACTTGCGACAGGAATGGCGTGACCGCCGCGACCGGCGTCTCCAGCCTGAGCACCACGCCGGCCTCGGCGCCGAGCTCATGCGCCAGCCGAGCGGCGCGCAGGCCGGCCTCGCCGTTTTCGGCATGGACGCTGATCAGGTCGGCACCGGCCTCGATGAACTGGCGCGTCTGCTCCTCGACGATCTCGGCTTCGACCATCAAATGCACATGGATCGGCTTTGTCGTCAGCCTGGCGATCCGCGCCACCAGGTCTGGGAAGAACAGGAAGCCGGGGGTGAAGCGGGCATCGGCGACGTCGATGTGGTGGAGGTCGACATAGGGATCGATGCGCTTCAGGTCGCGCTCCATATTGGCAAGGTCGGCCGACCAAAGCGAAAACTCGCCGAGCAGCCGGTTGCGCGGCAAGGCGGCGATGGCAGCGGGGCCGGATAGGGATTTGGTGGTCATGAGGGAATGAGGCTCCGGAAATTGGCGTGGGCGTGAAGGAAGGCGGTGATCTCGGCCTGCAACTCGGCGAAATGCCTGACGCTGTCGAGCGCCTTGGCAGGGATTTCGACAAAGGTCGCGCCGGGAATGGTGGCGGCCAATTTGTGGGCGACCGACAAGGGATGCACTGCATCCACGGCGTTGCCGACAACCAGCGTGGGAACGCCAAGGCCAGCGACGTCACTTTCTGAGACTCCTGGCCCGTCGGCGGAGATGTCGGCGAGGATCTGCGCGAACGATGCCGAATCCGGCCGGTCGAAAAAACCCAGCAGCGAGACGAGATTGTCAGGCGCCTGGCGCTTGAGGCGTACAGCCGTCTGCGATTGCGCGAAGATCGTTCTTGCCTTGTCGGGGCCGTGACCGAGGATGAGGCTGGCGACCTCGGCGTTCGGTTGCATGTTTGCCGGCGCGCTGCCGAAAATCCAGGCTGGACGCACGAGTAGCAGGCCGGCCACGCGGTCCGGGTGCCGGCAGGCGAGGCGCAAGGCGATCGCGGCGCCCATCGAAATGCCGCCGGCGACGAAACGGTCGAGCCCGGCCTGATCGGCGGCGGCAACAACATCGTCCGCGAACATCTCCAGGGAAAACGGACGGCGGCCGCCGAGTTCTGAAGCACCGTGCCCACGGCATTCCAGGGTGAGACGCCGGATGCCGGGGCCGGCGGGGAAAGCCTGGGCGGCCTGCGCCTCGCTGCCGCCCAAACCGTGCTGGAACACGACCGCCAAACCGTCGCCGGTGTCGGAAACGCGCAGCATGGCGTCATCGCGCAGCAAGGTGGTCGGGCGTGCCATCAGGCCAACCCCTTCAGGAAACGAGCAACGCCGGGCGCTTCTGCGGCCGAAAGTCCGTGCGTCACCAGCGGCCCGTCAAAGCCCGACGCCTTGAGGCGAGCGACGAAATCCGCGAAATCGACGACGCCACGGCCGGCGGTGGCGAAGCGGCCGTCGGCGGAGCGGTCCTTGGCGTGCGCCATGGCGACATGGCCGGCCGTGCGCTCGACAGCGTCGGCTATGATGGCGCGAGCGTCCGCAGCACTCGCGTGTTCGAACAGGTTCGCCGGATCGAGCACGATGCGCAGCCGCTTCGAGCCCATTTCGGCAATGAGGCGCATGGCGTCCCCGGCCGAGGTGACGATGTTGGCCTGCTCGGGTTCGATGCCGAGGTCGACACTGTGACGTTCCGCCAACTCAAGCGCCTTTCCCATCTCGGCCGCCATGTCGGCCCATGCCGAGGGATCGCCATTGTCGGGGTGGTGCGCCCACTGGTCGTCGCGGTTACGCGTTCCCGTGCACAGCGTGACCAGCGGAACGGAAAGATCCGCTGCGGCTTCGATGATGACGGCAAGCCGGCGCAGTCCGTCGTCGCGCACCGCTTTGTCGGGGTGCGCCATGTTGTAGGTGCCGGAGAGCGCCACAAGGGTGACGCCGGTGGCGTCGGATGCGGCCGCGATGGAGCGGATGGCGTCGCCGGGCACCGCATCCGGCATCGATGGCAGGCCGGCGCAGGCAAGATTGAACTGGGTGACGGCAAATCCGGCGTCGCGCACCGCCGCCAGCACGCCGGCCGGTTCACTGCCTGGGAAGGTCTTGGCGAACACCCCGACCTGCATCAGACCGCTCCCGTCACGCTGGCGATCTCGACGCGCTCGCCGCTCTCGACCGAGCGGGCGATCGCCACCATGGCGCGGATCGAGGCAAGGCCGTCCTCGACGTTGGCGCCGCGCAGCGGCTTGCCGTCGAGGATTGTCTCAGCTAGGCCTTCGAGCTGGCGTCTGAAGAAATGGCCGTCAGCGCCAAGCGGCTTGCGCGACGTTGCGTCCTTCTCGTGGAAAATGTCGACCTCGCTCGCGCGAAAATACCAGGGGTTGAAGGTCTTGGCGATCACCGAGCCGTTCTGGCCATAGAGTTGAAAACCCTCGTGCCAGTCCATGCGCACGGCCACGGTGAGGTCGAGATGGCCAAGCGCACCATTGGCGAATTCTGTTTCGACGAACCAGCAATAGGCGCCGAAGCGCTCATTGAGGCGCGCGCGTACAGCGGTGATCTCGCCGCACAGAAAGCGCGCCGTGTCGACGAGATGCGAGCCATGCGCGAGCATGAAATATTGCCTGAGATCAGCCTTCGGGTTGCCGGCCGGCTTCCTCGCCAGCTTGCTGGTGACGGGCAGCGGCTGGACTGCGTCGGTGTTGGTGTAGCGGTGCGTGGAATCGCAATACCAGGCCTTCAGCGCCAGGATCTCGCCCATCTCGTCGCGGACGAAATCGCGCGCCGCCTCCAGCGCCGGATCGAAGCGCTTCATATGGCCGATCTGCAGCACCTTGCCGGTGCGCCTGACCGCATCGGCGAGCATCTCACCTTCCTCGACCGAGACGCCGATCGGCTTTTCGCATAGAACATGCTTGCCGGCTTCCAGTGCCTTGATCGACATCGGCACGTGATAGGCGTCCGAGGTCGCCACGATCACCGCTTCCAGTTCAGGGTCGGCCAGCATGGCGTCGTAGTCGCCATACATCTTCTCAGGTTCATAGGTCGCGCCCATGCGGGCCAGAAGATCGGGCGCGGCATCGCAGATCGCATACAGGTCGGCATTGGCGGCCTTTACGCAGGATTCCAGATGGGCGAATTGCGCGATCGGCCCGCAGCCGAGCACGCCGACACGAAGGCGACGGTCTTGCTTCCTGATCATGATCTTGTCCTCACGCGCCGTAGCCGCGCATGGTCTGGCGGTTGGTCTTGACCGCGGCGGCCGGATCGGCGGCGGCGGTCTCGGATTCCTCCTCCAGCACCAGCCAACCGTTGAAGTAGTGCGCGGCACCGGCGATCTCGATCACCTTTGCCGTGTCGCATACGCCCTTGCCGAGCATCGCCCAGGTGCCTCTGGCGTCGACGTCCTTGAGATGCACATAGCGGATGCGGTCGCGGTAGGTGGTGAGCGTGTCGGCCATGTCCGCGTGGCCGCGCAAGATGTGGCCGGTGTCGGGCACCCAGCCGACCAGCGATGGATCGATTAACGCGAAAATGCGGTCATAGTCGGCGCGGTCGAACAGCAGCGTGTTGTGATGGGAACTGGGATGAACGGCGACATCGACGCCGGCCTTGCGCCCGAGTTCGCCCGCCTTGTTGTAGACCTCCGCCGCGATGGCGAACTTGTCGTCGCGCGGGCCGTCGGACACCACCGTGGCCGAGCCCATCGACACCAGCGCGCCTGGAAAGGCAGCGGCAAAATCGATCCAGCGTTGCGCGGTCTCAAGGTCAGCGCCGATGCTCTCCTTCAGCGTGAAGCCGCTTTCCGAGCCGAAGGCAAACGAGACGAGAGTGAGACCGGATGACTTCAGCGCGGCGGCGAACTCCGCCGGCTTGCCGGCATAGCGGCCGATCATCGTGTCGGTGATCTCGATGCCGGCATAGCCGCCGTCGGCGATCGCCTTGATGAGGTCGTCCGGACCGCCGGCAAAACGGTCTCCGAGCATTTCCCAGGTAAAGGTCTGGCAGCCGACTTTCAGGTCTTTCACGATCGTCCTTTCATTCCTTGATGCCGCTCATTCTTTGATGCCACCTTGGGTCAGCCCTTCGATAATGTGGCGCTGGAAGAACAACACCAGCACGATCAAAGGAACGGTGACGACGGCCGAAGCTGCGGCGATGTCGCCCCAGGGCACGTAATATTGGTTGGTGAAATTGGCGATGCCGACGGGGATCGTCTGGCGATCGATGTTGGAGGTGAAGGCGAGCGCGAACAGGAATTCGTTCCAGGCGGTGATGAAGGCGAGCAGGCCAGTGGTCACCAGGCTCGGCAGCGACATTGGCAGGATGATGTGCCAGAGCAGGCCGGGAATGCTGACGCCGTCCATGCGCGCCGCTTCGTCGATCTCGCGCGGCAGCGTCTCGAAATAGCCGAACAGCACCCAGGTGACGAGTGGCAGGCCGAGCGCAAGGTAGGTGATGATCAGCGCCGTATAGGTATCGAGCAGGCCGAGATTGGTAGCGACTAGATAGAGCGGCCCGACCAGCGCGATCTGCGGGAACATCGACACCGAAAGGATGACCATCAGGATGCCGAAACGGCCTTTGACGTTGAGCCTGGACAGCGCGAAGGCGGCCAGCGACCCGACGAAGAGGCACAGGAACGTCGTCGCCAGCGAGACCACCAGCGAGTTCCAGACATAGCGGTGAAGCTCTTTCTCGATGAAGGCGTTGTAGTAGTGCTCGAGCGTAAAGGGATCGGGGATCAGCGATGGTGAGCCTGACGTCAGCGCCTTGTCGAGCTGGAACGAGGTCGAGAACTGCCAGATGAATGGGCCGCCGGACCAGACCAGGATCAGCAGGGCGCCGAAATAGATCGCGATCGTCTGCAGCGGTGAGCGTGTGTCGTTCATTGCGCCCTCCTGATCTGCCTGATGAGATAGAGGCAGAACGCCAGTGCGATGATGCCTTCGGTGACGAACATGGCCGTCGAAACGGCCGAGCCATAGCCGAATTGCAGCGTCGAGAAGAGCACCTTGTAGGAGAGTGTCGACAGCGTCTCGGTCGAATCAGCCGGGCCGCCGCCGGTCAGCACATAGACGAGGTCGAAGACGCGAAAAGCGTCGAGCGCGCGAAACAGACCGGCGATCAGCAAGGTCGGCATGAGCAGCGGCAGGCGGATATACCAGAATGTGATCCAGCCTTTCGCGCCATCCATGCGCGCCGCCTCGATCAGCGAATTGGGCACGGTCTGCAGTCCAGTCAAAAGTAGCAGCGCCATGAACGGCGTCGTCTTCCAGACGTCGGCGATGATGATGGTGGTCATCGCCGTGTCGGGAGAGCCGTACCAGTTGACCTTCTGGTCGATCAGCCCGGCATGCAGGAGAATGTAATTGATGATGCCGTTCTGGCCGTCGAACAGCCAGCCAAACATTTTCGAGGTGACGACGGTCGGCATCGCCCAGGGAACCAGCATGGCCGCGCGGACGAGCCCGCGGCCTTTAAAAGCCTCGCACAGGATGAGCGCCATGCCGAGCCCGATGACGGTCTCCAGTATCGTAGAAGCCGTGGTGAACCACATTGTGTGCCACCAGGCATTCCAGAATTGGGCGTCGCCCCAGAGCTGCACATAGTTGGAGAAACCCGAGAACTCGTTCTCCTGGGTGATCAGCGAGGTGTTGGTGAGCGAGAGATAAAGCCCGTTGATAATCGGGTAGAACGAAACCGACGCCAGGGACACGAAGGCCGGCGTCAGCAGGAGCAAGGCCCAGACGGCGCCCGGAAGCGCCTTGCCAAGCCGCGGCCGGCCAATGCCGGAAACAGTGGCCGCCGCGGACATTGGTTAGCCGACGATCGTGTTGATTTGCGTGGCCAGCGCGTCCATCTCGGCCTGGACGTTGCCAGAAACGAGCGCCTTGGAGATGCCGGACTGCAAGGCCAGCGTCACCTTCGCATATTCGGGCGTGATCGGCCGTGCCGTTGCACCGGTGAACACCTTTTCGAGGCTCGCCATGAATGGCTGTTCGGTCTTGATCTTCTCGTCCTGGAACAGTGCCGGGCGCGTTGGCGCGAGGCCGAAGTTTAGGGCGATGCGATGCTGGGTTTCGGTCGACGACAGCCAGGTCAGCAGCTCGATCGCGGCTTCGCGCTGCTTCGAGTTGGCGTTGACGCCGAGCTGGTAGCCGCCGAGACAGGCCGAGCTCTTGCCGCCGGGGAAGGACGGCAGCGGCGCGACACCGACCTTGTCCACCACCTGGGAGGCCTTGGCATCCTGGGCGATCGGATAGACATAGGACCAGTTGCGCATGAACATCGCCTTGCCCGAGGTGAACGGCTGGCGCGAAGGCTCTTCGTCCCAGGACAGCACGTCCTGCGGGCTGATCTTGGTGGTGTTGATGGTATCGTGAAGGAACTGGATCGCGTCCACTGCCGCCTTCTGGTTGATCAGTGACGACTTGCCGTCAGGCGCAAGGATCGCGCCGTTGTTGGAGGTGATGATCTCGACCGCGTCGCAGACCAGAACCTCGGCCTGCTTGCCTTGCCAGAGATAGCCGAAATCGACATCGCCGGCCTTCTGCGCGGCGGCGGCGATGGTCGCCATGTCGGCCCAGTTTTCCGGCACCTTGCCGCCATGCTTTTCCAGCACGTCCTTGCGGTAATAGAACATGCCCGAATCCATGAACCAGGGAAGGGCGGTCAGCTTGCCGTCATAGGTACAGGCGTTGAGGGTTCCGGAGAAGTAGGCGCTGCGCTTGTCCGCCGGAAAGTACTCGTCGAGCGGCAGTGCCCAGCCGGCGGCAGCAAAGCCGGCGATCCAGATCACGTCCTGGCTGAAGACGTCGGGCGTGCCGGTACGGCGGGCGAGCTGCTGGACGAGGCCCTGGTAGACTTCCGTCGAGGAACTCGGCGGCGGCAGCTCGATGTTCTTGACCAGAACGCGGTCCTGCGATTCGTTGAAGGCCTTGATCAGGTCGCCGAAGGTCTCTTTGCCGAAGAAGGCGGCGCTGGCAAAGCTGATTTCGGCCCGCGATTGCGCGCGCGCCCGGCGAACGCCCAGTCCAGTACCGAGCCCAAGTGTCGCCGCACCCAGCAGCCCGGCGCTGCCGATGAGAAACTGCCGGCGGTCGGCGATCGTCACATGCGCCGCAGGCTTCGAGCCGGCAACCGGCCCTTTTTTGATGTCAGTCATTTTCTCCTCCTTGCGCTGGCAGCCTCCCAGCCAGCATTTCCGCATGTTCCATAAAAATTTTACGCGCGTCAATATTTAAAATACTGTAAAGCGGCCTTCGAATGTGATCCGTTGCTGGTGCAATGGGTCAACCAGAGCGTTGCGACGTCGGAAGGTGGAATAGAAAATGCCAGGAAAATCAGCGGCTAAGCTCGGCATCGGCGTTGTCGGGTGCGGCAACATCTCGATGACTTATTTGCGCAATGCGGCTCTGTTCGGCGAGGTCGAACTGCGCGCCTGCGCCGATATATCGCCCGACATGGCGGCCCTTCGTGCCAGCGAATACGGCATCCGGGCTCTCAGCGTCGACGCGCTTCTGGCCGATCCGGAGATCGACCTCGTCCTCAACCTGACCATTCCGGCGGCGCATTTCGACATTTCGCTTTCGGCACTGTCGGCGGGCAAGCATGTCTTCACCGAAAAGCCGCTGGCGACCTCGGCTAGAGACGGTCGCCGCCTTGTCGCCGAGGCGGCGGAGCGCCGGCTGCTGCTCGGCTCAGCCCCCGATACTTTCCTCGGCGCCGCCGGACGGCGAGCACGCCGCCTGATGGACGAGGGCGCGATCGGCGGCGCGGTGACCGGCACCGCCTTCATGATGGGTCGCGGCATGGAGCACTGGCATCCCAATCCGCAATTCTACTATCAGCCCGGCGGTGGCCCGGTCTTTGACATGGGACCCTATTACCTGACGATGCTTGTCAATCTGCTCGGGCCGGTGGCCCGCGTGATGGCGATGGCGACGCGGGGCCAGGAAGAGCGTCTGATCACCGCCGAAGGCCCGTACAAGAATACCAGTTTCAAGGTCGGCACGCCGACCAACGTCCTGTCGCTGCTGGAGTTCCGCTCGGGCGCCACCGTCACTTTCGGTGCCTCGTGGGATGTCTTCAGGCACTCCAACTACCCAATCGAACTGCATGGGACCGAAGGCTCGCTCAGGCTGCCCGATCCGGACACGTTCGGCGGTACCGTCTCGTTGTCGGAACGTGGGGCCGACTGGGCCGACTTTCCCAGCGATAGCGAGCTTTACGGTGCGCGCAATTGGCCCTTCGCTGCGCCAGACCGCGCGAATTACCGCATGCTCGGCGTCGCCGATCTTGCGCGGGCGCTGGCGACGGGCAGAAAGCCCCGGGCGTCAGGCGATCTCGCCCTCCATGTGCTGGAGATCATGGAGGCGATCCTCGCATCGGGGGAGAGCCGCGAGTCGACTGCCGTCAGCGCAACGGTCGATCAGCCGCCGCTCCTCCAGGAAGACGAAGCGGCCAGCCTGCTTGCCTGATACAGGAGGGCTTACAATGACGACATCGCTCTCGCCCTTGCTCGATCCAGAGGCCAGGCATGTGCTCGACCTCGACCGGCAGGCGGCTGCCCCGCCATTCGAGGCTGGCACGCCCGAAGAGGCGCGCCGCGCCTATGATCTGAGCTTTCCCGAACTGCAAGGCGAGCGCGAGCCGGTCGTTTCGCTGACCGAGCGCGTCATTGCCAGGCCCGGCGGTCCGCTGAAGCTCAGGATTTATCGCGGGCAAGGGGCGGCCACGACGGGTGCTCCTGCGCTGCTCTATCTGCATGGCGGCGGCTGGGTGATCGGCAATCTCGACTCCCATGACGAGATCTGCCGGTGGCTTGCCAACATGGCGGCCTGCGTCGTCGTCTCGCTCGGCTACCGGCTGGCGCCGGAACACAAATTTCCGGCCGCCATCGAAGATTGCCGCGCCGCACTCTCCTTCATGCAAGATGGCGCGGGCGATCTCGGTATCGACCCGAGAAGGATCGCTGCAGCAGGCGACAGCGCCGGCGGCAATCTCGCCGCCGTGCTTTGCCTGCTCGCGCGCGGCGACAAGAACCCGCCGGCCGCGCAACTCCTGTTCTATCCGAACACGGATGCCTCGCAGGCGGCGGACAGCTATCGCCGCTTTGCCGAGGGCTATGGTTTGACTTCGGCGACCATGGCCTGGTTCCGCGACCACTATATCAGGGATGCCATGGATATCGACGACTGGCGCGTGTCGCCGCTCAGGGCCGCAAGCCTTGCCGGCATAGCACCGGCGTTTGTCGCAATCGCCGGTCATGACATTCTCGCCGACGAAGGCGAGGCCTATGCCAAGCGTCTGCTGGATGACGGTGTGCCGGTCGTCCTGCGGCGCTGGCCCGGCCAGATCCATGGCTTCGTCTCGATGGGCCGCCATGGTCCGGCGGCGCGGCAAGCGGTCGGCGCAGCGGTTGCCGCATGGCGCGGCTTCGATCCAGCCTTTGCTAACACTCAGGCCGACTGACGCATGACCAGGGTCGCGTCGAGACTGACCTTGGCGGCAACTGCCGCGTCGCCCTCGTCCAGCAAGGCCAGCAGCGTCTCGACGCTGCGTCCCGCCATCGAAGCGAAGTCCTGCGCCATTGTGGTGAGGGCAGGGCAGGTATAGCGGCTCAGCGGATGATCGTCATGGGCCGCGACCCGCAGATCGCAATCGCCCTTGCGGCCGACCTTGCGGCCTCGCGAGTAGGCAGCAGCCATCACGCCGAAGGCGAGACGGTCGTTGGCGCACAGGATGGTCTTACCTGGCAGGCCGCCGTTACCGAGCATCTTTTCCGTCTGCTCGTAGCCGATCCGCTCGAAATCCCACGTATAATCTTCGGTGTTGCCGATGACGACAGGCTCATGGCCGAGTCGCTGCATGGTGGCGATATAGCTGTTCACTCGTTCTGGCGAGTTGTGGTTGACATGCGGAATGTCGAAATAGACCGGAGCATCGCCGGAACGGCAGAGATAATCGACGATCGTCGAAACGCTCTGGGCATTGTTGTTGCCGACGAATGGCGTGTCGCCCTCGAGATAGCTGTCGAAATAGACGATCGGTATCGCCTGCGTCAGCTTCTCCAAAGTGCGATGGTCGGAGCGCAGGCCGAGCGGCGCGATCAGCGCGCCGGAAACTTTTAGCGAAAGTATGGTTCGCGTCGCTTCCACTTCGAGCTCGCGCGAGCCATGCGAGGAGATCACGATCGGCCAGTAGCCTTCGTCGCGCAGCCTGAGTTCGATGCGGCTGACCATCTCGGAATAGAAGGGATCGGCGACCGTCGGCACCACGATGCCGATGCTGCGGGTCCGCTTGCGGTTCAGGTTGCGCGCAAAGAGATTGGGCTGGTAGTCGGACGAGCGCAGCGCCACCTCGATCCGCTGACGTGTCGCCGGCTTGACGCTGGTCGGATCATCAAAATATTTCGACAGCGTTGGCCGGGAAACGCCGCAAGAGCGGGCGAAATCCTCCATCGTCTTATGCGTCATCGGCAGTGATCCCTCGCGCCGTTCCTCAGCGCTGCCCGGTTCCTACATAAGGTGCGCCAGCGTGCAACCGCAAGTCGAAACTTTACATACAATTCCAACGGTTTCCATGCGTAAATTTATTATTTGACGCGAAAAAGCACAAGCCGTATTCATGTGCAGTGGGTGAATTCGAAATTCGTATCACCCGGAACGTGCTCGCGCGGTTTATCCAAGCGAGGCCGGGCGAACGCCGGGAGGAATTCCGCGAAATGAAAAAGCTGGTCAGCGCCGGGGAGATACTCGTCGAGATCATGGCCGAGCGGATCGGCCAGAGCTTTCTCGAGCCTGGTCCGCTGCTTGGACCCTACCCGTCCGGAGCGCCCGCCATCTTCATAGGCCAGGCGGCGGCGCTCGGCCAGCCGGCCGGCCTTATCGGCGCCGTCGGCGACGATGATTTCGGCAGGCTGAATATCGAGCGGCTGCGGGCACTGGGCGCCGACGTGTCGGCGATCGCGGTTCACAGGGGCCATGCGACGGGTACGGCCTTCGTCACCTACCGGGCCGACGCCAGCCGGCATTTCGTCTTCAACATCCGCAACAGTGCCTCCAGCCTGATCGAGACCGACGGGGCGGCAACAAAGCTGCTCGCCGGTGCCGATCACATCCATGTCATGGGCTCGTCGCTGTTTTCCGACCGCGCCATCGAGGTGACCTTGTCGGCGATCGAGGCGGTGAAGGCGAGCGGCGGAACCGTGTCCTTCGATCCGAACATCCGCCGGGAGATCATGGAGGCTTCCGGCATGCGCACGGCGCTCGACCATGTGCTGGCGCGAGCCGACATCTTCCTGCCGAGCGGCGAGGAGCTCTTCCTGTTTTCATCCGCCAAGGACGAGAACGGCGCGGTCGAGGAATTGCTGAACCGTGGCCTGTCCTGCATCGTCCTGAAGAAAGGCGCCGCAGGCGCCACCTATCATGATCGCCACGGCACGGTCACCTCGCCCGGCTTTGCCGTCGTCGAGGTCGATCCGACGGGTGCGGGCGACTGCTTCGGCGCTGCCTTCGTCTCGTTCTGGTTGCGCGGGGCGGCTCCCGCAGACGCATTGCGGATTGCCAACGCCTGCGGTGCGCTCGCCGTCACCCGCAAGGGGCCGATGGAGGGCATTTTCCCGATTGAAGCGGTCGAGGCTTTCATCGCCACAGGGAACAGCGCGCAATGAGTGCCGCAACGCGAAGGTTTGCGAATATTGCGGCCAGGCGCACTGCCGGCGAGAGAAGCGGCATCGCCTCGGTCTGCTCGGCGCATCCGCTGGTGATCGAAGCCACCCTGCGCCATGGTGCGGCGCGCCATGCAGATGTGTTGATCGAGGCCACCTGCAATCAGGTCAACCACGAGGGTGGCTACACCGGGATGACGCCGTCCGACTTCCGCAGCTTCGTCGAGGCGCACGCGCAGAAAGCGGGTTTCCCGATTGATCGCCTGATCCTCGGCGGCGATCATCTTGGACCCAATCCGTGGAAACACATGGCTGCCGCCGCCGCCATGAAGAACGCCGCGGTGATGATCGATGCTTATGCGAGCGCCGGCTTCACCAAGATGCATCTGGACACGAGCATGGCCTGCGCCGACGATCCAGCCGTGCTCGCCGATGAAACCATTGCCGCCCGCGCGGCCGAACTTGCTGAAATCGCCGAGGCGGCGGTCGAGCGCGCCGGCGGCGAAAAGCCCGTCTATATCATCGGCACCGAAGTGCCGGTGCCGGGCGGCGCTCTGGAAGCGCTCGACCATATGCATGTGACCGAGCCCAGCGACGCCTTGCGCACCGTCGAGATTCACGCTCGAGCGTTTTCCCGCGCCGGCCTCGATGACGTTTTTGCCCGAGCGATCGGCGTCGTCGTCCAGCCCGGCGTCGAGTTCGGCAATACTGAGGTTGTCTCTTATGCGCCGGAAAAGGCGACGGGACTGGTGGCGGTGCTCGACCGCATGCCGCAATTCGTTTTTGAGGCGCATTCGACCGACTACCAGCCAACAGAGGCGCTTACCGCTCTCGTTCGCGACGGTTTTGCCATCCTCAAGGTCGGCCCCTGGTTGACCTTTGCGCTTCGCGAGGCGCTGTACGGGCTCAGCCACATCGCCGATGTGCTCGCGCCGGACCCTTCGCGCGAAAGCCTGCCCGCCGCGATGGAACGCATCATGCTGGCGTCGCCGGACAATTGGCAGAAATACTATCCAGGCACGCCGGACAAGCAGCGCGTGCAGCGGCATTTTTCGTTCAGCGACCGCATCCGCTATTACTGGCCGACGCCGGAGGCGCAAGGCGCCACGCAAAAGCTATTGGATGTGCTGGGCGAGAAGGATATTCCCCGACCTCTGATCAGTCAGTATCTGGGGCAGCTCGACGCCGAAATTGCAGAAGGCCGGGTCAAACCGTTCGCGCACAACCTTCTGATTGGCAGCATCACCCGTGTTCTCGACATCTACGCGGACGCGACGGGGGGTGGCGTCGTTTCGAAAAGGACGCCGCTATCATCACGCTAACATGTTAGCCTGATGACAGCGCATCGAGGCCGGCGTGTTCCGCAGCGCCGGCGGGCTGATCGTGCCGCTGCCGGAAGACGTTCGCTCGGCTGATGCTGCAGGACGCGAACTTGTCTATGGCATCCGCCCCGAACATATCCGTGCAACCGCCGAGGGGACGCCAGGCACGGTCACGCTTCTGGAAGCCAAGGGTTCGGAAATCTTTGCCAAGGTCGACTGCGCCGGCGAGGAAATCTTCCGCCTTTTCCGCGAACGGCTGCCGCTCAAGCAGGGCGCGCCGGTGCGGATCGAGATCGATCGCGCATGTGCCCACCTCTTCGACGCGAAAACCGGTCGGTGTATCTGATCGGCGCGGCCGCAACCGCGCAAGACCGGCTATAAGCAAGACGAGGCTGATGCGGATGCTCGCGACGCTGTCGGTCGCGTCCTTCGTGATCGCCCGAGTGTCCGTGGACCGGGGCCGAAATAGCATGGCGGCCGCCGATGCCACGCTGGCCCTAATTCGACGGCGGCTATGCGGAGTACGCGTTGCTGAAGTCGCTGCTGATCCCGGCCACACCCCCACGTACCGCGCTCTTGATACACCGGAATCATCCTCTACTTACTTCCGCGGGCGCCCTGGTCGTAAGTTTGCCTGGGGGCAACGGCGGTTGCGCCGTTCTGACTGCATGCCGCGGAAAGACGGTGGGACCGACGCGCTTATGGAGGCCGTCGTGCGTCAATTCCCTAGATCCAGTTGGATATCTTTCGCATTCGCTTGCGCTATCGCGGTAGCTTGCGCAGGAACTGCAGCTGGCGCCAAGAGCGGCGGAGGGCATGGCGCTGGCGGCCAGCACGGCGGAGGCCATGGCGCTGGCAACCACAATGGCGGAGGTGCTGGCGGCCATCACGGTGAAGGCCGAAAAGGTGGCGCGCGCAAAGGAGTTGGCGCCAATCCTAGCGGCTCACCGGTGGACGTGAACGAGACCAGCACTGCGGCCGCCACTGCCGTCAATGTCGACCTGTCCGTAGAGGCCGGACAGTCGCTCGGGCTCCCGTCCGCGCTCCGTCCTTCTGACAAGAGTCCATCAACCGCCAGTCCAAGCAAAACGCTGCCGGGCGTCCCGAATGAAGTCGTTCGCGCCTGCCGCGATGCAATCGAGGTGGCCGCCGCCCCGTTTGGCGCGACCAGTGTGCGCGTCAGCAGCGCAGGCTTCATACGTCAGTTGAGCCCAGATATGATCTCGGCTCCCATCAAGGTCAGCATTGACTATGGAAGGCGAAGCAAAGTGGAGACGCGGCAGGCGCCGATCAAATGCGAATTGAACGCGAAAGGCAGAGTGACGGGGCTGATATAGCGAATCGCGCAACTCGCCGGCGAAAGCAGGAGGTATTGCAAGAGGGCGCAAGGCAGTGATCTCAAGGAGCCTGGCGTGCAACAGGAGAACTGCGCAGTCCGTTCACTCCAACGTCACGTATCTTGGCCTGAGGGAATTGGGAAGCGGGATGGAACGCACCCGGGCAACCCGCGACGGGTTGCGAACCTTGTTGCGGGCAGTCTTCTGGCTGACAGCCTTCACCTGGCCGGTAGCGGCTGCTGCGCGGCCAGAGCGCGGCTTCCGCGGCTGCTCCATCTGCGCGCTGCGACGCTCAGCCTTGAGCCTGTCATTATCCGCGCGCGCTGCCGCCAGTTCGCGGGCAAGGGAAACAGTGGCGTCACGCTGTTTGTCCAGCGCCTCCTTCAGCCTGGCGATCTGTACCAAAAGTACGCGGGCGGCGTCGCGCTCGAGGCGAGCTTTGTTGTCGAGGTCTTCATGGGTCGAGACTAGCGCAGCGCGTTCTCGTGCCAGAGCCTGCGCTGTCTCGGCTGCGGTCTGCTCGGCACGCTCTCTCGCTGCGACTGCTCCGGTTCGTTCCTGCTCAGCCGCGTCCGCGCGCTTCACGAGCGCGGCATTGGCCAGTTTCATTTCGGCGAGATCGCCACGAAGGTCCTCTGATTTCCGGCGCTCGTCTTCGAGCTTTCCGTTCGCTTGCGCCAGCGAAGCCTTGGCCTTGTCGCGATCCTCGGCGGCCTCGGCCTCAAGCTGTTCAATCTGTACCCGTCCTCGCGATAGATCGCGCGTCAGCCGTTCGGTTCGCTGACGCTCCAGATGAGCAGCCGGCATCTCCGTAAGGACATAGTTGGTGGCTTCGCGCAGCAGCTCGCGGGCATCTCCGGCAATGCGCCGCAATCCGTCAAGTGCGCGCGCTGCCTCAAGCTCGTTGCGCAACTGTTCCTCGCGTGCCTTGTCGGCTGCTGCCAGGCTTGTCCTCAGAGAATTGATCTGCTTGTGCGACTCGAGAAGCGCTCTCTGCAAAGCGGCGCTCCTGGCGCGCTCGCCTTCTGTCACCCGGTGCTCCTGGCCGGCCGGTTCCCTCACAGCAGCTGCCTGAGCACCAGTTGCCCCCAATTGCGCTCGCGTAGCCGTAGGCTCCGGGCTGAGCAATTCGACACTCGTGCGCTCGTCTCCGTGGGCTGGTTGCTCTGGTGCAGCACTCGCCTGAAGCTCGAAGGGGCGCGAACGGTCTCGATAGACATAGCCTGAAGCCAGCGAAATGGCGGGGCCGCTTTCGACCCAGGTTTGTCTCGTCATCGCATAGCCAAGCGGCACGGCCAGACAGATGGCGGCAAGGCCCAAGCGGTACACAAGGCCGATCGGCCTTCCAACGCGAGGGGAGGCCGCAGTTTCGGCGGTCGGGCTTTGAGCCTTAACCTTGAAACCGCGACGCGCCGGACTGGCCAACTGAGCGACCTTGAGCGGGGAAGCCTTATGACGCAATTGGTCCCATGCTGACCCGCAAATCTGCTTCCCACGTTTCGCGACGACGAGTTCTGTCAGCATACGGCTCGAAGCCATCAACATTGGATTACTCAGAGCGGCAAGTTTAGCCGCCACCTGCCTGCAGACATAATCAGCGATTTCCCTGATCAATGTCGCAAATCGGCTGGATCGTGGTATGCCCGTAGCGGAAGCGAAAGCGGTAGTCGGGTTCACCGACGATCTCTCGCAAGGCTCGGAGATCACGTCAAAATACTCGACTCGTACCCCAAACCGAAGGCAATTGGCACCCTGAGGACGAACACCCAGGCCTGCCGTGCCGGAGGGGACGGCAGGCTGAGAAGAAGAAGAAGAAGCAGGCTCGGTCGCGAGGTCGACCGGACTTTCCCAATCCCAAGAGGACCCCTCGGGGGCATCGAAGATGCCTTCGCTCAGGTCCTGATCTGGTTCCCCGCGACGCCGTTGCACAGCGATAAGGATACGCCGGAGCACAAGATAGACGCCCACGGATGCGAGCGTTGCTATCCCACCCAGGACGGTGAGAGCTGCGTAGTTTGCGTAAATTTCGGCAAGGTGATCTGGCATTGCCGTGCCCGTGCGTTGTTGTGTGTACTTTCAAGCTCGTGAAGCGGTGTTTTGTCCCTTGCCTTGGTGCTGACTAAAGCCCTTGATCGCTCTCAAAGCTTTCACGTTCCTCGAGGTCCCTCCAAATGCTCCAATTGTTGTTGCATGGCGGAGCGCCTGTCGCGCTGATAGACATGCCGGCGCAGATGACTTCCGTTTGAAGCCGCCGATTGTCGACCGCCAAGGTCGTCCAGGCTCTGAAAGCCGACTTGCACCTCTGCACCTCAATGTCCCGTGAGTTCTCCCACACGGTGCGGATCGTTCGCTAATTCCAGCTCTGGTCGGCCCTTCCGACTTTAAGCTAGGTCACAGACCTTCTGGGTCAACTGTCGCTCACTTCGGCCATGCAAAACGGCTGTCGTAGCGCCCGCTGGAAAGTGATCTTTCCTTCCTGAAGGCAATGCCGTGCTTGGACACTGGAAATGCTAATCGAAAACTTAATGCGTTGGGACTGGTGAGATCATGATCGGGAGACCTTTTTTCGCAATCGCGTCTGTCGTCTCGCTGGCCGCGGGAGCCAGTCATGTCGCCGCTGCTTCCATGGAAGCTTTCTCCGTCCGGCTGAATTGTTCGGATGCAATCCTGTTCAGCAGTTTTTCGGCATCGTTTCGTGTCCTCGACAAGACGCATTTCGAGCGCTTCGGTCCACAATTTCCCGAGATGTCAGTCATTTACTACAAGTGCGAGCCCTGAATGTCGCACCTGCCCGGCTCCAAGATTTTCCATTAGGTCGAGGGCAAGGCCCGGAGCCGGTCCCGCCGCGCCTATGGGGCCTGGGCCGACGTCGGAATGCACTACGATGGCGTCTTGCAGGGCAACATCGGTTTCTTCAAAGTAGGGCAACAACGGACATAGATGTCGTTGCTCGCCGATTTGACCGGAAAGTTAACAGCACAATGCCACTCACCATTCGACGATTGGGAGCCAGGAATCTGGCGCGCCCGGCACGACGTCTTGGAGATCTGACGGCGATGTTTGTCCTGATTGCCGGGCCGCTCGTCTTTGGTATCGCCCTCCTGTTGGCCGGTCCGGCACAGGCGCAGGCGCCGGCGACCGCCCCGCCTGAAAGGGTCAAACAGCTGTTCGAACTTCTCGACGATCCGTCAGTGAAGGCCTGGGTGGCCGAACAACGAAATCAGGACGCCGGGTCAACGGAAGCGCCTGCAGAGGCAGGAGCTTCGCCGAGCGACGCATCGTCCGGCGCCGTGGCCGCACCAGGCCAGATGAATACGATGGCGTCCTCGACGCTCGACCGGGTCAGGCATCATATCGAAAAAATCGTGCAAACTTTGCCCCTGCTGCCAAGCCAGTTCGCGCGCGTTCGGGCACAGACCATGGAGGATATGTCCAGCAAGGGGGCTGCTAGCGTATTTATGCTGATTGCGATGTTCATCGCTGCCGGCCTGGCGCTCACTTGGGCAACGTACAAGTTCACCCGTCCATTTCGTCTTTGGGTTATCGCGCAACCGAAAGATACGCCCGTCGGGCGAGCCAAGAAGATTGGTGGCCGCCTGCTTTATTCCAGCATGCTGATCGTCTCGTTCGCACTGGGCAGCGCCGGCGCGTTCATGTTGTTCGACTGGCCAATGCTTATCCGCGAGATTGTACTGACATTTCTGATGGCGGCAGTCGTTACATGGGGTGTGCGCATGTACGTCATGGCCATGCTCGTCCCTTCCTTCATGAACGTCGAGAACGCCGTCGAGGTTCGTGCTTTGCCGATCACCAACGAAGCGGCTGACCATTGGTCCTATTGGCTACCCCGGATCGTCGGCGTCTTCGCCTTCTTCGGCGCCGCGTTTATCCTCTTGCCAGGTCTCGGCATCGATCAGGACGGAATGATGGTCCTGGCAGTGGGCGCCGATTTCGTACTGTTGTTGCTCTTGCTGCTTGCCGTTTGGCGTCGGCCAAGAACGCAGCGAGACGGGGACCAAAGTGGTCACACGGGAGCGACATGGTTGTTGACCGCTTATTTCGTCGTTCTGTTCCTGCAACGCAACGCCGGCCTTTATATAATCTTCTGGTTTACCTTCGCCGCATTCTTTCTGCCTTTGGCAATCGTGATGACGCAGCGCGGGGTTAATTTCGTCCTGCGGCCGGGTTCTGAAGATGCCGGCCGGCCTACGATCCCGGCGGTGACGATCGCTGTCATCGATCGCGGCATCCGAATGATTTTGATCTTGGCGGCGGCTTACTTTCTCGCGCGTGTCTGGGGCCTGAACATGCAATCCATGCAGGATAGCAATGCGACCGCGGCGTTCATATTGCGCGGCTTGATCAATGTCGTGGTCATAGCCCTCGCAGCCGATTTCGGCTGGTCGATCATCAAAGCCTTGATCGAACGAAAGCTGGGCATCGAAACACCGCACCCTGTGATCAGCGACGAGGACGTGCCGATCCTCGATCCGCAGCAGGCGCGGCTGCGCACGCTTTTACCGATCCTCCAGAACATGCTGCTCGCATTGATCATCGTGATGGCGGTGTTGATGATACTCGCCTCGATGGGTATCCAGATCGGTCCGCTGATCGCCGGTGCTGGCGTCGTCGGCGTCGCTGTGGGATTTGGCGCACAAACCGTCGTTAAAGACGTTATTTCAGGCGTGTTTTTTCTGCTCGATGACGCGTTTCGTGTCGGCGAATATATTTCCTCGGGCAATTACAAGGGTACTGTGGAAAGCTTTTCGCTGCGCTCGGTGAAGCTGCGCCACCATCGTGGTCCGCTGTTCACAATACCTTTCGGTGAACTCGGAGCAGTCCAGAACCAGAGCCGTGACTGGGTTATCGACAAATTCAACATCACCGTCGGCTATGACACCGATATCGACTTCGCTCGCAAGCTGATCAAGCGGATCGGCCTCGAACTGGCAGAGGATCCCGAGTTCAAACACTGGGTGATCGACCCGATCAAGATGCAGGGCGTACAGGAGTTCGGCGAGTACGGCATCGTATTGAGGGTCAAGGCCACAACCAGACCGGGAGGCGCCTTCGGTATGAAACGCAAATTCTATGTACGCCTGCGCCAAGTCTTCAAGGAGCAGGGTATCGAACTCCCATTTCCGACCGTCCATGTTCAGGGGCTGCAGAACCCGCATGAAGCAGAGAATGCGCCGTTGGAGATCACACCCGAGTTGAAAATGGCCGTGGCGCAGTCGCACACCAATCGGCGCAGAAAAAAAGCTAGCACAACAGAGTAGGAAAGCTGCGAGATGCACAAGCTCCGAACAAGCTGTCATCGCGGCACAGGCCCACAATGTTACCGTCATTACGTCGCATGCCGGATTCAGAGGCGTGGAAATGAGGCACGCTTAATCGCTGGAGATCAGCCTAAGCGCGAAGAGTCTCCTGAGACGGGTCGTAAAAACTTTCTTTGCGGAAACAGAGACCAGTCGGCCGGCTCTGCCCGATTGTCGGAGAAATCCGTAGCTAACCCGCGGACATGTCGACCAATTCCGAGCCTGCTGATTTGGGCCGTTTTTGCTGTGACTGAGTGGTGAACCGAGCAGTCACTGGCGAACCAGTCTCCATTTAATATTCCCTGATAACAGGCAAAAAGAACAGGTATTCCGTGAAATGCCGCGCTTTGGCCGGGCAGACCACCTACGTATCGCAGAGATTTCAAACGCTTAGAGGGAAATTCCCTGCGCGAGGTCTCGGGGAATATCAACCAGATTTTCCATGATTGTTCGCAGCCGCCGGCAAATTAACAGGGAAATCCGTTGTCGTTATGTGGGATGCGATTGTCGTTAGGTGGGATCGAATTGTCGTTATCCGGAATGCGCTGCCGCACTGCGAAAATGAATGCGCAATAACGGTTTCGAATTGCGCTTGCGAGGGAACGCAATGCTCTCATCCGGAAAGACATTGTCATAGCGCGGGAGGCGATTGTTGAATTGCAAGCATGGACGGCTAGACCCTACTCCCCAGTCGACCCATCGCCGGTCCGCTGCATTGACTGTGATGTCTCTGGGTATCGGATGAGCGAGCTGACTTTAGAAAAGTCTCAGGGCCAGACAGGAAATTGCCGCCTTTTGATTCGGCTTCTCGTCGTGTTTGCCCGCTGTTGCGCATCGGAATGCCAGGCAAAAAGGATCATTAATTAGTGCAATTTTTGCAGTAATTGAGAACGTATAATCCTATAACGGCCTTTGAAGGGTCTTTTAAACGGGTTTTGAAAGATCGAACTGCAGAAATGTGCAACAGTTGTTGCGACTACTGTTGCAGTAGGAAATTTTATGCGTAATCACTTGATTTAACTGACGATGTTCGTGCATCGTTCTCATAAAGGCGCCACTCGGATCTGTCGAGTGCCTGGAGAGCACGATGAATATCGCAATGCCTACGGTCGAAATGCAGCCCATCGCCGTCCTTAGACCCTATGCCGGCAACGCTCGAACACATTCTAAAAAGCAAATCCGGCAAATCGCCGACAGCATTTCGCGCTTCGGCTTCACCAATCCAGTCCTAGTCAGCGACACCGGCGAAATCATCGCGGGTCATGGCCGGGTGATGGCGGCGAAGGAGTTAGGTATTGCTGCTGTGCCGACGCGAAGGCTTTCCCATCTGAGTGCGAGGAGCGCCGAGCCTATGTTCTGGCCGACAACAAGCTTGCGTTGAATGCGGGCTGGGACACGGAGATCCTGGCGATTGAGCTTCAAGCACTGATCGACATTGAGTTCGACGTTACGTTGACCGGCTTCTCGCTCGCGGAAATCGACCTGACGCTGGACCAGGCCAAAGAGGCATCGGCAGCCGCGAATGACGCCGCTGATCTCATTCCGGACCCTCCCGTCGAACCCGTTTCAAAACTGGGCGATGTGTGGTTGCTTGGCCGCCATCGCCTGCTCTGCGGCGATGCCCGATCGGCAGACGATGTTGCCCTGCTCATGAATGGTGAGGCAGCCGACCTGATATTCACCGACCCTCCCTATAACGTTGCGATCGACGGCAATGTTGGCGGGCTTGGTTCTGTTCGACACCGCGAATTTGCCTTCGCCTCTGGCGAGATGACGCGCGCGGAATTCACCGAGTTTCTCACGCGGACGCTGTCAAATGCCTCATGATGCCGTTCGGATCGGTCTTCGTCGCCGGCAGCCCGCACACCGCATTGTAGGTCGCCCTCGAGACAAAGCGCGTGTCGGCAACCTGACCGCCTGAGCGCGATCCACGGCTCGATGCCATGGAACGCCGAGACATCGATACCGATGGCATAGCCGAGATTGCCATTGCCTGCCGCCTTCGGCAAATCCGCCTTCGGTGTGCCGATCGCCTCAGCGTTGGGATCGTCGGTTTCCGTAGCGGCTGCTACGGCCGCAGCAGGCCCCTCGGGGGCGGCTTCCGTGTCGGTGGTTTTCGCGGCCTCGCCAGTCTTGGCGTCCTCAGTCGTTTTAGGCTCGGCCGGCTTGCCGCCGACCTTGGCCGCGGCATCCGGACTATCGCCCGCCGCGGCACCACCGGATGCCGCATCCCCCGCCGGCGTCTGGCCCGACGAAGAGCCGCCGCTGCCGGCCGGCTGTCCCGATCCGAGTGCCGCCCCGCCATTGCCGAAGCCGCCCGATGGCGCGCCAAGTTCAGGCGAAGACCCCTGCGCCTCCTGCGCAAACGCCACCATCCCCGCGGAGCTTCTAATATAAGAAACAAAAGATATATCCGCGCCAATAGCGCTTGCGGCAAGCAAAGCCGCGCCAAGCAGCAACTTGTTCATGATTTCCCCAGCCCGTGTTGCTTACATCTACTCCCGCGCCATCAGGCGAATACAACGCAGCATCACCACAAAGAGCTTATCCACAGAGTTATTTTCATGCTGAGATAATATGAGCCTACCCGGTCGGCCACTACTTAGTCTTTAAAGATGGCCGGCTAAGAAAGTGATGGCCCTTGTTCCATGGGCGGCGTGAAGGGGAGTTGGAATTATCACAGGGCTTCATGCTCCAACGTCACAAAATGGGCGACTCCGCACTGCCTCTTGCAGTCCCATAAATGATGTTCTGCGACTTTGACGGCCGGCTAAGCGCCAACTGCTCACGCTCAGCGTCAGTCGGTTTGGGGCCGACAGCGGACTGGCAGCTTTCAGGGAATAGCGATGGATAGCTGCCGATATTCGAGAAGCGCTCAGCACGACGACTTTCGACACTATCTGAGACTTTGAAGCAGCATTCTGTCGCGTGCGGAAGCGGATGTAGAGGCCAATCGCAGGTTGCTTGCAATACGCGGATACTTAACGCGTCGATCTGCGAACGAATTCGAGGAAGGCGCGCATCGCTGCGCTGTTATGGCGCTTGTTCGGATAATATAGGAACCAGCTCGGCAGTTTCGGGCTCCAATCCGCGAGCAGTTCCACGAGCGTGCCTTCCTCAATGGCCGCCCCGGCATAATCGTCCAACACATGGGCGATGCCCTGGCCGGCCGAGGCTGCCTGAAGCTCCTGATGCGCCGAACTCAAGGTCAGCCGTCCTTCCGGCGCGATCTCGACGGTTTCACCCCCCTTCTCGAACGCCCATGTCGCGAGCGTCCCGCCGGGGTAGCGACGCCTGATGCAGTTGTGGTTGATGAGGTCGGAGGGGATTTCCGGCCGCCCATGGCTCGAAAGGTAGTCTGGAGAAGCCACGATCGCGTAACGCAGGGGCTGTCCGAGCGGCACGGCGACCATGTCTTGCGCCAGCTGTTGTCCGAACCGGACACCGGCGTCGAAACCCTGTTCGACGATGTCGACGATGGCCGCATCGCTGACAATCTCGACCTTGACGTCGGGATGAGCTTCCATGAACGCGAAGGCCAGGGGACAAAGGACGTGGTCGACGGCCGGCCCCGGCGCATTGATGCGCAGTGTTCCTGATGGCTTTTCGCGGAGTTGGTCCAGCTCGACGAGGGCGAGGCGGATGTCGTCCAAAGCCGGGCGAAGCCGTTCGAGCAGCCGCTCGCCCGCCTCCGTAACCGCCATGCTGCGGGTTGTCCGGTTCAACAGACGGATGCCGAGTGCCTGCTCGAGTGCTCCCATTGTTTGGCTCATGACGGAGGAGGAAACGCCGCGTTCAGCAGCAGCGGCACGAAAGCCACCGCACCGCACGATCAGCGCGAATGTTTCCAGATGATCGAGTCGTATCGCCGCCATTGCTCTGCCAGTGAGATCAGATCGCTTGCTTTTGGTGATCTTATCAAAGCAGTGTCGATGCGTCATCTTCCCAGGGAGACCGGAACGGCATGTTTCCGCCGCCGGCGTTGAACCTCTCGTAGGAAGAACCAGATGCTGACGATCAACCGACGCAAGATCATGTTGTCCGCCGTAGCCGGTGTTTCCGCAGCGTTGGTGAACAACACCCTTCCCGCAACCGTTGCCGCGCAGCCAGCGGCGGCGCCGATCGGAAATACCGGTCACTACCGTTTCCAGGTCGGGGACATCGCTGCCACCGTGCTGAGCGACGGCATCATCGGCGGTCCTCCCGCCGTTTACGCGGGTGATGCCCCGGAAGCCGAACTGGAGGAGGTTCTGCGCCGCGCCTTTCTGCCAACTGATTTCATGACCCTGAACCTCAACACGCTGCTTCTGGAAATCGGAGGCCGCCGCGTTCTTCTCGAAGCGGGCGCCGGAACCACGATGGGGCCGAACGGCGGCCGCTTGTTCGACAATCTCCGGGCAATTGGACTATCCCCCGAGGATATCGACCTGGTTGTGATTTCGCATACCCATCCCGATCATGTCGGGAACTTGCGAAACGCCGATGGCGGCCGGGCTTTTCCCCGGGCAATCGTGATGGCGCCAAGGGCGGACTGGGCGTTCTTTGTCGAAGGCGAGCCAGATCTTTCCTATATGCCGGTGCCCCCGGATTTCCGGCAGCGCTTTGCCGCCAACATCAAGCAAAGCGTCCAGCCTTTCGCGCAGGATATCGCGCTTTATGAAGCGGGTGCGGAGATCGTACCGGGCCTGACGACAATCGCCGCATCCGGCCATACGCCTGGCATGGCCGCGTTTCTTGTTCAATCACGCAGCGATCAACTGCTTCTGACGACAGACCTCGCCTATCACCCCGTGGTCAACATCGACCGCCCTTGGCGCCCCGGACCGGACCGAGACCAGGAGGCGGCCGCCACGGCGCGCGGGCGCATCTTCGATCAGGCCGCGGCTGACCGCACGCTCGTCCTTGGCTTCCATTATCCCTTCCCCGGCCTGGGGCGGATCCTTCGCACCGACAACGGCTATGCCTGGGTGCCGGCCGGCTGGCAGTTCTGAACCGGACGTAAGACGGCTGCATCCGATGAAGAACGGTTTCATGAGCATCGATCGACGCAGCTTCCGTGGCGCAACGGGGGGTGCCGCAGCCGTGGGCATCACAACCGCGGGTGCAAGTTCGCGCTTACGCCCAAGCGGGTCAAAGCCCTTCCGAATTGATCCAATCCGCCAAACCGCGCGCGAAGCTGCCGCTCGAGACCATTACCAGCGGCGAAATCCAACGATGGCCGATTAATTGAGCGCAATATTAGTACGAGTATCCGCTCGGCAACACATAGGATCAGGCAAGTTTTTCGTAGGATCAGCCGTTTCGATGCAAACCAGAGTTCCATAAGCTTTAAGCTTAGCCATGCTTGCCAGGTTCCATGTATACAATCTCCATCAATAGCCAGACTTATGCAGTCGATGAGGATGGCCAGACCCCGCTTCTCTGGGTGTTGCGCGACATTCTGAAGCTTACGGGCACGAAATATGGGTGCGGTATCGCGCAATGCGGCGCGTGTACCGTGCATGTAGACGGTCAGCCCATGCGCTCCTGCACGCTCCCGCTGGAAGTTGCGGCATCGTCCCGGATCACGACGATTGAGGCTATGGAGGGGGCGGACGTTGAAGCGATCCGCACTGCGTGGGTGGCGCACGACGTACCGCAATGCGGGTTCTGCCAATCCGGTCAGATCATGAGCGCGGTCGCCCTGCTGCGCACCATCCCCTCTCCGACGCCAAGCGATATCGATGCGGCCATGAGCGGCAACATCTGCCGCTGCGCTACCTACAATCGCATCCGCGCCGCGATCAACGATGCAGCCGTAGCGCTCCAAGGGCCTCAAGGATGAGCCATCCAGGGTCCGCCGAGCCGAGGCGTAGGCGGTTTCGCATCGGATTGATTTTTCGGTGGCTGGGACTGTTGGTCCTCGCACTGATCCTTTTAGGGCTGATCTATCTGCTCTATCTGCTCTATCCGCGCACGATGCCACAAAGCGAGCCAATTGCTTCTGCGGAGGTGTTCGAGCAGATCGAGCGTCTTCGGCCCGTCTCCGAGTTTGACGGCATCGCCGATCCGCGAGCGCGATCGGTGGCGCTGTTCGAGGAAGCCGGCCGCGTCATCCAAAGCCCGCGCTGCATAAACTGTCATCCGCGTTCCGACCGACCGACGCAGACCGATGCCATGCGTCCGCACATGCCATGGGTGTCCCGTGGGCCCGACGGCAGTGGCGAGACGACGATGCGCTGCTCGACCTGTCACCACGACGAGAACGTTGCGGCATCCAGCGTACCGGGCAATCCAAAGTGGCAGTTGGCGCCGACCGAGATGGCCTGGCAAGGCAGGACACTCGGCGAGATTTGTCGACAGCTGCTCGACCCGGCACGATCCCATATGAACCGCGAAGAGTTGCGGCATCACATGGCCGAGGACGAACTTGTCGGATGGGCCTGGCATCCGGGCGGCGATCGGACCCCTGCGCCGGGCACCCAGGCGGAGTTTGGGGCAATCATCGCAGCTTGGCTCGAAACCGGCGGAGAGTGCCCGCAATGACATCCCCCACTTCTCAGGAGGACCCAATCGTGACCGAGCCCGACACGACCGATCCGAAGCCTTCCAAAGGACACTTTCGCATGACGCGTCGCCGGATGATCCTGGGCGGATCGCTTCTCGGCGGCGCGCTGCTAGTTGGCTATGTCGCCACAAATACGATGCAGGTCGCGGGCGCCATCCTGCAGGGCGGCGGCAGCGATCCGGAGCCGAGCGCCTTCGGGCCGTTCATCCGCATCACCGACGACGGCTGGGTGACGATCGTCAACAAGCAGCAGGAACTAGGCCAGGGCATCCATGCCGGCCTCGCCGCGATCGTCGCTGAGGAACTCGACGCGGATTGGGACAAGGTGCGAGTCGTCGATTCGCGCAGCAATTTCCGCGCCTATGGCGTGCAGATGACGGCCGCCTCCGGCGCGATCGCCAGCAACTGGGACCTGATGCGCAACGCCGGCGCCGCGGCGCGCGGCATGTTCGTCGACGCGGCGGCGCTTCTTTGGAGTGTTAGGGCCGGCGAGATATCGGTGCGCGACGGCGTCGTGTCGCATCCCGGTTCCAACCGCACCGCCACCTTCGTCGAGCTCCTTGCCGACGCTTCCCGCCAGCAGCCGCAGCAGACGCCGGTGCTGAAACAGCCGCAGGATTATCGCCTCATCGGCAGTGACAGGGTGCGGCGCAAGGACAGCCTGCCGAAAAGCACGGGCACCCAGGTCTACACTCAGGATATCCAGCGCCCGGACATGCTGGTCGCTATGGTCGCGCACAGCCCTCGCTTCGGCGGCAAGCTGGCGCGCTTCGACGCGTCGGACGCGCTGCAGATAAAGGGTGTCGTCGATGTACTGGCGGTCGAGACTGGCGTCGCTGTCCTTGCCGAGACCAGCTTCGCCGCAATGCAGGGACGCGCCGCGCTGCGCATCGAATGGGACGACTCCGAAGCCGAGACGCGCTCAACGTCCGATCTTTTCCAATACTACCATCAGGTCGCGGCCGGGCAGACCGATGTCGATCCGTGGACCTTCGATACCAAAGGTGAAAATCCCGAGACACCCTTCGACGGCGACATCGTCGAGTTCGCCTTCGATTTTCCCTATCTCGCCCACGCGCCGCTGGAAACGCTTGATTGCGTCGCCGAGGTGAATGGCTGGGACGTCTCGATCACCTCCGGCGCTCATCTTGTGACGGTCGACCAGGTCTTGGCGGCATTCGCTGCCCGTACCATCCCCGGCAAGGTTGATATTGAAGTCGTGCCGGCGGGTGGGTCATTTGGCCGCCGGGGCATCATGTCCTCGGACTATGTTGTCGAATGCGTGCGGATCGCGAAACGTGTCCAAGGCCGTCCCGTCAAGCTAATCTGGACCCGCGAAGACGATATGATGTCCGGCTATTATCGGCCGATGTCGCACCATCGTGTCTGGGTCCAGATCGGGTCGGATGGCTTTCCGGAGCGCTGGCGTTTCCACAGTGTCTGCCAAGCGCTGGTACCGTTCGGCAACAACTTCCTGGCGGCCGAGGGGATTACTCACTCTCCATATTTTTCCACCGCTTCGACCGTCGCCGGCAAGGTCTTCAGTCCGAGCCTTCCGATCATCGTCGGCTTCTGGCGCTCGGTCGGCCATTCGCACACCGCCATGGTGATGGAGCATATGATCGACCAGCTCGCTCGTCGGGCCGGCAGCGATCCGGTCTCCTACCGGCGCGTCTGCTATGAGAAGGCAGGCGATACCCGGCGGCTGGCGCTCCTCGACCAACTTTGCGCGAAGGCCGGCTGGGATACGCCGCTCGAAGACGGCTGGGCGCGCGGCCTTGCCATCCACGAAGCCTTCGGGACGATCGTAGGCCAAGTCGCCGAGGTACGGCTGGATCAGGGACGGCCGATCGTTCGCCGCGTGGTCGCCGTGGTCGACTGCGGCATCGCGGTGGCAACCGACCAGATCGCAGCGCAGATAGAGGGGAGCATCGGCTTCGGCCTTTCCGCCGCACTGTACGGCGCGGTCACGCTGAAGGACGGGATTGTCCAGGAGACGAATTTCGACAGCTATCCCGTGGTGCGCATGAATGAGATGCCAGCGGTGGAGACGCATATCATCAGGTCGACCAACAAACCCACCGGCATGGGCGAGCCCGGCGTGCCGCCGATCGCGCCCGCTGTGGCGAACGCGATCCTGGCGTTGACGGGAAATGCGACGACAAGTCTTCCTTTGCTCAGCGGAGATGGAGCGGTTAGCGCAGGCTTTTCCATGCGGAGTTAGAAGGTCTCCGTTGGGCTCGTCTCAATCCCGAACAAAGTTATTGCGCTGGCAGGTAGTGTCTTTGTTCGTTCGCCCACAAGGGTGCAAGTTGTCGATGAAGTCCCGCTCTCGGCAGACGGAAGGCCAGCGTCTACGAGAGTATTTCGGGTCTACCTTGACGAGTGGATGCGAACGGCCGCCGGACCACCACTGCCTTTTCCCCCGAAGGGTGACGAGGGTTTGGTCGTGAAGGTGGTGTCGGGACGCTGTTGCGTGCGTAGTCGAAAACAGCCTGACGGTCTGGCGGCGGTTGTGCGGGGGCGAAGGCGGTCACCCCGTACGCATGGAGGCGACGCTGGGCCCTGGCCACGGCTGTATTGCCGCAGGGAACAGCCCATAATCCTTTTGAAGGCTGTGCCGAAGGCGCTTTCGGATTCGTAGCCAACGGACAACGCAATGACGGAGGTGGGATCGCCGGAATTCTCCAGCCGGCAAGGTTGTTCTTCGCCAACAGCTGATCGGATTGCTCACGACGAATTAGATCTTTAGCTAAAAACCGCGACCGACATTCGTTGGGATCCGGCTCGTCGCGCATGCCTACTTTGAATTCGATTCACCGTGGCGGAGCGGCTATAGAACCCCAAGCCAGAGCTGCGCCGAAACTGCCGTTTTCAGTAGCAATTGCATCGCGCTGGAGAGCGCCCGACTGTGCAGTCTTCTCCCGCGACGTTTTGCCGGCGTTAGCGGACCCAATCGGACACGTCGCAACTCGGCTATGTCTATTTGACGGGGATCTGCAGCCTAGAAGACTGGCGAACGAGGTGGAGACGGGTGAGGTGCCTTCGCCTGATCCGGTACACTGCCGCTGGTGGTAAGTTGGCGAGTGTGCCGCCGATCCGTTCTGCCACAAGCCCTAAATGGTCCAGCATTAACAGCGGGACCGGGCAACGCGGACCGTAGGTGAACTGGTAGAGCGCGCCGTCCGGCCTCATTTTGCCGAAAGCGCCCGTCAGGATCGCCATCACCTTGCGCGACGGAATTGATAGAAGAGGCAACCCACTTACCACGGCACCAGCCAGCCTTCCGTCGAAAAGCTCGATGGTCCTCAGTCGGGTCGCGTCCATCACGATTGTGCGGACTTCTGGAAAGCTGAGTTGGAGCGCGGCGGCGAACTCTTTCCCTACCTCGACTAGCGCGAGGTCTTCCTGCCTAACGCCGCGGGCTATCAGGGCGCGCGTGAACGCTCCGGTTCCCGGTCCCAGCTCGATCACGGGTCCTGTCTCGTGCGAGATTTCGGAGGTGATGAGCCTGGACAGCGCGCGTCCTGACGGCGCGATGGCTGCCACGCGCAGAGGGTTCTTCAGCCACTCCTGAAAGAAACCGAAGGCTTCGGGCATACGCTGTTTCTTCATCGGAGATGCCCTCGAAGATGATTTGCAGGCGAGCATCGCGCACCTCGGCAAGGCGTACTCATATCCCTCATAACGCCACGCTCAGTAGCGGCAGGCTCGAACCCGTCGTGCAATCATCGGCAACGCCCCACATCAAACTATGCCGCCATTAGCGAAGAGGTTTTGACCATCGATCCAAGCGCCCTCCTCGGAGCAAAGAAGAGCGATGACATTGGCAATGTCTTCCGGCTGGCCTAGGCGTCGGAGCGGCGTCTGCTCCGGTATGCCCCGAAGCGCCTCCTCACCGTGTTGGCGCAGAAGCTGGGTATCGACCGCGCCGGGCGCCACGGCGTTGACCGAGATGTTGCGACCTGCCAGCTCCTTGGCGAGAACGCTGGAATAGATCTCCTGCGCCGCCTTTGTGATTGAGTAGGCGCCGGTGCCAGGAGGCTTCATCTGTATGATGCTCGAGCTCAGGCTGATGATCCGCCCGCCATCGCGGGTGCGTCTTGCCGCCTCGCGCAGCACGTTGAAACTTCCTTTCACGTTGGTCGCGATCATCCGATCGAAGGCCTCGTCGGTCATCTGTGCGAAAGGAGCAACGTTCATGATCCCGGCATTGTTGACCACCACGTCCACCCCGCCGAACGCCTCGTCGTTGGCGTCGAACAGGGCTTTGACCGCCGCCGGATCTGCCACATCACCTTGGCGAACGATGGCGCGGCCTCCAGCCGCCTCGATTTCGCGGACGACATGTGCAGCCAATTCGGTATTGGTAAGGTAGTTCACTGTCACAGCGTAGCCGTCGCGAGCTAGTTTGCGGGCAGTGGCGGCACCGATGCCGCGCGACGAGCCGGTGACGATAGCGGCCCGGCCGGCGCCAGGCAGCGCCCCAGTGCCGGTCGCGGAGCTCTCGGCCGAGGCGACGCCTCCGAGGGCAAGGGCTGCCGGGGCGGCGGCGGTGAGCGCCAAGAAGGTGCGGCGGGCGTGGTCGGGTTCAGACATGTGAAGTCTCTCTTTCTCAAAGCAGGTTCTCGGAAGGTTCCGGGTTACGGTGGTGGCCGCGTCAGCAGTCACTGCAGCCGGAGCGAGGCAGCGATGCGCTGGTTTGCGATCAGCACGGCGATGCCGGTTAGAATGCTTGCGACCGGGACAGTTAGTAGGGCGAGCCCAAGGCCATTGGCCATTTGCGCCGTTGTCGCCGCGTCGCTGATCATGCCGACGATGAGCGGACCGAGCGCTGGGCCGAGGAGGCCGGATCCAATCATCACGATGCTCGTCGCCATCGCCTCCTTGCCTTTGCCGGCCACAATATGCGCGGCGCCAAAGGCCCACGGCAGCAAAAATGAGAAGGACAGCATCCCCGGGACAAAGAGAACGATGGATAGCCACCCGATTGACGCGAACAAAGCCGCAGAGGTCGTCACGCTCCCGATCAGGAAGAGAACGGCGGGTGGCCCGATCACTCGCCCACTGCCAGAGCGCACCGCGCGGTCGAACATGCGCCCGCCAATCAGCGTTCCGATAATTCCCATCAGCCCCTGCAGCAGCCCGAATGCCAATCCGGCTTCACTGGCACTGTATCCGTGGGTGCGAATTAGAAAGGGCACGGCGAAAGCGTAGAACGGCGCTGCGGCAAAACCGAGCGCGATCGAGCCGATGAACAGCCATCGGAAGGCCGGGGACGAGGGCAACTGCAGGCTCGACCGCAGGAAAGGTGCGCTATTGGCGGCCGTGCGCTTGAGCGGAGGGGTCGGTCCTATGAAAACGAGCGCCAGGAGAGCGATTAGCATGCCAAGGGCTCCGGCGCCAACCAGTGCCGCCCGCCAGCCGAGCGCGTCGCCGATTGCCCCGCCAGCGGCGAAGCCCACCATGGTGCCCAGCGGAATGCCCATGGAGAAAATGCCGAGCGCCATACCACGGCGCTCGGGCCGAATTTTCCGGGCTATGATCGCGTGGCCGGAGGGAGTTCCGCCTGCCTCGCCGAACGCGACGCCGAAGCGTGTAAAAGCGAGGAACAGGAAGCTCATCGCGAGACCACCGAGCGCGGTCATCGCGGTCCAGAGCAAGATGCACAAGACTAGGACGAACCGGGGCGATCCTCGATCGGCCGCGCGGGCGAGCGGCATCGACAGCAGCGTGTAACAGACCGCGAAGGCGATGCCGGTGAGCAAACCCACCTCGGTGTCGCTCAGTTCAAGGTCTTCCTTGATTGACTCGGCCAGGACGAAGGGAAGCATCCGATCGATCTGGGATGTGGCGCTTACAAGAAACAGCACAATGAGCAGAGCAGCGACGCGCCGACCCGTAACGTATTCATGGCTGCTCGTATTAGATATAGTTGGCAGTTCATGTTGCCGATCTATTGACGACCTGGCGGTTTCTGTCATGTTGGGCGCTTCCCTGGCTGTGACTGGCATCATCAAGCTAGAGGAAGTCTCCAATGACCAGAATGCCCGATACCTCAATAAACTTGCCTATTCCTACAAGCGGCGATATGTTGTCGACTGAAGGGCAAGTGTTGCGCTGGCCTCGAGACCAATCGGAGGTCCGCGTGTCGGCATCGTTTATTAGCGGGCTCACCGCTTACATCGAAAGCCAGGGCGGCGGCGAGGGGCTGTTCCCGACGCAGATCGAAAGCGTCAACATCATTCGTTCCTACCAGCAGCGTATGCCGATGCGGCAGATCTACCGGCCGTCGCTCTGCGTCGTGGCCCAGGGGGCGAAGGAAATTCTCTTCGGCGAGGAGACACTTCGCTACGGCTCCATGGAGTGCCTGGTCGTCAGCATGGAGATGCCGGCCAGCGGGCGGGTCGTCGACGCAAGTCCGCAGGTGCCCTATATCGGCGTCACCGTCGATCTCGACGTGACGATGCTGCGCGAGGTGCTGGAGCAGCTGGAGACATCGCCCATTCCGCCTGTCGCGCCTGGCCCATGCGTGTTCGTTGGAAAGGTCGACGAACCGTTAGCGGAATGCGTGCTGCGCCTGATCCGGATGTCCCAGACGCCGAAGGCGATTCCGATCCTCTATCCGTCCGTCATGCGCGAAATCTGCTTCTGGCTCCTGACCGGCCCGCATGGCGCCGACCTTTGCAGTCTGGCCGTGCCGGAATCGAATTTCATGCGGGTTGCCAAGGCGATCTATTTCCTGCGCGCCAACTTCACGCAGACGCTGCGGGTGGAGCAAATGGCGGAGGTGGCTCGCATGAGCCCGTCATCGTTTCATCAGCACTTCAAGCAGCTCACCTCGGTGACGCCGCTTCAGTTCCAGAAGCAACTGCGCCTTCTTGAGTCACGGCGCTTGATGGTGGCGGACGCGGCAAGCGTCGAGGAAGCCGCCTACAAGGTCGGCTACGAAAGCCCGTCGCAGTTCAGCCGCGAATACTCCCGGATGTTCGGCGTCGCTCCGAAGCAGGACGCGCTGAACCACCAGCGCATGTATAGCCAGTATGCCAGCCGCAAGGCGCGAACAGCCTAGGCACAGTGTTGCAGCAGGTCGCTCCTTGCCGGCTCGGCTCGGAGCGGCCCTCTTGATATGCCACGAAGAAATGCATTGAGAGGGCGTGGATACGCCTTCGGTCGTCAGCTGCCGACCGGGCGCGCAATCACATCAGGTTTTCCTGTACAGCCTTATAAACGGTCCTCACGATCGGCTGAAAACCAAGACTGCGTGCGAGCGAGACATCCATGTGGAGGCGCCAGGGATTGGCGAGCGGCTCCGAAGACGGTTCCATTGTTCCGCCGACCAGCGCAACAAGCTCGTAGATCGAAGTCGGCGCCTCATCGGCGATATTGACTATGCGCCCATCCATAGCGCCGGTCAGAGCGAGGTTCATGGCGGTGGCGATATCGCGATGATGAACCATGCTCATCCTTTGGGCGGGATGCATTTTGAAATTTGCAACAAGTCGCGGCAACTCTTCCAGATGTCCGTCCTTGTCGCCATAGACGAACCCGAACCGCTGGATCGACCAGTTCAGCCCGCTCTCGCGCAGCGTGTTCTCGGCAGCGAGCTTGCTGGCTGGATAGGCCTGTTGCGGCTCGGCTACATCGTCCTCGCGGCCAGGACGCGGGCTGTCTGCGTTATAGACATTGGAAGTGCTCGCCAGGATGAACCGCGCGTCGGGCGCACGCGCTTTCGTCGCGGCGATGAGGTTGCGCGTGCCTTCGAGGTTGCTCTTCCAGATCAGGTCGGTGTCGGGCGTGCGAAAAACCGCGGCGAGATGGATGATCGCCGATACGCCCTCCACCGCCTGCATGAGTGAAGCAGGGTCGACAAGGTCGGCCTCCACCGCCGTTACCCCGGCGGGCGCCTCTTTTCCGCCGCGCATCAGCGCGCGGCAATTCAGCCCTGCTTCGACAAGGCGCGGAAGAAGGCGGGCTCCGACGAGCCCCGATGCGCCGGTTATCAATACTGTCATGGATGTGTTCCTTTCTCGAGAAGCTTTTCAAGCCGATCTGTCGCGGTCCGGAGGACCCCGACCGCGATCGCGATGTCGGCGTCATCGATGCCGTCGAAGGCCACTGAGCGAATGAAGGAAAGATCAGGCAGTTCGCCCCATAGCTTCGCGCCAGCGGCCGTGATGCGGAGAAGCTTCTGTCGCTGGTCAGTCCGATCGGGCTCTTGCTCCACGAGACCTTTGCGCACGAGCGTTGCGACGATGCCGGTCATTGTCGCGCGTTCGATCGCAAGCAGCCGCACAAGATCACGCTGCATGGTCGGCCCAACAGTTGCGAGCTGGTAGAGCACGTACCACTGCACGGAGCCGAGATCATAAGGGCGCAGGACAGAATCCATGACCGCCCGGCCGGCGAAGTAGCACCGCTTTGCCCAGGCTCCGACGAGGTCGCGATCGGCGCCTTTCCGCTTCTCAACCATCGATCCGTTCTCCACTCTCGCTAGCTACCTAACAAGTATGTAAGGCACCAAACAAATGTCAAGGGAGGCCGCTTCGCCTTGGTTATCACTGGACGGAGACGGGCCAACGGCGGCAACTTTGACCTCGGAGGATCAGGCAGAAAATTTGAGCTTCTAGGCATTCTCCATCGTGCGGCTGGCGGATACCTTTGCAACGCACTGCCTCAGAAACCGTTCGGATCGCTTCAGTCTCGCGCGCTCTGCCGAGCTGAAAGCCGGATCGCTTTGCACGCATGAAGTCTCGGGCGGCATGGGCCTTTGTCGGCGATCGTCCGCCCCAAGCATCAGAAAGGAAACGTATATGCTGAAATCGGCAAAGGGGCCGCTGCTGGCCGCCGCTCTCACAGTAGGAATGATTGGGCACCCAGTTGGAGAGGCTTTCGCACAGGCCTCTTCGCCGGATCAAATTATCGGCGTCTGGGAATCCGAGGACGGCAACATCAAACTCGAGATGTTTGATGCCGGAGAAACCTACGCGGCCCGGGTTCTCTACGGAAAGCTGCTGATGGAGGCTGACGGCAGGACCTTCAAGAAGGACACCCTCAATCCGGAACCGAAACTCAGAAGCCGTTCGCTGGAGCGCGCTGTTCTCGTGACCAATCTCAAGTGGGATGCCGCCGACGGCCGCTGGGAAGGCGGAAATTTCTACAGCGGCGCGACCGGTCAGACCGCTTCCGCCCGAGCAGCGCTTGTGAGTGGAAAGTTGGAGCTTCGCGCCTACAGGGGCACCCCCATGCTCGGTCGGACCATGACGCTGCGTCGCGTGCAGTGACGTGAGGTGGAGCTTCCATCGCTCCTGCATGTCTCACGCCAGAGAACGCGCGATGGATAGGGAGGTCGCACCAACCTGACGAACGACGGCTCGTCGTACGTCGGTTGGGATGGGCTGCGTTCCGCCAAGCCGGTCCGGACAAGGGTGGCCAGCCGGTTGCTTACGCGAACCCGAACGCTCTCGGACGATGACCTGATCGGCTTTGTCCTTTGCCTCCCTGGCGGCCCATGCCCGTAGGATCAGGCAGGTTTTTTGCGACCTCAGGCATGGAGGTTTGGGAGGCAACAGGCATCCTGGTGGTGAAGACGAAGCAGTGTGTCGAGACAATCCTCGCGCGATCTTTCTTTGCACTGCCGGGAAGCAAAGGATCATTTATGACGAAGTGGACAACCAGGAACATTCCATCACAGCACGGCCGCTCGGTGGTCGTGACCGGCACTGGCGGGCTGGGCTACGAGGACGCGCTAGCCCTGGCCCGCGTCGGCGCAAGCGTTGTCATCGCCGGGCGCAATCCGCAAAAGGGCGCTGAAGCCGTGGCAGCGATCAGAAAAACCGTCCCAGGTGCGCAGGTTCGGTTCGGAAAGTTAGATCTTGCCGAGCTCGCTTCGATCGCCGGCTTCGCCGCGCAGCTGGCCCAGGAGCAAAACAGCCTCGACCTTCTGATCAATAATGCCGGTGTCATGAGGCCGCCGGAGCGGCGCCTGACAAGCGACGGTTTCGAGCTCCAGCTAGGCACGAATTATCTCGGCCATTTCGCCCTTACGGCGCATCTGCTTCCGCTCCTGAAGAGGGGGCAGAAGCAGCGCGTCGTGACCTTAGGCAGCGTGGCGGCGCGCAACGGCGCGATCGCCTTCGACGATCTGCAGGCTGAGCGCCGATATAAACCGATGCAGGTGTACAGCCAGTCGAAGCTTGCCTGCATCATGTTCGCCTTCGAACTGAGCCGGCGCAGCAAGGCGGCCGGATGGGGCCTTGAAAGCCTGGCGACGCATCCGGGCATCACGCGCACCGATCTAATCGTAAATGGATCCGGCCGGTCGAGTCTCGCCGCCAGGGCGCGCCGCTTTCTGCCGTTCCTGTTCCAGCCTGCATGGCAAGGCGCCTTGCCCACGCTTTACGCTGCGACTGATCCGGCGGCGCGGGACGGCGCCTACTATGGACCCGACGGTATGGGTGGAATGCGTGGCTATCCGATTGAGGAGACCCCTCCCAAGCAGGCTCTTGATACCACCGTGGCCTCGCGCCTCTGGGACGCGTCTCAAGAACTGACCAATGTGAAGTTCGCGTAACGCTCGGTAGTGAGCTTCTCCAAAAGCTTCGCAAACTCATGTTGCTCACTAAGGCTCAATCTCGCAAGCCTTGCACCGTTCCTGTCGGAAAGAATAGCGCGTGCCTGCCTCGCCATCTGACGCCTGAGTGCGTCAGCTCAAGACGATGGACGCAGATCCTGAGAATCGATCCCGCAAACCATGAAAGCCTTGGCCTGAAGATTCTTCAGGTAGAGCGTCATTGTGGGTCTGGGCATAGACAGGTATCTCGTCGAACATTTCCTACTTCCGGCTGAACCTGCGCCGGCCGCGGCGAAAGATGTTCTAAATTTAAATTATGCCCGGCTTCGAGAATGTCCGCTTTCAGGCGCAGGCAGAGGCATCTCGATGACCGATATGCGGCGCAAAGCGGCCATCGAAGAATTCATTAATGCGCTGGACTTCGTTGGAGCGGCAAGCATTGCTGTTGAGGTCCGGCGCGGCCCCTGCGTCGGCTAAAGCCCGCCCAGTGCGGGCTCCAGTCAGTACCGGCATTGGACGGTCCGATGTCGGTATTGATGGAGAAGAGCAATGCACGTTGCAGAAACTGAGCAAACAGAAAGCACGGGGGCTGGCGAGCCCGAAAACGTTTCACTTCAAGTGGCAGTGACACCACGGAAGCGCCTTCGGAAGCAGACAGCTGCGCATGCGGAAGTCGCGAACAAAAGCAAGAGCCCGAAGCCTGTCGACACGAAGACGGACATCGTCTTGAAGAAGCTTCGATTGGCCAAAGGCGCTACCCTTCAGGCGTTGATCGAGGCGACCGGCTGGCAGCCTCATCCGGTGCGCGGGTTTCTCTCCGGAACTGTGAAGAAGAAGCTGGGCCTGCCTCTGGTCAGCGAAATTGGCAAGGACGGTGTCCGACATTATCGGCTCGACAGCAAGGCCAAGGCTGATTGAAGCCATGGCTATCGATATAAAGATCGAACAGGAGGTCGCCGCGCTCGGCGACCTCTCTCGCGACGAACTCGCGGCGCGGTGGATCAAGATCTATGGGTGCCCGCCGCCGAGCGGGGTGCGGCGTGAACTCTTAGTGAGAGCGGTCGCTTGGCATCTGCAAGCGAAGAGGCTCGGAGGTTTGTCGACTGAGACAAAGAGGCGCCTCGCCGAAGCAGTGCGACAGGTCGGCATCAATGGATCGGGAAGGGCATCAGGCTCGGTGCCGGAGACTTCAAATGGGCACGGCGATTGCAAAAATGCCGACCCAGCTTCGAAGCCGCGTCGCTCCCTGTCGAAGGGGACTCGCCTGCTGCGCGATTGGAACGGCAAGACCCACATTGTCGACGTGACTGCAGAGGGGCTCTTGTTCGAAGGCAAGATCTATCAGTCTCTCTCCGCCATCGCCCGCAAGATCACTGGCGCCCACTGGTCCGGTCCGAGGTTCTTCGGGCTATGAGCAACCAGCAGAAACTGCGCTGTGCCGTGTACACCCGCAAATCCACCGAAGAGGGTCTTCAGCAGGAATTCAACTCACTTGATGCGCAGCGCGAGGCTTGCGTTGCCTTCATCGCCTCGCAAGTTGGTCTGGGTTGGAAGCTCATTCCCGACTTCTACGACGATGGCGGCATCTCAGGCGGGACAATGGAGAGGCCGGCCTTAAAACGCCTGCTTCAAGACATTCGTGATAAGCGCATTGATGTGGTGGTCGTGTACAAGATCGACAGGCTCACGCGATCGCTGATGGACTTTTCCAAGATCGTTGAAACTTTCGATGCTCACAGCGTGTCGTTTGTTTCTGTCACCCAGCAATTCAACACAACGACGTCGATGGGCAGGCTGACGCTCAACGTGCTTCTTTCATTCGCTCAGTTCGAGCGGGAAGTGACCGCAGAGCGTATCCGCGACAAGATCGCCGCATCCAGAAAGAAAGGCATATGGATGGGCGGCACCATCCCGCTCGGCTATCGCGCTGTCGACAAGAAGCTCGTTGTCGATCAAACAGCGGCGGCAACAATCCGATCGCTATTCAAGCGCTACTTGGAACTGAAGTCGGTGCTGGCCTTGGCCGATGAGCTCAATCAAAGCCAAACGGTGGACGAGGGCAATCCCCTTCAATATCCGATCAGTCGCGGTCGACTCTATCACCTGCTTTCAAACCCAGTTTATATCGGCCAGTCTCGTCATAAAGACACATGCTACGAAGGCGCTCATGAGCGGATTGTAGACGCGGAGTTATTTGCATCGGTCCAGGCACTGCTGAAGGAGCAAGGGCCGAAACGCCGATCGCGATCGAATGCCGCGGACCTACATCTGCTCACCGGCCTTGTCTTTGACGAAACCGGCGATCGATTGAGCTCTGCCTATGTGAACAATCACGGCAAGCGCTATCGCTACTACATCTCGAACCGGCTGAAGGTCGCTCGGCGCAAAGACGACAGCGGCTGGAGAGTTCCGACTGACGAACTGGAAGCGATGGTCGATCAACAGATGATTGCTTTGCTGAACGACAAATCGCGACTGGCTGAATGGATAGAGCAATACGCATCAAGGGATAAGATCGCGAGCGGTTTGAGCGAGGCAGATGGGCTCTTGAGCGACTCGCCAGGATGTAAAGCAAAGCGTAGATCGATCGTCAAAACTGCGATCATCAGGATAACACTCTTGCCCGAGACTATTGATCTCGCAATCAATCCTGCTGCTTTGGTGAGTGTGATCCTAGATCCGCAGGGCGACGGACAATCCGATGCAGCAAGGTCCCAACGACCCGTCAGCGCCGGGGAGACTCACAAAATCACCGTCACATGCAAGATCCAAAGGCGTGGAAATGAGGCGCGCTTGATTATTGGGGATCAACCAAAGCGCGATCAGGCTCCTGACCCGAGCCTTGTCAAACTGCTGGCAAGGTCGCACTCCGTGCTGTCGGCGCTGACGAATGGGTCGGTTCGCAGCATCTCTGAATTGTCGAAAGTTACCGGCATCCATCGTGCCGACCTAAGCAAGGCATTGCCACTAGCATTCCTCGCTCCGGGGATCGTGGACGGCATCTTGTCGGGCATTCAACCTGTGAACCTAACCGCTCGGCGACTCGCTCGGCTAGTCGATCTGCCGGTTGATTGGAGCGAGCAGGAGTCCGCTCTAGGCTTTTAATATGCCTGGTCACTTCCAGCTCTCTAAGAGCAGGTTACGTCAACAATCTCTTTGCATCGGTCACAAAAACATTAGGGCTCGGAAAGACAGGCACAGAGACGGGCCTTGAAAACTCGGCGGAAGCAGAGACGGATCGCGCGGCTCAGCCCTGATATGCAAAGACCACTGGGGCTAACCCTCGGATAAGTCGAGCGAATTTGGAGCCGACCGATATGGGCCATGTCTGCCGTGACTGAGTGGTGATCCCGACAGGAATCGAACCTGTGACCTACAGATTAGGAATCTGCCGCTCTATCCTACTGAGCTACGGGACCACGCGGCCCGACACATAGCCGCTTCGGATCGTTTCGCCAAGAGGCAGGTTTGGCGCATGTCGTAAGCACATGAGTTGTCCGGATTAGGTAGCACGTGAGTTGTCCGGTTTTATCGCCAGCGAATGGAGGCTGGGGATGAAGCGGGCAGCGTGGCTACAGGACCGGAGAATGCAGAAGTTTCGCGACGTATTGAGCCGCTGGAATGGCGGCGATCTATCGATGATGGAGGCAGGCGAGTTGCTTGGCATGTCGGAGCGGCAATTCCGGCGCTACCGCGACCGTTACGAAGAGGCCGGGGAGGCTGGGTTGCTTGACCGGCGTTTGGGCAAGCTTTCGACGCGTCGGGTGCCTGCGGAAGCGATCGAGGAGATGCTGGAGCTTTATCGTCATCGCTACCTTGGCTGGAACGTGACGCATTTCCACGAGCACCTGCTGCGTGATCACCACTTCAGCTGGGGCTACACCTTCATCAAGACGCAGCTTCACGCGGCGGGTCTGGTGGAACGGGCCAAGCGGCGCGGTGCTCACCGGCGCAAGCGGGAGAGGAAGCCGTGCGAGGGGATGATGCTACACCAGGACGGCAGCCGTCATCGATGGCTGGCGGGTGAGCCGATGCTGGATCTGATCGTGACGATGGACGATGCGACGAGCACGATCTATTCGGCTTTCCTGATCGAGGAGGAAGGCACGGCGTCAAGCTTTCGGGGGCTTCTGGAGACGTTCGTCGCCAAGGGATTGCCGTCGAGCCTCTACAGCGATCGCGGCAGCCACTATTTCGTGACGCTCAAGGCCGGCGGCACTGTCGACAAGATCCGCCTGACCCAGGTCGGCCGGGCGCTCGATCGGCTGGGTATCGAACATATTCCAGCCTATTCGCCTGAAGCGCGAGGCCGCTCGGAGCGAATGTTCTCCACCTTGCAGGATCGGCTGCCCAGAGAGCTGGCGCTGGCTGGAATTGCCGATATCGAGACCGCCAATCGCTTCATCGCACAGACCTACCTGCCGGCTCACAATGCCCGCTTCGCCACGCCGCCCGCGGTCCAGGACAGCGCCTTTGTCGCCGCCGACCCGCAACAACTGGCCCAGATCCTGTGCATCGAAGAGGAGCGCGTCGTTGCCCGCGACAACACGATCGCCTTCGCGCGCCTGCGATTGCAGCTGCCGCAGAGCCCGATCCGGCATCACTTTGTCAAAGCCACGGTCAAGATCAGGCAGTACCCGGATGGCACGCTCGCAGTCTTCCACGGGCCGCGCCGCATTGCACGATACATGCCCAATGGCGCCGCAATCCAAGACACTTGCCCCATCAGGCAAGCCGCGTGAACCGCTTCGACGCAAACTGAAGCGGACAAGTGATGTGCTACCAAAACCGGACAACTTGATTAGCTACCGACAGAGGCAGGTTTGGCGCAGATCGGTCGGTTGCGAGTGGATCGCAAAGATAACCTGGGGATAGCGGAACTTCGGACCACCACGCGCTTTAGTGTGCCGAAGGAGATGTCGCATGAGCGCCACGAAAGAGTTCTTTGAAAATTGGCTCCAGGAGAACGTCGGCGACCTGCCCGCTGAAAGCGAAGTGAGCGTGGCGGTCCTGGCTCAGCAATTCGAGCAAGATGCCGACGCGGCCGGCTACGGTCACGAGGTACGCGAAGACGAGATCGGCGACATCGAAGAGGCCATCGAGAGAGCTCTGCACAAGGCCCGGACAGGCGAACAGCCACCGGCTACGGACCCGGCCGAAGAGAGTGATCTGGGGCCCGTCATGGAGGCGCTGAAGGTCGACGACCCAAAGAGCGGCCCGTAGCGATCCAGGCAACATCGGTTGGTAGCCGGCGGATGGCCAGCGGTTGCGGCTCTCCTCTTCCACTCTACATGACCAGACATGATAGATGCCAAACACATCACACTCGGCGTTGTGATCGGCGTGGCAATCGGCGTCGCGTTGGACAACATCATTGCGGGTATAGGGATCGGCATTGCGGTAGGCATTGCCTTCGGTCTTGCGCGGTAGCCGTCCGGTCGGAAGTGACGATCGGAGCATCGCCACGTCCTGAGCTCGATGGCCTTGTCGCCATCTCAAAATCGCAGCAGCGCACCCTCAGGTCAAGCAAGGACGGGCTCAGGCACATCATCAGGCCGCCAGCGCCGTCTCCGCCAGCTTCACCCAATAGCTCATCCCGTGCGGGATGACCTCGTCATTGAAGTCGTAGGCCGGGTTGTGCAGACCGGCGGTGTCGCCATTGCCGATGAAGATAAAGGCGCCAGGCCGCGCCTCTAGCATGTAGGAGAAGTCCTCGCCGCCCATCACCGGCTGAATGGCACGGTGCACATGGGCCTCGCCGGCGATGTCAGCCGCGACGTCACTGGCAAAGACTGTCTCTTCCGCATGGTTGTAGGTGACGGGATAGTTGGCATTGTAGTCGACCTCGATCGTCGCGCCGAAGGCCGCGCCCACTCCCTCACAGATGGCGCGCACGCGCTCTTCGGCCTTCCTGGCGACCTCCTTCTTCAGCGTGCGCACGGTGCCGGCGATCTCGGCGCTCTCAGGGATGACGTTGTAGGCGTCGCCGGCGTGGAACTTTGTCACCGACACCACGACAGCCTCGACCGGATCGGTGCTGCGCGAGGCGATCGTCTGCAGAGCGCCGACGAGCTGGCTGGTGATGACGATCGGGTCGATCGTGCCGTGCGGCATCGCCGCATGCCCGCCCCGGCCCTTGACGGTGATGGTGAATTCGGCGGTTGCCGCCATGATCGGGCCCGGCTTGATCGCAAACTGGCCGACTGGCAGGCCCGGCATGTTGTGCATTCCGAACACCTTGGAGATGCCGAAGCGCTCCATCATGCCGTCCTTGACCATTTCGTTGCCGCCGCCGCCGCCTTCTTCGGCGGGCTGGAAGATCACCGCGACGGAACCGGCGAAATTGCGCGTCTCAGCGAGATATTTGGCAGCACCCAAGAGCATCGCGGTGTGGCCGTCATGGCCGCAAGCGTGCATCTTGCCCGGAACGGTCGAGGCGTAGGATTTGCCGGTGATCTCATTGAGCGGCAGCGCGTCCATGTCGGCGCGCAGGCCGATGGTCGTGCCTTCGCCCAGGCGGCCGCGGATGATGCCGACGACGCCGGTCTTGCCAAGGCCGGTCACCACGTCGTCGCAACCGAAGGCGTTCAGCTTCTCGGTGACGAAGGCGGCGGTCTTGAAGACATCGAAATTCAGCTCTGGCGTCTGGTGCAGATGGCGACGCCAGCCGGCGACCTCGTCTTGCAGTTCGGCGGCGCGGTTGAGGATCGGCATGATGATTCCATCTCGCTGTTGGAGCAGACGGGTTCTGCCTGCTGCTTTGTAATTGTGCCTGATGTTTTACAATTGTCATTCAGGCACTTTGCCATCTTGATGTCACATAGGCTAAATAGCACCGCAAGATTGCGATCCGGATAGAGGGCCGGATCACCATGCTGGCGATTGCGTAACAAATCTTACGGAGCCAGAGGCGACTGCGGCAAGAGGCGATTTCGGATTCCACCATGCGGTATAGGCATTTCCTCAAACTATTGCTGGCGGGCGCCGTGGCGCTTCCGGTGCTGGCCGGACCGGCTCTCGCCAATCCGACGATTGTGTTCGACCTGGAGAATGGCAAGATCCTCCAGCATCAGGAGGCTTTCAAGCGCTGGTATCCTGCCTCGCTGACCAAGCTGATGACCGCCTATGTGACGTTCCGTGCGATCGCGGCCGGCGAGGTCAAGCTCGATTCGCCGATCAAGGTCACGAAACGTTCCGCCGGCGAGCCACCGAGCAAAATGGGCTTCAAGGCGGGCTCGGTCATGCGGCTCGACAATGCGCTGAAGATGATGCTGGTCAAATCGGCCAACGACGTTGCCATGGCCGTCGGCGAGAACATCGGCGGTTCGCAAGCCGCTTTCGCCGAACGCATGAACACCGAGGCACGCCGGCTCGGCATGACCGGATCGCATTTCGTCAACCCGAACGGGCTCTTTTCGCCGGACCAGTATACGACGGCGCGCGACCTCGGCTTGCTGGTGATGGCGATCCGCACGGAATTTCCGCAATATGCCGGATGGTTCTCGATCGAGGGCCTCGCCGTCGGCAAGAAGCAGATCTCGAACTACAATCTTCTGATCGGCCGCTATCCGGGTGCCGACGGCATGAAGACGGGCTTCGTCTGTTCCTCGGGCTACAACATGATCGGCTCGGCAACGCGTAACGGCCGCACGCTGGTCGCGGTGGTGCTCGGCGAACAGTCGACCATCACCCGTGCCGAGACCGCGGCGAGATTGCTCGACCAGGGTTTCGCGGCGCCTGAGCCGAGCTGGGTCACGGTCGGGGCACTGCCTGCCTATGGCGACACGACATCGGTCAACGACATGCATGACGAGCTTTGCAAGAAGAAGCCGGCTAAGGAGCAGTCGGAAGCTGCCGTCCCCGTCGGCGATAAGGATGCGCCAAAATCGCCGTATCGGGAAAAGCTCGACCATGTGCCGACTTTGGTCGCCGTCGGCCTTGGCGGCGCCACCGGGCCGAAGCCGAAGGCGATGCTCGATGCATCGGGCAGGGAATATGCCGACGTGCCGCTGCCGAGCTGGCGCCCCGATCTGCCGACGCCGCCCGGTGCCGAGCCGACAGTGATCGGTTCTGCCACGGCGGCCCGGGACGGCCAGTCCGCCAAGGCCTTGAACTAGCCTGATGAGCAGCGGCTTTCCCATCCCCGTCTCGGTGCTGACCGGCTTTCTCGGCGCCGGCAAGACGACGCTGCTCAACCGGCTGCTCAGGGATCCAGCCCTCGCCGATACCGCGGTCATCATCAACGAGTTCGGCGAGGTGGCAATCGACCATCTCCTGGTCGAACAGGCCTCCGACGGCATCATCCAGCTTTCCGACGGCTGCCTCTGCTGCACAGTGCGCGGCGAACTGGTCGACACACTGGCCGATCTCGTCGACCGGCTGCAGACCGGCCGCATCGCCCGGCTTGCCCGCGTCGTCATCGAAACCACCGGCCTCGCCGATCCGGCGCCGGTGCTGCAGTCGATCATGGCGCATCCGGCGCTGGTCCAGGCCTTCCGGCTCGACGGTGTCATCACGCTGGTCGATGCGGTCAACGGCAATGCGACGCTCGACGCCCATGTCGAGGCGGTGAAGCAGGCGGCCGTCGCCGACCGAATCGTGCTGACGAAAGCCGATCTGGCCACCGATTCGCGCGATGTCGCGGCCTTGCGGGCACGGCTGCGACAGATCAATCCGAGTGCGGAGCTGCTCGATGCCGGCGACAGGAGGACCGATGTCGCGGCACTGTTCGATTGCGGCCTCTACAACCCAGCCACCAAGTCCGCCGATGTGCAACGCTGGCTCGGCGAGGACGCCGCCCATGATCACCACCATCATGACGACCACGGCGACCATGACCATGACCACGACCATCGGCACGATTCCCGCGTGCGCTCCTACTCGCTCGTTCATGACGGGCCGGTGCCGTTTTCGGCAATCGAAATGTTCCTCGACCTGTTACGGTCGGCACATGGCGAGCGCCTGCTGCGCATGAAAGGCGTCATCGAATTGCTGGAAGACCCGTCGCGGCCGCTGGTCGTCCACGGCGTGCAAAAAGTCCTGCATCCGCCGGCGCGCCTGCCGTCCTGGCCGGACGGCCAACGCGGCACGAGGCTGGTGCTGATCACGCTCGACATGCCGGAGGATTACGTCCGCCGGCTGTTTGCCGCCTTCACCAACCGGCCGTCGATCGACACACCCGACCGCGCAGCGCTGGAAAACAACCCGCTGGCCATTGCCGGGCGGTAGCTTCAATTTCCGAACGCCGCAGCGCACAGTTGGCAGGAGGAGCGAAGTCGAGACTCAGGCGATCCCGCCGCGCTCGACCAGAAAGCGATGACCACCGGAAACTGCTGTCGTTTCGACCAATTGATGACCGGCGTCGGAGCAGAAGGCCGGAATGTCGATGACGGCGAGCGGGTCGGTGGTCTCAAGCCAGAGCCGGCTGCCCGGCCGCATCGCTGCCAGCCGCTTTTTTGCTTTCAGCACAGGCAGGGGGCAGTTCAGGCCCTTGAGGTCATAGACGGAAGTGGGCTTGGCCAAGCGAGACCTTAGCCGCCGAACATGCCGAGCAGTTTGTTCTTCAGCTTTGTGACCCTGCTTTCATCGGCATTGGCCGCCTGCGTTTCGGCCGGGGCGGCCTCTGGGGGCGACGCGATTGTCGCGGTAGCGACAGGCGCTTCGGCCGCGGCCATGGCATCCCCCTCTTCGGCCAGCGAATTAATCTTGGCCGCTTCCGTTTCGGCTACAGCCTGAGCCTTGGCCGCCTCTTTCTCGGCCTTGGCCGCTTCTATGGCGGCAAGCCTTTGCTCCTCGGCCTTCTGCTTGGCGGCCTTTTCCGCATCGAGCGCGGCCATCTTGCGGCCGGCCGGCGAATCGATGCGGCCCATGCGCGCCGTGGCCGTCAACGAGCCGTCGGCGTTGAGCGATGGCGGCTCGATCGGCACGCGTTCGCCACGGGCGCGCTTTTTCGACCATTCGGAAACAATGCTGGCTTCCTTGATCCCGGCAATGGTCGGCTTGGGGGCCGGCACGCTGGCCTTGACCGCGCCGTTGAAGGCCGCTTCGTAGGTGCTCTGGTAAGCATTGAAGGCGCTCTTCAGCGAATCCGGCTGCGTCGTCGCAGGGCAGGCGCCGGCCGGATCGAACGTCGCGCCGTCGGGCGCGACCTGATTGAAGACGTAGCGCTTCTCGCAGACGTCGACCTTCGGCGGCACCTTGGTGATCTCGAAATTGTCGTAGCCGACCTTCAGCATCTTCCAGAATTCGTAGTTCGGATCTTTGCGATAGCGCGCCATGTTGGCGGCGGTCATGCGGAACGGAAAGGCCTGGATCTGGAATTCGGTCTGCCCGCCCTGGAAAGCATCGCGGCCGAAGGCGTAGATTTGCTCGATCTGCGCGTCGGTCATCGAATAGCAGCCCGACGACGAGCAGGCGCCATGGACCATCAGATGGGAACCGGTGCGGCCATTGGCGCGGTCGTAAACGTTAGGATAGCCGATGTTGAAGGCAAGGTGGTAGTTCGACCGCGGATTCATCTGCGCCGGACGGACCGTGTAGAAGCCTTCCGGCGCCTGGCGGTCGCCTTCGGTGAATTTGGGACCCAGCTTGCCCGACCATTTGCAGATGTCGTAGCTGGCGACCAAGTCGTAGCGGCCGTTGGTCTTGGCCTTCCAGATTTCGAGCTTGCCTTCTTCCTTGAAGATGCGGGCCATCACCGGCGAGGTGCGGGTCATGCCCTTGGCCTTCATGCTGGCCAGGATCTTGTCGGGCAACGGCTTGTTGGCCTGTGGGGCGAAGTCCTTCACCGAAGAATCGGTGCAGCCGGCGATGCCTATCGCGGCAATCAGAAGTCCGGTGCGGGCAAGCTTGGCAAACATGATTATGGCTATGTCTTTTCTTTTGGACCGCAGGCATCAGCGCCGTTAGCCCAACCCTAAGCCCGTTAACCTTGAAAATTCCTTACCGCAAGCGCCGGGCGCATCCCCTTACGGCAAGTTGATTGAACCGAATGCCGCGGCATTTTTGTGGCGGAAGTGCTCAATCTCGCCACATTGCGGCGCTGAAAACGTTTCGCGGTCCGTCCGATTTCAATCAGATAGGCTGAATCCTCTAGTCTGACCATGATCGTTTCCGAAAACCGGTTCCCACTTTCCGGGATCATGGTCTAGAGGTTGCGCCCCATAGCCAGGTATTTCTCGCGGCGCTGCTCGCGAAAATCGGTATTGGCGCCGGAGAACTCCTTCATCGTCTTGGCGATGAGGTCGCCGGTGGCGGCGATGACCGCTTCCGGGCCACGATGGGCGCCACCCAGCGGTTCGGGAATGATGGCGTCGATGATCTTCAGCTCCAGCAGATCCTGGGCGGTGATCTTCATGTTGGTCGCTGCATCCTTCGAGCGGGTGGTGTCACGCCACAGGATCGAAGCGGCGCCTTCCGGCGAGATCACCGAATAGATGGCGTGCTCGAGCATGTAGACGCGGTTGGCGGTGGCGATCGCAATGGCACCGCCCGAGCCGCCTTCGCCGATGACTACCGAGATCGACGGCACCTTCAGGCCGAGACAGGCCGAGGTCGAGCGGGCGATGGCTTCCGCCTGGCCACGCTCCTCGGCGTTGACGCCGGGATAGGCACCGGCCGTATCGACCAGCGTCAGCAACGGGATATTGAAGCGGTCGGCGAGTTCCATCAGCCGCACCGCCTTGCGGTAGCCCTCCGGTCGCACCGAGCCGAAATTGTGCTTCAGCCGGCTGGCCGTGTCCGAACCTTTTTCCTGGCCGATGATCGCCACCGGCTCGCCGCGGAAGCGGGCGAAGCCACCGACGATCGCCTGGTCCTCGCCGAAATTGCGGTCGCCGGCGAGCGGCGTGAAATCGTTGAACAGACCCTTGATGTAGTCGACGCAATGCGGCCTGTCCGGATGGCGGGCCACCTGCACCTTCTGCCACGGCGTCAGCGCCTTATAGATGTCGCGCAGCGCGTCGCGCACGCGCTTCTCGAGACGGCTGATCTCATCGCCGACATCGACCGCCTCGCCATTCTCGGCGAGTTTCTTCAACTCGAGGATCTTGCCCTCGAGATCGGCGACCGGCTTTTCGAAATCGAGGTAATTGTACATTCTTGAGCGGACCGATAGACCGGGAGGCAATGACTGGCGGAACCCAGGAAATAGAGGCTCCGGGCGATGGAACGTGGTCCTCACATAGCGATATGACGCCTAGTCGGCAAGCGGATGATGTTCGTTGACCAGCCGCACCAGCCGCTCCTCCAGCACATGCGTGTAAATCTGCGTCGTTGAAATATCGGCATGGCCAAGCAACTGCTGCACGGCCCTGAGATCGGCGCCGTTCTGCAGGAGATGGCTGGCGAAAGCATGGCGCAGCACATGCGGCGATATTTTCGCCGAGGCGATGCCGGCCCGCGCGGCGAGGCCTTTCAGCTCGCGTGCGAAGACCTGCCTGGAGAGATAGCCGCTATCGCCTGCTGCCGGAAACAGGAACGGGCTGTTTGCAAGAGCCGGCACCGTTGCCCGGGCAGCGAGCCAGGCCCGCATCGCCAGGCGCGCCTTTGCCGACAGCGGCACCATGCGTTCCTTGTCACCCTTGCCGCGCACCATGAAGAAACGATCGTCGCGCAACGCCACCGTCACCGGCAGGCCGACCAGTTCGGAAACGCGCAGGCCGGTGGCGTAGAGCACCTCGACCAGCGCATGCAGGCGCAGCGCCGCCAGACTGTCGCCGTCGTTCAGCGAGGCGTCACTTGCCTCTTGCGCTGCACGGTCGATCAGCCGGCCGGTATCGGCCTCGCTCATCGTCTTCGGCAGCGGCCGGCCCTTCTTCGGACTGTCCAGGGTTCCGGTCGGGTCGTCGCCGCGCAGGCCCTCGGCGTAAAGGAACTTGAAGAACTGGCGGATCGCCGACAGTTTGCGCGCCTGCGAGGTGGCGGCAAAACCGCGCGCGGCGATGTCGTCGAGATAGGCGCGGATATCGGCGGCGACGGCACCGGCAAGCCCGCCGTCGATCTCGGCCGAAGCGTCTTCGAGGTCGCGGCGATAGCTGGAAAGCGTGTTTTCGGCCGCACCCCGCTCGGCGCTCATCATTTCCAGAAAGGCTTCGATGCGGGCTGCGCTGTTCATTTCTTTCGGGTCAATTTTTCTTTTTGGTCAGTTTTTCTTGGGGTTCAGCTTTTCGGGAGGGATGCGCACGCTCATTTCGGCCTTTCTCGGCTCGACGAACATCGCCAGAGCGAACATCGCGCCATAGACAATGCCGGCCAGAATCGTGAGCGTCACGACAAAGCGGAACAGTGTCGGCATCAATTTTCGCCCGTCTTCTTGTTCTGCGTTTCCAAACCCTGCGCCCTTATGAGACGCCAATCCGGCCAATTCAAGGACGAAGCTCGGCGCGCACCACGCTTGACGCAAACAGGCTTTTGATGTCGATACGCCGGCAAAGAGGTCCTAAGCAGGCATTGGTGGGCTGCTAGATTCTTTGGTTTGTCGCAGGTTGTTGTCGCAAAACCGTGGGACATTTTGCGGAACCTGCTTAGAAACATCATGGTGTCATGAACGCGCTACCAGCAAATCCTCCTGATGAGAGCTATGCCGCGCTGCTCGATCGGCTGGGCAGCCGTTCCGTCGTCTTTGTCGGCCTCATGGGTGCCGGCAAGACGGCGATCGGCCGCAAGGTGGCGGCGATGTTGGGGCTGCCTTTCATCGACAGCGACCAGGAAATCGAAAGCGTGTCGCGCATGAGCGTCCCGGAACTGTTCGAGCGCTATGGCGAGCCCGAGTTTCGGGCGCTGGAGCAGCGCGTCATCCTGCGCGTGCTGGAACATGGCCCGCAGGTGCTGTCGACGGGTGGCGGCGCGTTCATGAGCGCGCAGACGCGGGAAGCCATTGCCGGCCATGGCGTGTCGGTATGGCTGAAGGCCGAGATCGACCTCCTGATGGACCGCGTTTCCAAGAAGCAGAACCGGCCGCTTCTCAAAAGCGCCGACCCCCGCGCCGTGATCGAGCGGTTGATGGCCGAGCGCTATCCGGTCTACGCAGCCGCCGATGTCACCGTGCCGACCCGCGACGATCGCAAGGAGGTCATTGCGGCCGAGGTGGTGAGCGCGCTTTGCGGGTATTTCGGCGTTGGAGCCACGACAGGCGAGGTGCGATCATGAGCATCAATGCGACAGTCACTGTCGAAGTCGGGCTCGGCGATCGTGCTTATGACATTTTGATCGGCTCCGGCCTGCTTTCGCGCGCCGGTACCGAGATTTCGCTCCGCCTGCCGGGCAGGCGCGCCGCGGTGGTCACCGACGTCAATGTCGCCGCAGCACATCTCGACACGTTGAAGGCCGGCCTTGAAAAGGGCGGCATCCAGCCTGCCGTCATCACGCTGCCGGCTGGGGAAAAGACCAAGAGTTTCGCGCATCTCGAGGAGGTGGTGGACGGCGTTCTGGCGGCCAGGCTTGAGCGCGGCGATGTCGTCATCGCGCTCGGCGGCGGCGTCATTGGCGATCTGGCCGGATTTGCCGCCGGGATCGTACGCCGCGGCATGAATTTCGTGCAGATCCCGACTTCGCTGCTGGCGCAGGTCGACTCTTCGGTTGGCGGCAAGACCGGCATCAACAGTGCGCGCGGCAAGAACCTCGTCGGCGTCTTCCATCAGCCGAGGCTGGTGCTGGCCGACACCGAAGTGCTCGACACGCTGCCGATCCGGGAATTCAGAGCCGGCTATGCCGAACTCGCCAAATACGGGCTCATCGACCGTCCCGACTTCTTTGCCTGGCTGGAGGAAAACTGGGGCCAAGTGTTTGCCGGCGGCCCGAAGCGAGCCGAGGCCATCGCCGAAGCCTGCCGCGCCAAGGCCGATGTCGTCGCCCGCGACGAGTTCGAGACCGGCGACCGCGCGCTGCTCAATCTCGGCCACACGTTCGGCCACGCACTCGAGGCCGCCACCAGCTATGACAGCGCCCGTCTCGTCCACGGCGAGGGGGTCGCCATCGGCATGGCGCTGGCCTATCGCTTTTCGTCCCGCCTCAATCTGGCAAGTCCCGACGATGCGGCGCGCGTCGAGGCGCACCTCCGCGCCGCTGGCCTGCCTTGGCGCATGGCCGATATTCCGGGCGAATTGCCTGATTCCGAGGCGCTGCTGGCCTTCATCACCCAGGACAAGAAGGTCTCGCGCGGCACGCTGACCTTCATCCTGACGCGTGGCATCGGTCAGGCTTTCATCGCCAGGGACGTGCCGGCGTCGGAAGTGCTGTCGTTTCTAAGGGAGAATCATCCGGATCAGCAGGAAAGCCGTTCGGGTCGGCAGAAAAGCCACCCGGAATGAACGAGGCCGGCTGGATCGTCGCTGCTGTCCTTGCCGGGCTCGGCCTGCTCGCTTTCGTCTTTCGCAGGCGCCTGCTCGCCGCTTTCGGCTATGAACTGCAGCGCATCGAGCCGCAGCGTTCGAACCATGATGAATCGCGCGGCGCCGTCGACGATTTTCGCCGCGACGGCCAGATGGCGCGTGAGGATCGCCCCCGCATCGGCCGCCTGTCCGACCTCGATGAGCTCGAAGTGTCCGATGTCATGGTCCATCGCACGAACATGCGCTCGGTCAATGCCGACAATCCGCCGGAAGCGCTGGTGCGCGAGATCCTGCAGAGCCCGCATACCCGCATGCCCTTGTGGAAGGGCTCACTCGACAACATCGTGGGCGTGTTGCATGCCAAGGACCTGCTGCGCGCGCTGAACGATGTCGGCAACGACTTTTCCCAGATCGACGTGATGAAGATCGCGACAAAACCGTGGTTCGTGCCCGACACCACGACGCTGCAGGAACAGCTCAACGCCTTCCTGCGTCGCAAGGCGCATTTCGCCATCGTCGTCGATGAGTATGGCGAGGTCGAGGGGCTGGTGACGCTGGAGGATATCATCGAGGAGATCGTCGGCGAGATCGCCGACGAGCACGATATCGACATTCAGGGCGTCAAGCAGGAAGCCGACGGCTCCGTCGTCGTCGACGGCACTGTGCCGATCCGCGACCTGAACCGGGCGCTCGACTGGGACTTGCCGGACGAGGAAGCCACCACCATTGCCGGTCTCGTCATCCACGAGACGCAATTGATCCCGGACGAGAAGCAGGCTTTCACCTTTCACGGCAAGCGCTTCGTCGTCATGAAGCGCGACAAGAACCGGATCGCAAGGCTGAGGATCAGGCCGGCCGGTGACGTTTAGATTATGATCGATCGGCGAACGCTGCTTTTGATATCAATGGCTTTGTTGCCGGCCAGCGCTTCGGCGGCATCGCCCCGGCGCTCGCCGTCCCCGCAGACCTTCGACTACGGACCGGCCAAGCTCGACATCTATTCGCGCGATGGCGCAAGCGGCCTGCCAGTGGTCTTTTTCATCCATGGCGGCGCCTGGCGGGCCGGCGATCGCGCCAACGTCAACGTCAAGCCGGGCTTCCTGCTCGACAATGGCTTCTGCTTCGTCTCCATCGACTACCGGATGCTGCCTAAGGCCGATGTCGCCACCCAGGCCGACGATGTCGAGCAGGCATATCGCTACGTGCGCGCCAACATCGCCAGATATGGCGGCGATCCGAACCGGATAGCGGTCATGGGCCATTCGGCCGGCTGTCATCTCGCCGCGCTGACCGGGCTGCGCGGCGGTCTGCCCGGCGTCGTGGCGCTGGTACTGAATGATACCAGAGCCTATGATTTGGAGGCGCTTGCGAGAAGCGGCGGCATGACGCGGGCCTATGCCCGGGCCTTTCCCGACCCGGCGCAGTGGCGCACACTGTCACCGGCCTCTCATGTTGGGAGCCGCAAACATCCGCCGACCTTCATCGCCTATTCGCACGCAGCGGGTCGCGGGGCAGCCGCACAGGACTTCTCGGAGCGCCTGCGGGCGACCGGAACGGAGGTGACGCTGTTCGACGGCAGCGCCTATTCGCATATGTCGATCAATCGCGATTTCGGCGACGAAGGCGATGCCTTGACCCGTACGGTGATGACTTTCCTGGAGGCAGCGCTCGGCTGATGCCTACCACCTGGTCTTTTCGTCCGGCGCGGCCGGCTCGATCGCCAGCGCATGGACACCGGCCTTCAGCTCGTCGGCCAGCAATTCGTTGACCGCGCGGTGGCGCTCGATGCGGCTCATGCCGGCAAAGGCCGGGGAGACGATGCGGACGCGGAAATGCGTCTCGCCGGTGCCGTCATAGGTGCCGTGATGGTCGGAGTCCTGATGGTGATGGCCGGCATGGAGATGGCTTTCGTTGATGATGACCAGCCGCTCCGGCGAGAACGCCTTCTTCAACTTGCCTTCCATCGTTGACTGTATGGACATTCGTACTTCCCTTCACCACATATGGCTGGCGCATGATCCCCGAAAATCGATACCCTTTTGCGTGTCCTCGAGGACGCGCGGTGTCGTCGCCGCGACAAAATTCGCCGATCGCCCGCTTTATGCCGCGATTCAGCGGTTAGGGCGATCATCGCGAAAATGTCAATTCTTGTTTCGCACCAACGAACAGCCCATAAATGGGTGAGATGAAACCGTACCCCAAATATTTCGAAAAAATTCGCATCCGCCCGGAGAAGGATGCGGAGCTGAAGTCGCGCTCGCCGATCTGCCAGTGGGACGGTTGCAAGGAGGCCGGCACCCATCGCGCGCCGGTCGGACGCATGAAGGAGGGCGAGTATTTTCAGTTCTGCTTCGATCATGTGCGGGAGTACAACAAGGGCTTCAATTATTTCTCCGGCGTCCCCGACACCGAGATCGCCCGCTTCCAGAAGGAAGCGATGACCGGCCACCGGCCGACATGGAAGATGGGCGTCAATGGTGCCTCGACGCGCTCTTCGCCCGATTTTGCCCAGCAGCGTTCCGGCCGCGCCGGCTACTACAACCGCATGCGCGATCCGTTCGACCTGTTCAAAGGTCCCAAGGATCCGCGCGAGGTGCGCGAGCGCAAGGCCAAGCCGCTTGAGGCCAAGGCGCTGGAAACGCTTGGCCTTGATACAAAGGCGACTGGCAAGGACATCAAGGCGCGCTATAAGGAACTGGTGAAACGTCACCATCCGGATGCGAATGGCGGCGACAGAGGTTCGGAAGACCGGTTCCGCGATGTGCTCCAGGCCTATCGCGTGCTCAAACAAGCAGGATTGTGCTGAGCGACCTTACGGTTCGTGTCGTTTTCCAACTTTCATAAGGTTGGAAAAGGCTTTAAGACCGCCCCCGAACAAAATCGATTGCCGGCGAAATCAGGCGTTTCGCCCGTGGAGACGTTGATAGTGATGAACAAGGTCGATCGCGACATCGCCAACCTGCCCGACACCACCGTGTCGGTGAAGGAGAAATTCGGCTTTGAATCCAAGATGGTGGTGCCGGCCTACTCGGTGACATCAGAGCACGTGCCCGACATCGATCCGGACTATCTGTTCGACAAGAACACGACGATGGCAATCCTCGCCGGCTTCGCCTACAACCGCCGCGTCATGGTGTCGGGCTATCACGGCACCGGCAAGTCGACGCATATCGAGCAGGTCGCCGCCCGCCTCAACTGGCCTATGGTGCGCGTCAATCTCGACAGCCATGTCAGCCGCATCGACCTCGTCGGCAAGGATGCCATCGTCGTTAAGGAAGGGCTGCAGATCACCGAATTCCGCGACGGCATCCTGCCATGGGCCTATCAGCACAATGTCGCGCTGTGCTTCGACGAGTACGATGCCGGCCGCCCCGATGTGATGTTCGTCATCCAGCGCGTGCTGGAATCGTCCGGCCGGCTGACGCTGCTCGACCAGAGCCGGGTCATCCGCCCACATCCAGCGTTCCGGCTGTTCTCCACCGCCAACACGGTCGGCCTCGGCGACACCACCGGCCTCTATCACGGCACCCAGCAGATCAATCAGGCACAGATGGACCGCTGGTCGATCGTCACCACGCTGAACTATCTGCCGCACGACAACGAGGTGAACATCGTGCTGGCCAAGGCCAAGCACTATCGCGATGGCAAGGGCAAGGAGATCGTCAACAAGATGGTGCGCGTCGCCGACATGACGCGTTCGGCCTTCATCAACGGCGACCTTTCGACCGTCATGAGCCCACGCACAGTCATCACCTGGGCCGAGAATGCCGAAATCTTCGGCGATATCGGCATGGCGTTCCGGCTGACCTTCCTCAACAAGTGCGACGAGCTGGAACGCTCGCTCGTGGCCGAGTTCTACCAGCGCGCCTTTGGCGAAGATCTGCCTGAATCGGCCGCCAATGTGGTGCTGGGCTAAGCAGAGTCTCGATGGCGGGTCCGGGCGACAACACGCGCAACAAGTCGAAGACGGGTTCTGAAGCCGACAGCTTCAAGCGCGCCGTCACCGTCTGCATGCGCGCGATTGCCGGCGACAAGGAGCTCGAAGTCGGTTTCGCCAAAGATCGGCCGGCGCTCGCCGGCAGCCGGGCGCGGCTGCCGGAATTGCCGAAGAAAGCGTCGAAGGCGGACATCGCCATCACCCGCGGCCTCGGTGATTCCATGGCGCTGAAGCGCGCCTGTCACGACATGCGCATCCACACCAGGCTGGCGCCGGAGGGCAAGCAGGCCCGCGCGATCTACGATGCGGTCGAGCAGGCCCGCGTCGAGGCGATAGGCAGCCGCGCCATGCAAGGCGTGGCCGACAACATCGGCTCGATGCTCGAGGACAAATACGCCAAGGCCAACCTCATCGACGTCAAGGACAAGGCCGACGCGCCGATCGAGGAAGCGCTGGCCTTGATGGTGCGCGAAAAGCTGACCGGCCGCGCCGTGCCGAAGAGCGGCGAGCGGTTGGTCGACCTCTGGCGCCCCTGGGTCGAGGAAAAGGCCAGCTCCGATCTCGACGGGCTGTCGGCAAAGCTCGACGACCAGCAGGCATTCGCCCGTGTCGTACGCGAGATGCTGGCTTCCATGGAAATCGCCGAGGAACTCGGTGACGACCAGGAGACCGAAGACTCCGAGGACAATGACGACAACCAGCCGCAAGGCGAGGAGCAGAGCGAGGAGGGCGGCGAGGACGATTCCGGCTCCGAGCAGTCGCAGTCCGATGACACCGAGGCGTCGTCCGACGACGAGCAATCGGCCGAGACGGAGGCATCAGATGCCACCGCCGACGACCTGTCCGACGATGACGACGCCGATGCCGAGACGCCCGGCGAGGCGCGCCGCAACGACAATCCCTTCGCCAATCTGTCGAAGGAAATCGACTACAAGGTCTTCACCACCGCCTTCGACGAGACGGTTGGTGCGGAGGACCTGTGCGAAGAGGAAGAGCTGGACCGGCTGCGCGCCTTCCTCGACAAGCAGCTTGCCAACCTGTCGGGCGTCGTCGGCCGGCTGGCCAACCGGCTGCAGCGCCGCCTGATGGCGCAGCAGAACCGCTCCTGGGATTTCGATCTCGAAGAGGGTTATCTCGATCCGGCGCGGCTGGTGCGCGTCGTCATCGACCCGATGCAGCCGCTGTCCTTCAAGCAGGAACGTGACACCAAGTTCCGCGACACGGTAGTGACGCTGGTGCTCGACAATTCGGGCTCGATGCGCGGCCGGCCGATCACGGTCGCCGCTACCTGCGCCGACATTCTGGCGCGGACGCTGGAGCGCTGCGGCGTCTCGGTCGAGATCCTCGGCTTCACCACCCGCGCCTGGAAAGGCGGGCAGGCGCGCGAGAAATGGCTGAAGGAAGGCAAGCCGCCGAATCCCGGGCGTCTCAACGATTTGCGCCACATCATCTACAAATCCGCCGATCATCCATGGCGGCGGGCGCGCCGCAATCTCGGCCTGATGATGCGCGAGGGCCTGCTCAAGGAAAACATCGACGGCGAGGCGCTGCTGTGGGCGCATAACCGCCTGATCGCCCGGCCGGAGCAGCGCAAGATCCTGATGATGATCTCGGACGGGGCGCCGGTCGACGATTCGACGCTGTCGGTCAATCCGGGCAACTATCTCGAACGGCATCTGCGCGCCGTCATCGAACTGATCGAGACGCGCTCGCCGGTCGAGCTCTTGGCCATCGGCATCGGCCATGACGTCACCCGCTACTATAGGCGCGCCGTTACCATCGTCGATGCAGAGGAACTGGCCGGCGCCATGACCGAGCAGCTCGCTTCGCTGTTTGGCGAGGAAAGCGCGCGGGACACGCGGCGCGGTGGCATGCGGCGCGCCGGATGATTTTTTCGCGGGGCGGCTTTCGGCAGACGGTTTTCGCCGCCGCAGCGCTGTTCGTTGCCGGCATCGCCTTGTCGCCTTCCATCGCCGCCGGCCCGGTTTCGGTCGATCCGGTCGAAATCTCGGCACGGCCGATAAACCGGTTTCACATCGGCCGGGACGAAAAGCAGTTTGGCCCGCTCGAATTCGTCGGCGGGCTGGAAATGACTTCGCCGTCACGCGATTTCGGCGCGCTATCGGCGTTTCGCTTCCTCAAGCCCGGCAGTGATTTCACCGGCGTGGCCGACACCGGTTTCTGGTTTTTCGGCACGATTACCCACGATGCCGAAAAACGCCCATCGGGCATCCAGAATTTCCGCATGCAGCAAATGGTCGACGCATCAGGCCATCTGGCCGACGAGAAATGGGAGGTCGACGCCGAAGGCCTTGCGGTCAAGGACGGCATTGCCACGGTCAGCTTCGAGCGCAACCACCGTGTCGCGCAGTTCAGCATCGACCCGGACAACATGAAGCCGCCGTTCAGACAGCTGGATTTCCTGGTTCCGGCCTGGGAACTCCGCCAGAATCGCGGCTTCGAGACCGTCACCTACGCTAACCCTAACGGCCAACACGAAGGCGGGTTGGTCGTGGTATCGGAGAAGAGCCTCGACAAATCGGGCAACATCTATGCGGCTGTCATCGAAGGTCCGCACAAGGGCGTCTTCACCGTCAAGCGCAACGGTGATTTCGACATCACCGACGGCGCGTTCCTGCCCGATGGCGACCTTCTGCTTTTGGAGCGCAGCTTTTCGATGGGCGGCGGCGTCAAAATGCGGCTGAGGCGTATTTATGGGGAGAGCGTCGAGAAGGGCGCCGTTGCCGATGGGCCGGTGCTGATGGAAGCCGACATGGCCTACCAGATCGACAACATGGAAGGGCTCGACGTCTGGACCCGCGATGACGGCGCGGTGATGGTGTCGCTGATCTCCGACGACAACCACTCGATGCTACAGCGCAACCTCTACCTGGAATTCATCCTGCACGAGGATTGAGAGGCGGCGGTACCGTCTAAAGCTTCGCGCCGGCTGCTGCGGCCTGGGGTCCGTTGGTGGCAAGCCAGATGATGTGGCGCGCCCCGCGCTTGCCGTTGGCCCTTACCTTGGCCTCCTCGACCGTGAAGCCTGCCTGCTTGAGCCTGCGGGTAAAGCCGCTGTCGGGTCCCTGCGACCAGACCGCCAGAACGCCGCCGGACTTGAGCGCTGCTCTCGCGCTGTTCAGCCCGGTTATGCTGTAAAGAGCATCATTGGCCTTGTGGACGATCCCTTCGGGACCGTTGTCGACGTCGAGCAGGATGGCGTCATAGCTTGCCGCGCCCGATTTGATGAGCTGCCCAACATCCGCCTCGCGAATGCTGACGCGCGGATCGTCGAGACAGCCGCCGAACACCGCCGCCATCGGGCCGCGTGCCCACGCCACGACGGCTGGCACCAACTCCGCAACAACGACACCGGCATCGGCGCCAAGCTCGGCAAGGGCCGCGCGTAGCGTAAAACCCATGCCTAACCCGCCGATCAGGATTTTGGATTGCCGGCGGCCGGCAATCCTTTGGCAGGACAGCCTGGCCAGCGCCTCCTCAGAGCCGCTGAGGCGGCTGTTCATCAGCTCGTTCGAGCCAAGCATGATCGAGAACTCGGCGCCGCGTTGTTTCAGGCGAAGCTCATGCTCGCCGTCAGGCGTTTTCGCGGTGTCGAGCTGGACCCATGGGATCATGCTCGAGAACCTGTGAGCATGATATTTTCCGAGCCGAAGGTCAGCGATAGCAAAAACCGGTTCCCAGTTTTCGCTGACGCGGACCTTCGGTTCGGGACCATGTCCTATCTATGCCGCCACTGCCGGCTGGCTCCAGCGTGCGGCAAGCAGCCGGTAGGGGATCAGCGCCACCACCGCGATAATCAGCTTCACGCCGAGGTCGCCGAGCGCCCATGACACCCAGCGCATGGTCTCGACCGGCAGCACGCCCATCAGCGGTACGGTTTCGAGCGCGAAGCCATCGTTTGGGCCAGCGAAGGCAAACGCCGCCGAAAAGGCGACGGTGAAGAACACGGCGGTGTCGAACACCGAGCCGACCAGCGTGCCGACGATCGGGGCGCGCCACCAGCTTTGCCGACGCAGCCAGTTGAACACGGTTACGTCGAGCAATTGCGCGATCAGGAACGCCGCGCCTGAAGCCGCCGCAATGCGCACCAGCCGGTCGGCGGCCGTCTCAAATTCGATCAGGCCGTGGCGGGACAGCAGGGGCGGGACGAGGATCGAGCAGATCACCGCCGTCGAGAAGCCGATAAAGACGATCCGGCGCGCTACGGCCGGACCGTGACGGCGATTGGCAAGATCGGTGACCAGGAAGGAGATGGGATAGGTGAAGGCGCCCCAAGTCAGGATGTCGGCCAGCGATAGGCCGCCGATCGCACCTTGCACCGGGAATTGCACGAGAACATTCGACGCCACGACGACAAGCGCCATGGCCGCAACAAAGGGTAGATACCGGGAAGAAAAACGCATTTTTTTATCCTGGGTAATGGAACCAGCGGGGTGTCATGCCGAGTTCGGACGACACTCCTTGGAAGGCGGCCGCCTGAACTAAGCGGCCGGCTGTTCGGCCAGCTTCTTGGCGATCTGCTTCTTCAGCAGGCGCGCGCGCTGCGACAGTTCCTTGGCGTCGGCCTTGGCCAGGAACGCATCAAGGCCGCCGCGATGCTCGACCGAACGCAACGCATTGGCCGAAATGCGCAGGCGCACATTCTGGTTCAGCGCTTCCGAGATCAGCGTCACATTGACGAGATTCGGCAGGAAGCGACGCTTGGTCTTGTTGTTGGCGTGGCTCACATTGTTGCCGGACATGACTGCTTTGGCAGTGAGTTCGCAGGTGCGGGACATGGTTCTAAACCTTCAGTTCTCGGTCGGGCCAAACATTCGACCCGCGCCGGGTGGCGCGCGGTTTCGGTCAGGCGGCCTTATGGAAAAAGTTGGCGTTCCATAGTTGCATTTCGCCGATGCGTCAAGCTCCGGCTTCCGCGCGGTCTGACAGTGCCTTCACATAAAGGCCGGAATTCAGCCTATAAGCGGTCACACAGGGAGATGCCAGGCCGGAGTTGCCTTTCTCCAGCCGAAAATCGAGGACCGATCCCCCGCCATGCTTCGTTTGTCTCATGCTCTTGCTGCCATGCTTGCCGCCGCGCTGCCGACGGCAACGTCTGCCGCCACCCTACAATCTTTCAAGGGTGAGTATACGGTGTCGTTACTCGGCCTCTCGGTGGCCAAGGCAAGCTTTTCCAGCAGTTACGAAGGCGATAGCTATTCGAT
>NZ_JAMYNS010000023.1:0-72506 GCF_040319125.1 Mesorhizobium sp. M0938 | reverse complement strand
CCCTCTAAATCTCCCCGCTTTACCCCCAAGTCCCGGGCCCGCTTCCCCGGGCTTTTTTTTTTTGGGAAACGCTGTGGGGCGGCACAGCCCCCCACCGACGCCTGCTTTTCCCCGGCGCGCTGCCGCAAAACAAAGTCGCGATAGCTGATGCACTCGACATCCGGCTTGGTGCAGACCTCGCCTGCAAAGCGCTCCAGCGCATTCCAGTAGGCGCCGTCATTCATCAGCGTGAAATGGAAGCCGAGTTCCAGCGGAATGCGTTTCCCCTGGTGTTGGGCATCGAACGCGGCGCGAAAGGCGTCATAGGTCCGGTCGGCGAACTCGTCTGCCTTGCTCGGCCGCTCGAAGCCGCCGGAATGCCTGACATAGAGATTGTAGTCCATCGCGATCACCCGTCTTCTGTCGGGGCCTTCCGGAATCTGCGGCAGCGAAAAGCGCGTGATGCCATTGGCGGTCGTCGGCCGGACCGGTCCGCGCGAGACGCCGCTCGCGTCGAAGACGTAGCCCGCCTTTGGCAGCGCCTCGTAAAGCGCCTTGTTTGTCGACAGATAGGGTGCGCGAAAGCCGACTGACTGACGCGCGATTTCGCGCCAGCCCGCGGGTTCGGGGGCAATGCCGTTGATCGAATAGGCGTTTTCGAGAATGTGGGAGAAAGAGCCGAACTCGCTCAGCCAGTCGGCCTTGCTCCAGTCCTTGCCGTCGAAATGGCCGCAACCGTGGCTGCCGATGTCGTGACCCTCGGAGGCGGCGAGGTTTATCTGCTCGAGCCGGTCGGCGACTTCCTGCTTCGAGGCGGCAAAGCCGATGTTGGATTTGCCTGCGGTCTTGGCGGGCGCCGTGTACTCCTTGCGCGTTTCCGGCGAGAGCAGGAAGACGCAGGAGACGAAATAGGTGAAATGGGCGCCGGTGCGCGCGGCCAGCAACCGGCTGCGCTTCCATTGCGAGATATCGCGGGCGCTGTCGAACGAGATGATGACGGCCTGCTTCGGCTTTGCCGGCGCTGGCGCCGCAGGCGGGTCGGCGGCAGCAGCGCCCGCCGCAGCAAGCGACGCGATGGAAAACGCAACAACGCGGGACAAACGAGGCATCGATGTCTGATCTGGATCTGAGGAGGGTTCGAGCACCGGCTATCGGCAAAATGTGGCGTCGGTGCGGTCGCCTCCGGTGATCACATGCCCGGCGATTAGCCGATTTTCCTGTCGTGCCTCTTCCATGCCGACGAAATTTCGCTAAAACGCGGGCTCCGCATCGGCCTGAAGATCGGAATTGATTTCAGGAAGCACGATGCGCAATTCAAAGTGTTAGAGCGTACTTTGTGCGTCCAAGGACGCACGTCGCTCTGAACCGCCCTGGGGCGGGCAGGATGGTTTCGAGATGTCGGACGACAGTTTTATCCGCGAAGTCAACGAAGAGATTCGTCGCGAACAGGCGCATGCGCTGTGGGACCGTTTTGGTCCTGCCTTGATTGTGCTCGCGGTGCTGGTGGTGCTCGGAACCGCCGCCTTCGTCGGCTATCGCTATTGGGACGAGACCCGCGCCAATCGCTCGGGCGACGCCTTCTCGCAGGCGCTGAAGCTTGCCAATGAGGGCAAGCGCGACGAAGCGCTGACGGCTCTCGCTGAGTTGGAGAAGGATGGCTACGGCGCCTATCCGCTGCTCGCCCGCATGCGGGCGGCAACCGTCAAGGCGGACAAGGGCGATTTCGACGCTGCCGTCAAGGACTTCGATGAGGTCGCCGCCGACACGGACATTCCATCAGGTCTTCGCGACCTGGCGCGCCTCAGGGCAGCGCTGCTGCTCGTCGATCACGGTTCTTTCGCCGATGTCTCCAGCCGCGTCGAGGCGCTCACCGCCGACACCAATCCCCTGCGCCATACGGCGCGCGAGGCGCTGGGCCTTGCCGCCTGGAAGGAAGGCAAGGCAACGGACGCACTGAAACTGTTCGACCAGATCGCCTCGGATGATGGCGCCCCGCGCAACGCGCGCGAGCGGGCGACGTTGATGTCCGAGCTGATCCGTGGTTCGGGCGGCGTGTCGTAGTGCAATGTCGCCCAAAAGTGCGAAGCGGTTTTGGGACCAACGACATGCACGATGGTAGAGCTGGATGACATTCAAAGTCGCCATCATCGGCCGGCCTAACGTCGGCAAATCGACCCTTTTCAACCGTCTGGTGGGAAGGAAGCTGGCGCTTGTCGACGACACGCCGGGCGTCACCCGCGACCGTCGCGTCCATGCCGCCAAGCTCTACGATCTGCATTTCGACGTCATCGACACCGCCGGCTTCGAGGACGCTGCTGCTTCGACGCTGCCGGGCCGCATGCGTGCCCAGACCGAGATCGCGATCCGCGAAGCCGACCTGATCTTTTTCACGATCGATGCCAAGTCCGGCCTGATGCCCGACGACAAGACCTTCGCCGAGATCGTGCGCAAATCCGGCAAGCCGGTTGTCGTCGTCGCCAACAAGGCCGAGGCGCGCGGCGCCCAGGGCGGCATGCTTGAGGCTTGGGAACTCGGCCTTGGCGAGCCGATCCCGGTCTCGGCCGAGCACGGCCAGGGGCTGCCCGATTTGCGCGATGCGGTGATCGCCGCACTGGGCGAGGCGCGCGCCTTTGGCGAAGAGGAGGATGATGCGGACCAAGAGACCGCCGCCAGCGAAGTGCTGATCGGCGAGGACATCACCGATCCGGATGCCGAGCCGAGCTATGATGATACCAAGCCGATGCGCATCGCCGTCGTTGGCCGTCCGAATGCCGGCAAGTCAACGCTGATCAACGCGTTGATCGGCGAGGAGCGGCTGTTGACCGGGCCGGAAGCCGGCATCACCCGAGACTCCATCTCAGTCGACTGGGACTGGCACGGCCGCCGCCTGAAACTGTTCGACACCGCCGGCATGCGCCGCAAGGCCAGGATCCACGAAAAGCTGGAAGTCATGTCGGTGCAGGACGGCCTGCGCGCCATCCGCTTTGCCGAGATCGTCATCATCGTGCTCGACGCCACCATCCCCTTCAAGAAGCAGGATCTGCAGATCGCCGACCTGATCATCCGCGAGGGCCGCGCGCCGGTGATCGCCTTCAACAAATGGGATATGATCGACCACCCCCAGGAACTCCTGGCGGAATTGCGCGAGAAGACCGAGCGGCTGTTGCCGCAGGCGCGCGGCATGCAAGCGGTGCCGGTCTCGGCCGAGACCGGGCGTGGCCTCGACAAGCTGATGGATGCCGTCATCAGGACGCACAGAGTGTGGAGCAGCCGCGTCTCGACCGGCAAGCTCAATCGCTGGCTGGAAGGCATATTGGCGCATCATCCGCCACCCGCTGTGGCGGGGCGCCGGCTGAAGATCAAATATGTCACGCAGGCAAAGACGCGCCCGCCGGGCTTTGTCGTCTCCTGCTCGCGGCCGGACGCAATGCCGCAATCCTATGTCCGCTATCTCTCGAACAGCCTGCGCGAAGCCTTCGACATGCCCGGTGTGCCGATCCGCATCGCCTTGCGCACCTCGGAAAATCCGTTCGCAAGCAAGGCGAAAAAACGCCGCTGAGCGATTGCGCCTTGGAGATTGGCGGAAACGCCCCTCGCTTCGTCATGCCGCGAGGACGATCGCCATTCCGGGCCTTCTCGTCTTCTGGTCGTGGACGGCCGCCTGGCTGGCTGCGGCTTTTTGCGCGCTGATCGCCTGGCCGATCTTTCTTCGGCCCGATGATGGCCGCAAAAGCGCCTGACTTCAGATCGAGGGAGGGTCGACAGGGAAAACACGATCCAACCTGTTAACGCACCATCAAGGTTAATGCATCATTGTGCCTCTCCAGTGGGGTCAGTTGCGTTTCTGGAGAGTTCCGTGCATCGACGTGTTTTGAAGCGGCTTGTCGCCGTCGCCGGTGAGAAGAAACGTTCACTGCTGTCTCCGTCCATTGTTGATCGGTGCATGCTCTCCGTGTACCGACGTCTCCCGACGCTGGTTGCCGCCGTCGGTGAGAAGAGACGTTCACTGCTGTCTCCTCTGGTCATCGGCCTTGGCATCTGGGTCGGCTTTCCCACGGTCACTGCCTATCAGGACATGACGAGCCTGGTTTCCGGCCTCAAGGCGCCGAACGCCCGCTGGAACGCCTATGTCGAGAAATCCGTCGCCGGCTCGGTTCACGCCGCCGAAATGCCTTTCCTCGATTCCGATACGACCGGCGCGATCTCGGGTTCCGGCGTCCGGTTGCCCGGCATCGGCGCTGTGTCGTTTCGCGGCAAGGGCAGCGCGGCCAGCACGACGCCCGACGAGTACCGCGTCGTACGTGCCGCCAAGAAGGGCCGCATCATCATGGTCTCGCCAGTCGCGCCGCCGAAGAATTTCAACGCCGGCTCGATTTTCAAACGCACCTCCTCACTGCTCCGTCCAAGCATGGACAGTGGCTTGAAGATGGCTTTCGCCAAGCCGGAGATCAAAGGCAAGGAGATCCAGATTGCGGCCGCGTTCCACGCGCGCGTCGACAAGAAGCCGGATCCCGGCGTGCCGGCCATGCTTGCCGCACTGGTCAACAACGATCGCCCCGATGTCCTTGCGACTGCCTACGCAGCGGCCGAGCCCGACTATGCCCAGGCTTCGCCCTTCGAGGCCTTGCTGCAGGACGAGAAGCCCAATGGCGGCCGCTTCATTCCGCCGCTGGCCAAGGGCGATCATTCGTGGATGCAAACTCCGCTGCCGGCGAGCGTCTTCTCCAAGCCGGAACAGACTTGTCTCGCCAACGGCATCTACTTCGAGGCGCGCGGTGAATCGGTGCGCGGCCAGGCTGCCGTCGCCCAGGTCATCCTCAATCGCGTTCGCAATCCGGCCTATCCGAACTCGATCTGCGGCGTCGTCTATCAGAACGACAAATGGTTCAATCGTTGCCAGTTTTCCTTCGCCTGCGACGGCAGGAAGAAGCGCATCCAGAGCCCGGCCCACTACAAGACCGCGCAGGACATCGCCATGGCGGTCACTGCCGGCAAGATCTTCATCCCGGAAGTGGGATCGTCGACCCATTACTACGCCAACTACGTCAATCCGGGTTGGGCGCGGACGATGAAAAAAATGACCAAGATCGGCCTGCACATCTTCTATCGCACCTATGGCGGCGGCTGGAGCTGAGTGCTTCGGCAAGGCCCCAGGCGCGGTCGATCGGGGACCCATCGCCGGAGGGATTCGGTCGCGGTATGCCAACGATGGTGTCGGGCACGATGTCGCACCCTGGCAAGCCATTGATTCGAATGCGGAAAATACTTAAGGCTGAAGGTCTGCCCGTGGCTTGACGGGCGCGGACCCTCTAACTATGTTGCCGGCGACTTAAGAGCGGACGGACGGCGACGATCTGACCGGGCAAGGGGGTTGCGATGGCCGACAAGAATGGGCCAGACGGAACCGGAGAAACCGGCCGCGGCAAACAGCGTCAAGCCGACATCCGCGACGAAGATCTTGAGCGCCGCCGGCGCGACCTTGAAGCATCGCTTGCGACAAGGCGGCCGGACCGGCTCGAGGGGAAAGACGACGCGAAAGCGGGCAGTGCGGCCGGATATGGCCAGGCGCTCAAACTGTCCAGCGAGTTCATCGCCGGGATAGTGGTTGGTGCCGGTATCGGCTGGATCATCGACCGTTTGGCGGGAACATCGCCATGGGGTCTGATCGTTTTTTTGCTGCTGGGTTTTGGTGCCGGCGTGCTCAACGTCCTGCGTTCCGCAGGGCTTATGGCGGAATTCGGACAGGGCGACAAAACGCGCGATCCGAAAGAATGAATTTGAGGCGCCGCTTGCCGGCGCAGTGAACAGGACACTAAAGCCGCGCGCGGTTTTGATGGGGAATTAAAGTGGCTGCTGACAAGGTCGATCCGATCCACCAGTTCCATATCAACAAGCTGATCCCAATCGAGATCGGCGGCTACGACCTATCCTTCACCAATTCGGCCCTTTTCATGGTTGCAACCGTCGCCGTTGCGTCGGCGTTCCTCTATCTCACCACCTCGAGCCGTAGCCTCGTTCCCGGCCGTCTTCAGTCGGTCTCGGAAATGGCCTATGAATTCGTCGGCAACATGCTGAGGGACGCGGCCGGGACGCAAGGCATGAAATTCTTCCCCCTCGTGTTTTCGCTGTTCATGTTCGTGCTTGTCGCCAATCTGCTCGGTCTTTTCCCGTATTTCTTCACCGTCACCAGCCACATCATCGTCACTTTCGGCCTTGCCGCGCTGGTGATCGGAACGGTCGTCGTCTACGGCTTCATGAAGCACGGCCTTGGTTTCCTGAAACTGTTCGTCCCGCATGGCGTGCCCGTCTACCTGCTGCCTCTGGTGGTGCTGATCGAGGTGATTTCCTTCGTCTCGCGCCCGGTCAGCCTCTCGGTTCGTCTGTTCGCCAACATGCTGGCAGGCCACATCACGCTGAAGGTGTTCTCGGGCTTCGTCGTGAGCCTGAGTGCGCTTGGCACGCTCGGCATCGCCGGATCGGTCCTGCCGCTGGCGATGGCCGTGGCGCTGACGGCGCTGGAGCTGCTGGTCGCCTTCCTGCAGGCCTACGTCTTTGCCGTGCTGACCTGCATGTATCTGAACGACGCCCTGCACCCCGGGCACTGACCCAGGCTGGCCAAGAGTTTCCGGCATTGCTGCCGGATGGAATCGCAACGGAATTTTTAGATTCAAAGGAGTTGAACAAATGGAAGCAGAAGCAGCAAAGTACATCGGCGCCGGCATCGCATGCCTCGGCATGGGTGGCGCCGGTATTGGCCTCGGCAACATCTTCGGCAGCTATCTGGCGGGCGCGCTGCGCAACCCGTCGGCCGCGGATGGCCAGTTCGGCCGCCTGATCTTCGGCTTCGCCGTGACAGAAGCACTGGGCATCTTCTCCCTTCTCATTGCGCTTCTGGCGCTGTTCGGCTGAGCCCCTGTTCGGCTAAAATTGGGAATTGGACGGCCGGCCGCAATCAGCGGCAGGCCTGATATCAGGGAATAGTCCATGTTCGTGACATCTGCCTTTGCGCAAGAGTCCGCGCCCGCCGTCGAAGGCGGCCATACCGGCACGGAAGGCGACACGCATTCCGGCACCGGCGTGCCTGCCGAGGCGCACGGCGTGTTCCCGCCATTCGATCCGGCGACATTCCCGTCGCAGCTTCTGTGGCTGGCGATCACCTTCGGGCTGTTCTATCTGTTCCTGAAGAAAGTGGTGATGCCGCGTGTCGGCGGCATCATCGATGTCCGCAATGACCGTATCACTCAGGACCTCGACCATGCCGCTAGGCTGAAGAGCGAGGCCGATGCCGCCGTTGCCGCCTATGAGCAGGAATTGGCTGAGGCCAAGACCAGGGCCAATGCGATCGGCCAGCAGGCCAGCGATGCAGCCAAGGCAGAAGCCGAAGCCGCCCGCAAGAAGGTCGAGGCCGCGCTTGACCAGAAGCTCGGCGAGGCCGAGGCTCGCATTTCGTCCATCAAGGCCAACGCCATGAAGGAAGTCGGCACGATCGCCGAAGACACCGCTTCGGCCATTGTCGAGGCGCTTGTCGGTGGCAAGGCCAGCAAGGCCGAGATCGCTGCAGCCGTCAAATCCGTGGCCAGGTGAGGAGCGCATCATGGACGCCACATCACTCGCGACGCTTTGGGCCACCGTTGCCCTCGTCATTTTCCTGGCCATTGCCGTCTACATCAAGGTGCCGGGGCTGATCGCCAAGGCGCTCGACGCCCGCGCCGACAAGATCAGCAATGAGCTCGAGGACGCGCGCCGGCTGCGCGACGAGGCTCAGCAACTGCTCGGCGAATACCAGCGCAAGCGCAAGGAAGCCGAACAGGAGGCCGCCGACATCGTCGCTGCCGCCAAGCGCGAGGCCGAAATGCTAGCCTCTGAAGCGCACCAGAAGACCGAAGACTATGTTATCAGGCGCACCGCGCTTGCCGAATTGAAGATCGGTCAGGCCGAGCGCGAGGCGATCGGCGAGGTGCGCGCCAGTGCCGTCGACATCGCCGTCGAAGCGGCCCGCACGCTGTTCGCCGGCAAGATAGACGCCAAGGCCGGCGCCGACCTGTTCAAGGCCTCGCTTCAGGACGTGAAGTCCAAGCTGAATTAAGCGATTTCATCGAGAAATTCATTAGAAAGCCGTCTGGGAAACCTGGCGGCTTTTTTATTGCGGGCGGGCGAGCGCGTAATCTCCCTCCTTGAGGGGGAGATGGCCGGCAGGCCAGAGGGGGTAGCCGCGCGTGAAGCGCCAACCTTCTCTTCGTCCCAGATGGCGTCGCGCCAGCTGAAGCGACCCCCTCTGTCGCCTTCGGCGACATCTCCCCCTCAAGGGGGGAGACTACGCGCTCAGCCGCTTTCGCTAATCCAGGCCCGCGAGGCTCTCCTCGTCAGGCACCTCGGTGCCGCCAAGCCGGAACGGCGCGAAGGACGCGCGGTGCAGCCGCGCCACTGGTCCATGCAGCTCGATCGCCGTGCGGTGACGGACCGTGGCGTAGCCCATGTGGAGTTCGAAACCGTAATGCGCGTGATGGCGGCCGCAGCCGCACATCATGCGGTCGCGCATCACCTTGGCGACGATCGAGGCGGCGGCGATCGACTGCGAACGCTGGTCGCCCTTGATCAGCGCCCTGCCTTCGCAGGGCAGTCCGGGCGGCACATCGCGGCCGTCGGCTAAGGCCAATTTCGGCTGCACCGGCAAGCCGACCAGAGCGCGACGCATCGCCTCGAGGCTGGCCTTGAGAATATTGCTGCCATCGATGCCTTCCGCGCTGACGGAGGCCATCGACACGCCAAGAGCGGATCCGAGGATTTTCAGGAACAGCGCCTCGCGCTGCAGATGGCTGAGGCGCTTGGAATCGTCGAGACCGTCGGGAATGTTGGCGGGATCGAGCACCACCGCTGCCGCCACGACCGGCCCGGCGAGCGGGCCGCGGCCGGCCTCGTCCATTCCCGCCACTGGCCACAGGCCCTCGCTCATCGCCTTCGTCTCGAAGGAGAAATCGGGTCTCTCAACGATTTGGAAGAGAAGCGGAGAATCAGAGCGCACGCGAGCCATGTTGCGGCGAGGTTCGCATTGGCTCCGATTCTCCGCAAGCCCCTTCGGGCCGGCGGGGCACCGGACCCGGAGGGCACCGTCTGCAAGCCCGGGGACAAGACAGGCCGGACGGGATCTCTTCATGTGCCGCCGAAAATGGCGGCACATGATGTTTTCAAAGCAGCATGAGTTGCTCGGTTGCCTTGGCCGCGACGACGAATTGGTCGATCCTGAGCGACCGCCGCTCGGCGTTGAGCCCAAGCCGTTTGGCTGATATCTCGAAGCGCCGGCCGATCTGCCAGGCATAGGGGCCGGCGCCTTTCATGCGCTTGCCCCAATCCGAATCGTAATCCTTGCCGTCGCGCATCGAGCGGATCAGCGACACGACGTGGCGATAGCGGTCCGGATAATGGCGCAGCAGCCAATCCTTGAAGATCGGCGCGACCTCCAGCGGCAGGCGCAGCACGACATAGCCGGCCTCGCGCGCTCCTGCAGCACATGCCGAATCGAGGATGCGTTCCATCTCCTGATCGGTTAGGCCGGGGATGATCGGAGCGACCATGACCGAGGTCGGAATGCCGGCATCCGAAAGCTGCCTGATCGCCTCCAACCGCTTGGTCGGCGTCGACGCGCGTGGCTCCATCATTCTGGCCAGCATCCGGTCCAATGTCGTCACCGACAGCGCCACCTTGGCCAGCCCGCGTTCGGCCATGCGCGACAGAATGTCGATGTCGCGCGTCACCAGCGCGGATTTGGTGACGATGCCGACCGGGTGGCCGCGCGCCTCCAGCACTTCGAGGATCTCGCGCATGATCCGGTACTGCTTCTCGATCGGCTGGTAGGGATCGGTGTTGGTGCCGATGGCAATGGTGCGCGGTTGATAGCCGTCCTTCGACAGTTCCTTGTCGAGCAGCCGCGCCGCATCCGGCTTGGCGAACAGCTTCGATTCGAAATCCAGCCCCGGCGACAGGCCCATGAAGCTGTGCGTTGGTCGGGCGAAGCAATAGACGCAGCCATGCTCGCAGCCGCGATAGGGATTGATCGAGCGATCGAAGGAAATGTCGGGCGATTGGTTGCGGGTGATGATGGTGCGCGGCTTCTCGACCTGCACCTCGGTCTTGAAGGGCGGCAGTTCCTCCAGCGAATTCCAGCCATCGTCGAACACATGCCGGCTGACCGGCTCGAACCGGCCGGACGGGTTGATGCCGGCGGACCGGCCGCGATTGCGGTCCGGACGGATACGGACGCCGCTCTGCTCGATCATGGCATTGGCCATCTCGGCTCTTCCGGCCCCGAAGGCGGCAATGTCGGCACGCACGATCTGTTCCATTTTCGCCCTCTCCCAGGGACTGTCGGCTGGCTGTCGAATCGCTCTGTTCATGAAAATAATCCTATTTCGTCGATGAGAACAAAGCAAGAACTTTCTTCGGTGCGACGCGACAACTGGCGCTACGCCCGGCTTTCCGCTATTCGGCTAACGATGCTCAGCGTTCTCATCCAGACCCTCAATGACGAAGAGAGACTTGCCCGTACGCTCGCCTCGCTGATCGGCGGCGCGGTCGAGGGCGTGGTGCGCGACGTCGTCATCTGCGACACCGGCTCGACCGACCAGACGCACCGCGTTGCCGAACATGCCGGCTGCCTCTTTGTGGCGAGCGGCGGCATTGCTGCCGGTATCCGGCAGGCCAAGGGCGACTGGCTGTTGCTGCTGGAGCCGGGGGCGCGGCTGGCGGAAGGCTGGATCGACGAGGTCGCCGCCCATACGTCAAGGCAAACCATGCCAGCGCGATTCTCGCGGGCGCGCGGCAGCCGCGTGCCATTCCTGTCGCGGGTGTTTTCGGGAAACCGGGCATTGGCCGAAGGATTGGTGATCAGCAAGCGTCAGGCCGCGGCCTTGTCGAAAAACGCCCGCAGCGCCGAAGCCATCGCACGCGGCCTTGCGACCAAGAGGCTCGACGCCGAGATCTGGGTGGCGCCGACGAAGTGAGGGGCGTTCCTCTGCCCGAAAGCGCGAAGGAAGGCCGCGTCGCTTGCTGAAGTGAAATTCTGCCGACGTTCCTTTTACGAGACGTTTGACTTTGTCTGGGTTAGGCGGGGAGCAGACTGTGGGCGGAAAAAATGCTGCCGGCTGAAATCAAGGTCGGCCACGTCTTCCGTTATCCTATCTCCGGCATTGGCAACACCGCGAGGAAGGTGACAAGGGGCCGGGGTTCAGCCATTGTCGAGGGGCCCAACGATCTCGACGCCTTCGGCTAGCGCGGCTGCGACCAGCTTGCGGTCCAACGTGGCGAGCGGAAGCGTTCGCTCGAGAGCCAGTGACAGGTAGGCGGCATCGTAGGCGCTCAGCCCGTGGCTTGTTGCTAGCGCCAAAACAGATCCGTCCCCACCCGCTCCTGCATCCTCAAGCGGCAGGCGCCGCAACCGGCCCATCGCCGCGATCGCCTCGCCTGGAGCAATGCGGTTGCGGCGTTCGGCCATCAGAACGATGCTGCGGGCTTCGTGCCAGAACAGGGACGGCACCGGGCATTGCGCTGTCAGCGCGCCAATCAGCGCTTCAGCCGCCTCACTGTGCTCCTCCGGAAGGAGCCATGCGGCCGCAATGGACGCATCGAGGACGAAGACCATCAATAGCGATGGCTTTCATGCTTCCAGGCCAGAATCTCCTCGGTCGTGACGGGTTTGGCCCTGGCCCGCGCGGCGCGGGCTTCTTCGATCAGAGCGCCCAGGTCGTTTTTCTTGGGGATTCGGCTCAGTTTTGCGATTGGATCGTTGCCGCGTGAAATGATGACCTCCTCCCCGGCTTCGACCTTGGCCAGCAGATCGGAGAGGTGTGTCTTGGCCTCTCCGACCTTGACGGTGATGGTCATGGTTCTCTCCTGAGGCCGCACATAGGCGCTATCGTCGAGCGGCGCGTGGACAGCACGGCAATTGGGAATTTAAACGACGGTAGCGCGATCTTTTCGTGTTGGTCAAGGCTTGGTCTTATCGCTATCGATAAGAGGTCATTATCACCGGCGGCATTGGCGCTGTGCATTTTATCCGGAATGGCGAACCAAATTGAATGAGCCGATGGCCCATGCGATCGCGGTGATTGGCGGATCTGATGGAATCCGTATTGGCACGACCTTCTTGAGGGGAATGCATATGGAGGAATGCATATGCTTGTCGTCCTGCGGGAAACTCGCGATACTCGGCAGCGTTTTCCGGGGAGACTGCAGATGAGGGTGTCTAAATTCGCTCGTATCGCCTTGCTGGGAGCCGCCTGGTCAGTGCCGGCGATCGCGTCGGCGCAGGAATCGTCCCTTTGGTCGGTTTATGAGAACACGCTCAAATCGGCCAAGTACATCGACCTGACCCATGCCTTTGAGCCGGTGCAGCCCGTATGGCCGGGTTTCGCCAATGCCAAGTTCAAGCCGACTGTCGCCGGTAAGGACATCGAGGGCTACGTCAAGGCCGGCGAAGAGTTCGCCTACGACAAGCATGGCTTCGTCGCGACCGCCTACGAGCTGTCGACGGACCAATATGGCACGCAGCTCGATCCGCCCTCCCACTGGAACCCGCTCGGCGCAACGATCAGCGACCTGCCGGCCACCTATGCCGTGCGCCCGCTCGTCGTGATCGACATCAGCGGCAAGGTGCAAAGTGACGAAGGCTATCACCTCCAGGTCGCTGACATCGAAGAGTGGGAAAAGGAGCACGGCCGCATACCGGAAGGTTCGGTCGTATTCGTGCGCTCGGATTGGTACAAGAAATGGTCCGATGCCGCCCGCTTCAACCAGAAGCCGTTTCCAGGCGTCAGTTTGGACGCGCTGAAGTTCCTGCATCTGGAGCGGAAGATACTGTTTCATGGTCATGAGCCGCTCGACACCGACACCACGCCCAATCTCGAAGGCGAACATTGGCTGCTTCACAACGATTTCACCCAGGCGGAAGGCGTTGCAAACCTCGACAAGGTGCCGGAGGCCGGAGCGTTGGTAACAATCGGCTTTGCAAAGCCGCTCGGCGGGTCAGGCGGTTATGCGCGTTACATCGCCATTGCACCCGCCGACTGGACGGAGGGCGTTTCGGTCACCGAAGCGCCTGGTGCGCCGCTTCCCCGGCAAACCGCGCCGCTCAAGCGCGACGAGAACGGCGTCTTCCGGCCGACGCCCTGATCCCTGGCGATCGATCGGGCGGCCGGGCAGACGTTCGGCCGCTCAGGCTCTCGCGAAAACGTGACTGTTCCGACGGTAGTCGTCATAATCGCATCCGTGACAAGCCTCGACTGACGACGCGGGCATCAAGTCAATAGGTGACCGTGACCACGACAGTGTCAGTGTAGGTGCCAGGGGGCGGCGTCGATTGCGCCGGCACGCGGCCATAGACGGGCAAGTTCTGCGTCGCGCCTGCGCCGACGCCTGCAAGGGTATCGGTCCCGATGGTTCCACCCCAGGGCTGACTGCGCGCGGCATCCTTGTAGAGGCCATAGGTCACGGCCTGGCCGCCGAGCGTCATGCGCCGAGCCGTCGGACTGGTGCCGCTTAGCCCGTTGTTCAAGCCAACATTGTAGGCCGTGCCCGGGGTGCAGCTAACGGCAATACCGCCGGTCCCGTCGGCTGCGGCGTCGAGCACGCCGTGGCTGCCGAAATTGATGTTCTGCGCCGTCACGCTGCAGTTGGCGCCAACGTTGGCCTGGACCGAAAAAGTGACGCGTCTGAAAGAACCTCCGGCCGAAATCGCGCAGTTGAAAGTGGCAACTTCGCCGTAGATGATTCGGGTCTGGGAACCGGAAAACTGCGACGTGTAGAGGCCCGCCCCGACGCTCGGCTGGTTCCCCAGCACCCTTGCATAGATCGTCCGCGTCGCGGAAACGGAGCCTCCAACCGATGTGGTGAAATCAAACGTTGGCGGCGATCCGAGCGAGGAATTTTCCGCCGAGCCCCAGGGTATGCTCCGTGCGGCGTCCTGGTAAAGGTTGTAGAACAGCGCTGTGCCTGCAAAGCGCATATGCCGGATGCCGGCGGTCGCGCCTTCCGACCCGGCGTTGAGGTTGGGGCAGACCCGCACGAAGCCCGAGACGACGCTGGTGCAGTTTATGTTGAGCGTGGCCGTGGTGTCGACCGGCGAACCGGCAAGGACATCGACATTGCCGAAATTGACGTTGGTCACGCTGAACGTGCAGTTGGCGGCGTTGGCGGCAACCGGCGCCAGGAAGAGAAACAACAGGAAAAGAGCCAGACGGAGCATTTTGGGTGTCCTCATTGCGTCGGGCGACAGACTGCATCGGGAATGGTGACCTGCTCGCCGTCGCGCGGATTAAAGACAAACTCAGCCTTGCAGCGGCCGCGGGTCGGCTGATCCACCACGATGCGGTTTTGGGCGCCCAGCCCCTTGATGAAAGCCTGCCCGTCATAGCCGACGATAAAGCTCGCAGAGGTGCCTTCGACCTGTCCGGCCGCACCCGTCTCAACTAATTCGCCGTCCTCATCGCGAAGTGTGACGAGTGCAGCCTGGACATCGGTCTCAACATCGAATTTTACGACGGTGCCGCTGCGGTCAGCCGGAACGGTGACTTCGCGGGTACCGCCCACCGTTGCGTCGACCGGCAGGTTCGTCGGATCGATCGTGATCTGGTTGGGTTCGTAGGAGCGCAGGCCCGGCACCAGCAGCTTGCCGCGGCGATTGGTGCGGCCGGCCGGCCGGTTTTCATACTGAACCTCGATATCCGGAACACGGGCATCGACCACCGCGAAGGCGTCATTGATGCGGTTGGAAAAGAAGACGTCGCCGCCGGCGAAGACGACGGAACCGTCGGCCTGGGCTGTTGCGCGGAATTGATCCTCATACTGCCCGACGCTTGCCTCGAAGCGGGAAAAAGGCGCGCGATAGCTGACGGACGCGGCACGCTCTGTGTAAGCGCCTTCCGTGTCACGGAGCCGCCAGCCGACGCTGCCGATATCGGCGCTTTCGGCCTTCACCAGATCAGTCGTGATCGACGTCCCGTCGGAGTCCGAAGAAACGCCGGTCGAAGCATAAATGTCCTCGCCGATCGGGATGGAAATTCCGGCAAAGACACCGAACGAATCCTCATCCGCCAAGTCCTTGAAGGCTGTGGCAAAGAGCGATGCCCTGCCGATTGAACGGTTGAAGGAGAGGCCGAGGATCTGCGAGCGGTCGCCCTCGACCGTCTCGAGCTGGGTGTAGCTGAAATTGAGGTTCGAAGGATCGAATTTCAGGGGAACCGAAACAGACACCTGGTCGAGCGAACGCGGCGGTGCGGCGCTGTGGACGTGGAAGTCATCATCGGGCGACGGCGGCGGGAGAGGATCAACGGTGACCGCAGCAATGTCGTTGTAGTCTCCGAACGTGCGCTGCGTTCGCGCAAAAAAATGCAGGTCCCAAAGCTCGAACTCGACACTGCCTGAGACCTGAAATCCCGTCTGCCCGGCATAGCTGCTTCCTGACGCCGCGAGTGATCCCACACCGTAAGGGCCGATGCCAAACACAGCGCCGCTACCGCCATTGATGAGCCCCCCGCCGCCTTCGCCATGGCCTTCGAGGGTCAGCCAGTCGGTTAGTCCGTAGCGAAGCGTGCCCGAGGCCATAAAGCGCCCGTCATAGTCGTTCGATTCGACGCCATAGAACCGGCGGGCAAAGCCGGCTTCGGCCGAATAGTCCCAAAACCCCGATGCCAATAGCTCGGATGATGCGAAAAAGGGCGTTTCGGAAACCGTCTCGCGTCCGAGCGCATCGCGCACCACGACACGCGCCGTTCCGCTTCCCGTCACCACCGGCAGATTTGTAATCTGGAACGGGCCGGTCGGAACCTGCTCCGACAGTCGACGGGCATTGTTGACATAGATGTCGACCGTCGACGGAACTGCCGCGGAGCCGGAGAGTTCGGGCAGGGGCATGGTCACGAGATCCGGCCTCAGGCCGAAGTTGCGCTGGATCTGCAACCCGCCCAGCCGCGTCGGCCGGGTCCAACTCAAGCCGCCCGTAATCACGTCGCCCGCGCGAAACGTGGTCAGCAATTTTGGGTTCGAATATGACCACGTCGTGTCGAGACGGGTTGAGCCGTAGAGTTCGTCCCGCGAGCTGCTGGCGACGTAAGAGCTTGCGAGGACGCCGAACGGACTGAATGCGCGAGCTTCGAACCATCCCGACGCGCCCTCGAAGGCCCACATGTCATCGACGCCGTCACCCCCGGAGCCCGCAAACAGCGTGTAGTTCACCAGCGCGCCGAGGCTGCTTTGCGGGCTTCCGGTGGAAGTCTCGTCCTGAGCTCGCTCATGGGAATCGATGACACGCGCAGAACGCGCATCATATTCGACTGTGAAATGGATGGTCTGGGCAGCTTCGTCGAACTCGAAGGAAACGAGGGGAAGCTTGGCTATGTCGATCAGCCCATTCGGCCGCAAGGCTTCGTCGCCGGGTTCGATGCCGACATTGCGCAACTGGACCGGTTCGATTGCCAAGGTCCCGTCGGTATCCTGCCGGAAAGCCGCAACCAGGTCGGTCGAGGTGCCGTTGATAAACACCTCCAGTTGAAGGTCGCGAGAGACGCTGACGGGTGTTGCCCCTGCACCGGGGCCTGTTGCTGCGGGAATCGATTCGGCGAAAGCTGTTGAACCTTGCAGCGCAAGGAGCCCAATCGACACCAAAAATGGAGCACTAGCCGCCCGCAAGGCGTGCGGTAGCATCAAAACGTCCTGCTTCGCTGTCCGCCGAGATTTTCACGGAACCGGACAGCCGGCCGCGGCCGGTGGTCGGGACAAACCACTTCGCAGTAGAGTTCCCGAGCGCATAGCCAACTAGTCCCTCGCGGCGCGCCACGACCTTACCGCCGCTGCTCAGGGCGAGGTTCGATACTTTGAGCCGCATCGATCCCCGGTTGCGGACGGTGACGAGATAACCACCCCGCTTTTGCTGGACGCTCCAAGTCGGAGATGCCCCTGGGGCGTCGGTCGTGGCGAAGAATACGGGTATGGAATGGCGCACCACCAGAACGACTGTTCCGGCCACACGGCGGGACGGGTCCGGCAGCTCGTCCACGACCAACCGATAGCTCTCTTCTCCATTGACGGGTCGTTTCGAGGTTCGAACAATCCGGATCAGGTTTTCTCCCCCCGGCCGAAGCGTCGTGATCGGCGGGCTGGCGACCACATCGTTCGTAACCTCGTAGGCATCTTCCCCGTTTCTCTGGGTCCAGCGAAGAACACGGACCTGCACATTGATCGGCCGGCGCGCATCGTTCCAGATTCGGATGGTGGAGGCGGCCGTCGGCGCCCTGAGGTCGAGCACGACAGGCGCGACTCGCAGCGACGCGGCTTGCGCAATGCCGGCAAATTCAAAGACAGCTGCAAGACATGCGACTATGACGGCTACTAACCGCATTTCCCCTCTCCCTAGTCTGGGTATGGCTTAGTAGGTCAAGGTCACCGTAATGACGTCGGCATACGTGCCGGCCGTGGGGGTATCCTGCACTGGCACCTGACCATAGACGGGGTAAGTCTGCTCGGCGCCGGTTCCGGTACCCGCTAAGGTGTCCGTTCCGATCGTGTCGCCCCAAACATCAGCATGGCCGGCATCCGTATAGAGGGAATAGGTGACCGTTTCCCCACCCGTCCCGGTCATCTGTCGGGCAGCGACGGTAGCGGTAGCGCCCGTTCCGGCATTGAGCCCGATGTCGTAATCCGTTCCATTGGTGCACTGAACGGCGATGGCGCTCGATGCTTCGACCGCGGTATCAATAACGCCCGATGCTGGGAAATTCAGATCGCTGGCCGAGTTGATCTGACATTCGGCGTTGATGGTGATCTGGACGTTGAATTGAGCGGTGGGTGCTTGTGCAAGAGCCGGTGAAACGAGCAGCGCTGAACCAGCAAGGCAGAGAAGGTAAGGCCGCATGCGATCTCCATTCAAATGCCGAACGAAGGATCACAAACGAGGCGACCTGAAACCGACAATCATCAACCCACCTACCTGCATTTGTATCATACACGCACCCGTTGCATAGCCCCTTATTTGGCTTCATTTGCCTTCCCGGCTTTTTCGGAGTGGTGACTAGGATGGCTAGTAACGCTATCGTGGCGTGACGCCAGTCCTGCCCGGGAGGCAGCCATGCTCCGCCTATCTGCCGCCGTTCTGTTGATCCTGGCTTTCTGGCCGCCCGCCGCTTCGGCCCAGGAAGGGCCGCCGCCGTCGAGATGCGTTGCTATTGCGCAAGCGCTGCCGTCGGCCACCTATGCCAGCTTCACGACGCCCAAGGCGCGGACGCCTATGCTGGCCGAGGCCTTCGTCGACGGCGACGTTACGATCACCTATGCCGGCCATTCGACCTACATCATCGAGACGCCCGCCGGCGTCAGGATCGCCACCGACTTTTCCGGCGTCTACGGCGCTGACCCGCTGCCGCGCGTGGTGACCATGAACAAGGCTCATCGCACCCATTATTCGGACCATCCGGATCCCGCCATCGAATATGTGCTGCGCGGTTGGAATCCGGATGGCGGTCCGGCGCGCCACGCCCTTGTCGTGGACGATGTCTACATCCGCAACGTGCCGACGGACATCCGCAATGGCGGCGATCTCGGCAAGGACGGCAATTCCATCTTCATCTTCGAAGTGGCAGGACTGTGCATCGGCCATCTCGGCCATCTGCACCACCGGCTGGAGGACGCGCATTACGGCGCCATCGGCCGGCTCGACATCCTTATGGTGCCTATCGACGGCGGCATGACGCTGTCGCTCGACCGGATGACCGAAATCACCACGCGGCTCTATTCCTCGATGATCCTGCCCATGCATCGCCATTCGACCCCGATCAGCGAATTCACGGGTAAGATGGGCGACGATTTCGCCGTGGAATTCCTCTCCGGCCGGTCGTTGGCGGTGTCGCTGAAGACCTTGCCCGACCGGCCGACGATCATCATTCTCAAAGGGGTCTGATCGCATCGTCCCGAACTTCCGAACCCTGCGCAACCTGCTCTTTCCACTCGCCCAAATCAGGTGCTGAGGCTTGGCTTCAGCAGGCAGCTTTAGCTGCTTCTCCGCTCCGCAGGCCGACAGGACCTGCAAGCGTGTGCCACTCCAGCTGTTGCGGTCATCGCTAAAATTGGTATTGTGTTGGTATTATCGCTATGGACCCCAGGCGTGACATTCCTCGATTTTTTTGCTGCCGCGCAGAGCAAGGGAAGTGATGCGCCGGTCTACAGGCGTCTGCAGACAGCCCTGGTCGATGCGATCGCCTCGGGCACCTTGAAACCGGGAGCCGTTCTTCCGCCCGAACGCGAGCTTGCCCTCGAACTTGGCATCTCGCGGGTGACCGTGCGCAGAGCGATGGCTGAACTTGTGCGGCAAGGTCTGATTACCCAGCGACATGGCAGCGGAACTTATGTTTCGGGCGCGCGCGAGCGCGTCGTGCAAAGCTTGAGCCGACTTTATTCCTTCTCCGAAGACATGACGTCGCGCGGCCGGACGCCAGGTACGCTGTGGCTGGAGCGCGAGCTTGGCGTGGCCAATGCCGACGAGGCGCGCCAACTCGAAATGGCCAATGGCGGGTCTGTCGTTCGAATGAGCCGGCTGCGGCTGGCGGACAACGAGCCCATCGCGTTGGAAAGCTCGTTGATTCCGGCTGCTATCTTGCCCGACCCGAAGCAGATCGAAGACTCCCTCTACCAGACGTTGCGCGGTCTTGGCCATGTTCCAGTCAAGGCCGTTCAGCGTTTCTCGGCGATCAACCTCGATGAAAAGAGCGCTCGCCTTCTCAAGGCACGAACGGGCGCCGCGGCGCTCGACATCTACCGGATAACCCGGAGGGAAGACGGCGTCGTCGTTGAATCCAGCCGGTCGATTTTTCGCGGCGACGCCTACGATTTCGTTGCCGAACTCGGGCTGGGCCGTTGAAATATGGTACCGGGCAGATCGGCGCCATCAGCGAAGCCCTTCGTGAAAATAAAAATAGGCACGCGCTGATGTCCGGCACGATTGAACCGCCACCAGGCGGCCGTGGATCAGCCTGCATTGCGTGCCATCAGAGATAAGACCAATTCATGACCAGTTATTTCCTTGGCATCGACGCGGGCTCGTCCGTAACCAAAGTCGCGGTATTCGACGAGAAAGGCCAACAGCTCGGCATGGGATTTCGTCGCATCCGCCTGCAAAGACCGTATCCGGGCTGGTCGGAACTCGATCCCGCCCTGGCATGGAGCGCGGTGAGCGAGGCGATCCGCGCGGCTCTCGACAATGCCGGTATCGTGGGAAACGACATTGCCGCCGTGGGCCTGTCGGCAGCCATGGTAGGGGCATGGCTGGTCGATGACACCGGCAGTGCCTTGCGCCCCGGTATCATTTGGGAGGACAGCCGGGCGCAGGATTTGCTGGAACGGCGGGCGGCCGACATGCCGGATTTCTATCAAAGGATATTCCAGTCGGATGGCTGCGTATTGCAGCAGGGCTGCACGTTGCCGCTCCTTGCTTGGCTGCGAGCACATGAGCCAGATGTGCTGGACAGGGCGGCCCATGTTTTCGGCTATAAGGATTTCCTGCGTCTGAAGCTGACCGGGCGGGTAGCCGCCGATCGAACGGAAGCTGCAGTGGCGCCAGGCAGCGCGCGGCAGCGCGACTACAGTCCCGAAATGCTTGCGCTGTTCGATGTCGCCGACCTGGCGCACAAGCTGCCGCCAGCAGCAGATTCCGAAACCATAGCCGGCTTCGTCACGGCCACGGCAGCAATTGCCACCGGCCTGAGAGAAGGCACGCCGGTGGCGATCGGCGCCGGCGACGTACCGGCAACGGTCATTGGCGCCAGTGCGCTCGAAAGCGGGATGGCGATGGCGGTTCTCGGTACGACCTGCATGGTCGGCATCGTCTCGGATCGGCCCGTGTTCACGCCACCCAATCTGGGCCTGCTTTTTACCTTGCCCGGCGAGAACTGGTTCCGTGCGATGGTCAACGTGGCCGGCACGCTCAACCTTGACTGGGCTATCGAAACGCTGTTGCCCGACATAGCCGGGGAACCCGATCTCTACGCGCGGGTCGAGGCGATGATCGCCCCGCTGCCTGTCGGCAACGAGGGCGTGACCTATCTGCCATATCTCAGCGAGAGCGGCATCATTGCGCCAGTGGTCGACCACGAGGCGCGCGCCGGTTTTTACGGTCTCGCACCCCGACACGGGCGGCCTCACATGATCCGGGCCGTCTATGAGGGCGTGACGCTGGCGATGCGCGATCTGTACCAAGGTCTGGAAGGCGCCAGCGGCGAAATCCTGCTGACCGGCGGCGGAGCGCGCAGCCTGATGTGGACCCAAATGATCGCCGACGCGCTCGGCGTCACCGTTCTCGTCCCGGCCGGGACGGAATTTGGCGCCAGGGGAGCAGCTCTCCTCGCGGCGACTGCCATTGGGCGGTTCGGGTCGATCCGCGAAGCGTCGACTGCGACCCGGCAGATACAGCGCCGCCATGAGCCGGACGGTTCGATGAAGCCGGCCTGGGACCGCGCCTTCGCAAATTATTGCGCCCGCCGCGACAGCAGCTTGCGCAGATAGCCGGAAAAGCTCTACACAGTTGTTCCAGGTGGTACATACCACGAGAAATTCTGGTTCAACCTGTCCATGCCTTCGATCATCGCTGCAGACGACGTGCCGCTTTACCAACGCATCGCGAGTTCGTTCGCGGCGCAGATCGCGTCCGGTGCGCTGAAGGTCGGCGAAAGACTGCCGTCGGAGCGGCAGATGGCCGAGGAACTCGGTGCGAGCCGAATGACTGCTCGCCAGGCGCTCAAGCTTCTCGAACGGCGCGGCTTGGTAGAGACGCGCACCGGCCGAGGCGCCTTTGTCGCCCATCCGCACATCGAACAGCAGCTCAGCACGCTGAGCGGTTTCACCGAGGAGATGCATCGCGGCGGCCGCATGGCTTCCAGCATCGTGCTGGATGCAGGCGTCGGCGCGGCGGATCGCGAAGCGGCGGCGGCACTTGGCATTGCCGAGCATGCGCCGGTCCATCGCCTCGTTCGCGTGCGTCTGGCGGATGCTGAGCCCGTTGGTCTCGAGCGCACCGAAATCCCGGCGGCGCTGGCGCCGAAACTGCTGGAACGCGCGGATTTCAGCACGGATTCGCTCTATCGCGTGCTGCGAGAGGATTATGGCCTCTACCCGAGCGAAGCCGAGCAGAAGCTCTGGTCCGCGCATCCGGATGCGGCCAGTGCTGCGTCGCTTGGTATTTCGCTGCAGAGTCCGGTTCTCCTTCTCACCCGCCGCACGCTCGACGCGAAGGGCCGTCCGATCGAATACGTCCGGGCGGTCTATCGCGGCGACTGCTTCGTGATGCGCGTTAATCTGACGCTCGGATTGGACAAATGACCAAAACGCCGACTGCCGCGGCTTATCTGGCCGACCTCACTACCCGCATCGGTCGTCTGTACGACGACAATGCCGCAGCGATCGCGCTCGCCGCCGCCGCCGTCGAGCGCACGGCCAAGGCTGACGGGCTGGTCTATGTTTTTGGCACCGGCCACAGCCACACCATGGCTGAAGAGGCACACTTCCGGGCCGGTGGGCTGGCGCTGACCGTGCCGATCCTCGCCGCAACGACCATGGTGCATGAAGGTGCGGTCGCGGGCACCGTATTCGAGCGGATGTCGGGCATCGTCGCGCCCATATTCGCCCGCTATCCGATCGGCCCAAACGATGTGCTGATCGTCGTGTCCAACAGCGGCGTCAATACGGCCACCGTAGAGGCTGCGTTGATAGGCAAGACAATCGGAGCGACCGTTGTCGCGATCACCTCGGAAGCCTATTCCAAGGCTGCTGCCCAAGGGCGAACGCGGCTCGCCGATGTCGCCGACATCGTCCTCGACAATGGTGCGCCTCCTGGCGACGCCACCGTCAACCTGCCGGGGAGCAGTTTGCGTGCCGGCCCGGTGTCAACCTCGATCGGGGCAGCGCTGATGAACGCCGTCTTTGTCGAGGCAGCCGCGCGTCTGCAGTCGGCTGGTGGCGCCGCACCCATTTATCTCAGCGCCAACATGCCGGGCGCCAAGGAGGTCAACGAGGCGCTGATCGAGCGCTATCGGCCGCGCAATCCGCATCTTTGAGATTCCAGGACACAGGGATTTCGGGACTCAAGGGGAGTCTCGAAAGCAACGGGAGAAAACGATGATGGGCCCTACAAGATTTCTGACGATCGCCGGCTTTGCCGCTACGCTTCTTGCCGGCACCGCCTATGCCGAGCCGGTTGACCTGACGCTCTGGCATATGGAGCAGCCGCCACACCGCGTGCAACGCATGAAGGAGCTGCTCGACGAATTCAACACCGCTCATCCCGATATCCAGGTCAAGCAGGAGCCGCAAAGCTGGGGCGAGGTCTACGCCAAGGCGCCGGCGGCCTTCGCTGCCGGAAACGGCCCGGATCTTCTCTTTACCATTCCCGATTTCACGACAGTCCTGAAAAGCATCGATGTCGTCGTGCCGGTCGACGACTTGGTCAAGGACCTCGACGGCAAGCATGGCTTCGTCGAGGCGACGCTCGCGCCCTACAAATATGACGACCATGTCTGGGCCGTGCCGGCCTACAACATGGCGATCTCGCTATGGTACCGCAACAGCGTGCTGAAGGCGGCAGGCGTGGAGGTGCCGAAGACCTGGAGCGAGTGGCAGGCGGCCGCCGAGAAGCTCTCCACCGATGGAAAATCCGGCATCGGTCTTCCGGCCAACAAGCAGCTCTATACGGACCAGACTGTTTATAGCTTCATGGTCAACAGCGGTGCGGGCGATCTCTACAACGACGACGGCTCGATTGCCTTCGACAAGCCGGAAACCGTCAAAGCCTACGATTTCTACAGCAAGCTTGCCAAGTTTTCGCCAGCCGACAGCAGCACATGGACCTGGGGGGAGGCGGAAGCCTGCTTTGCAAACAGCAGCTGCGGGATGATCCTGCAATTCGGTGTCATCAACACCTATGAAACGCAGGCCGAAGGCGACGCCGCCGATCTCGGCGTGGCGCCCGTTCCCCATGCCGACGATCAGAGCGCGTCGGCGACCATCTCCTATTCGAACGCCATCATGCTGACGACAAAGGATGAGGCGAAGCAGAATGCCGCCAAGGTGTTTCTGAGCTGGTTGCTTGAGCCTGCAAATTACGGTCGCTTCCTCACAATGGAGCCAGGCCTGTTCCTGCCGGTGACCAATGACGGCGCCAAGGCGGAATCGTTCTGGAGCGACAAGACCGTGACCAAATACAAGTCCCAGGTCGAAACCATGATCGCCAATTCGCAAACCGGCAAACTCTTCGGCTTCACCACCGGCAAGGTGTTTCCGTCGATCGGCGCGATCTCGGCTCAGAACGTGATCGCCGAGACCCTGCAGCGCGTTGTTGTCGACGGTCAGAGCGCTGCCGACGCCGTCAAGGCCGGGCAGGCGCGCATGTCCGAAATCGCTGCCAAATAGCGGGCAAGCCGGGGAACGCTCATGAAGAATACGACGCTCGCCTTTGCGTTCGTTTCGCCGGCGCTCCTCTTCCTGCTGGCGGTCCTCGGCTGGCCGCTCGTTCAAGCCGCCATCCTGAGCTTTCAGGATGTCGGCGTGATCGGTTCTGAAGGCCAGTTCATCGGCCTCGGCAATTATGCAACGATCCTCGGCGGCGCCGGCTTCTGGCGTGCGCTTGGCCGCAGTGTCGTCTGGGTGCTGTCCAACGCGGTGGTGCAGACTTTGTTGGCGCTGGGAGCGGCGCTTATCCTCAATCAAAAATTTCCCGGCGTCCAAATCGCACGCACCTGGATAATCCTCACATGGATCGTGCCGACGGTGGTGGTCGTCATCATCTGGCGCTGGCTGCTTTCCTCGTCTGGCGGCATGATCAACCCGCTTTTGATCCAGGCCGGCGTGATCGAGCGTCCGGTTGGCTTCTTCGCGACGCGCGAAGGTGCCATGACCACGCTGATCATGATCAATTCCTGGCGCTGGTTTCCGTTCACCACACTGATGATGCTGGCTGGCCTGACGCGAATCCCGGGCGATCTCTACGAGGCGGCCCGGATCGATGGCGCTGGCACGTTCCAGCGTTTCAAGCGCATCACCTGGCCGTTGCTGCAACCGACGCTGATGGTGCTCGGCGTCGTCGGCACGCTTCTGTCCTTCAATGTCTTCGACGTGATCTGGCTGCTCACCGCGGGTGGCCCGTCCGGCGCAACCCAGACATTGCCGGTGCTCATCTACGAAACCGCCTTCAAGGGCTATCGTTTGAGCGAAGCTGCGACGATTTCCGTCCTCACCAGCATCCTCCTGATGGGATTCGCTTTTTTGACGACGCGCGCCATGACGGCGGCGGAGGCGGATCGATGAGGCGCACTTTCGGCCAGTCTCTTTCGCTCTATGGCGGCGTTCTGGTCCTTGCTCTTGCAATCGGTCTGCCGTTCTGGTGGGTGTTGAGCGGCTCCATCAAACTGCCGAAGGAAATCATTCAGCGTGTACCTACGATGGTGCCGCACAGCTTTACCCTTCAACATTTCGAAAAGCTCCTGCAGGCCTCGGATTTCCCGATTTACCTGCTCAACAGCATGGTTGTGGCGCTGTTTTCCACGGCCTTCACGGTGTTGCTGGCCTTGCCTGCCGCCTATGCCTTTTTTCGCATGGAGTTCCCGGGCCGCAACGCGCTCTACAAGACGATCCTGCTCACTTACGCCTTCCCCGGCGTGGTGGTGCTGATCCCGCTCTACGGCCTGTTCGCGAAAGTCGGGCTGATCGACAGCCCAGTGGCGCTGGTTATCGTGAACGTCGCCTTCGCGTTGCCGTTCTCGATCTGGATGATGCGTTCGTTCCTGGCGACCGTTCCGCGCGAGATCGAGGAGGCGGCGGTCGTCGATGGAGCACCCACCACCACCATCCTGGTCAGGATCCTGATGCCGCTGATTGCGCCGGGCATCGCCAGCGTCGCTATCTTCGCGTTCATCTCGTCCTGGACGGAGTTCCTGTTCGCGTCGGTGCTGATCGTCTCGGATGCCAGGCGCACCATTCCGGTCGGCTTTGCCGGCATCATCGGCCAGTATCAGATCGACTGGGGCCTGCTGCTTGCCGGCGCCACGGCAGCTATCATTCCGGTCGTCGCACTCTTCGCCCTTGTCGGCCGCTGGTTCGTCTCCGGCCTCACCGACGGCGCCGTAAAATAGGCTCGAGGAAGAACTATGGCGGGTCTATCACTTCAGTCGGTCAAGAAGCGCTTCGGCGAAACCGAAATTATCGGTGGTGTCGATCTTGACGTCGCCGATGGTGAATTCGTCGTCTTTGTCGGCCCCTCCGGCTGCGGCAAGTCAACGCTTCTGCGCATGATCGCCGGGCTGGAAAGAACCTCGGACGGGCGTATCCTGATCGGCGCGCGCGACGTCACCGAGGAGGATCCAGCCAAGCGCGGGATCGCCATGGTGTTCCAGACCTATGCGCTCTATCCGCACATGACTGTGGCCACCAACATGGGATTTCCGTTGGAGATGGCCAGGCGCCCTAAGGAAGAGATCGACCGCAAGGTGGCGGAGGCGGCGAAGATACTGCATCTGGAGGCCTATCTCGGGCGTAAACCACGCGAGCTTTCCGGCGGACAGCGCCAACGCGTTGCCATCGGCCGCGCGATCGTACGCCAGCCGGGCGTCTTCCTGTTCGATGAGCCGCTGTCGAACCTCGACGCCGAACTGCGTGTGCAGATGCGCATCGAGATCGCCCGGCTGCATCAGGAACTCGGCACAACCATGATCTACGTCACGCACGACCAGATCGAGGCCATGACGCTGGCCAGCCGTATCGTCGTGCTGCGCGCCGGTCGCATCGAGCAGGTCGGCGCCCCGCTGGAGCTTTATGAGGACCCGGACAATAGTTTCGTGGCAGGTTTCATCGGCTCGCCACGCATGAATTTCGTCCCGGCTACGGTCACGGCTGTCGAAGACGGAAGGGCCGTGGTCGCGGCGCCGGAGGCCGGCCTCGCCGGCCTGGCCATCACCACACGCGGCGCGCCGCCGAAACCGGGCACGTCAGTCAGCCTCGGCGTTCGTCCCGAGCATTTCGTGCCCGCCAAAGGCGCGACGGGAGCGCTTTCTGGCACGATCTCCCTTGTCGAGCGCCTGGGCGGCGTCACCTACGGCCACGCTTTGCTCGCTAACGGCTCGATGATCACAGTTGAAAGCCGCGAAGCGAATCGTTTCGAAATCGGCAAGACGGAAATTTTCGGATTCCAGCGCGCATTTTTGTTCGGCGTCGACGGCATTCGATTGTAAATGTCGGTTCTGGGTAAGTTGGTGGGGCGAGCATCATCTCCCCAGAGAAATTATCGGCCTCGCTTTTATTGTGCATTGCACAAAACCTGCCCTAAGGTTACCACTGATGCGGGCAGATGGGTTTGGGTAACGCTGGAGCGGTGGGCGACCGACGCTTCGTCGACGCTGCGCTCATTGCTGAGGATCCCGATGACCCTTTCAGGCCCTGACAAATCCGGTGCTGCCAGCCTCGAGTCGATCGCCCGAAACGGCAGCCTGCTGCGACGCATTGCCGTGCGGATTCCGACCTATCTGTCGGACCTTCGCGAGAATCCGGCATGGCTGCCGATGTTCATGCTGGCGCGCACCATGCCGGCGCGACGGTTGCATTGGCGTGGCGCCAAACCGGTTCGACCGGCACAAAAGACCGGGGAAACGATGTTCACCGGCGTCGATCGTGAGGCGGCAGTCGGCGCGCTCCGCTCGGACGGCCTCTTTTCAGGGCTTGCCCTGCCGTCGTCGGTCCACGAGGAGATCGCCAGCTTTGCGCAGCGCACGCCTTGCTTCGGCAATTTCGACCGTCGGCTGGAGTTCCTGCCGGCCGAGCATGCCGAGGCCGAGAAGCGCTTCGGCCGCCCCTTGCTCAGCGGGCATTTTTTCGAGCGGATCCTCGATTGTAATGCCGCGCTTACCGTGCAGCGCGACCCGCTGCTTCTCGACATCGCCGCCCATTATCTCGGCAGCCAGGCAAAGCTGATCACCACACGCGTCTGGTGGAGCTTTCCGACGAGCTCCGTCTCCGACGCCGAGAAGAACCTGGCATCGCTGGGAAAATACCACTTCGATCTCGACGATTGGCGGATGCTGAAATTCTTCTTCTATCTCAATCCGGTCGATGCCGAGACCGGTCCGCATGTCTATATCAGGGGCAGCCACAATCGACGCATCCTCAAGCACCAGATGACGCTTCTTGTCGGCCATCCGGCGGAAGAGGTTCTGAACGTCTATGGTGCGCAGAGCCCGATCACGCTGACCGGCGAGGCGGGTTTAGGTTTTGTCGAGGATCCGTTCGGCTTCCACATGGGCACCGTGCCGACGCGCAAACCGCGGCTGATGATGGAAGTCGGCTTCGGCGTTTCGCCGCCCTCGCGCCGACGATTCCACGGCGAGCCGGTCATCCGGCGCTGATCCTTGGGAAAGCCCTGAAATAGCCTTTGGGGAATCTGGCTTAACTTATCTTGGTGCCGCCGCGCCTGAGATGCTCGTCCAGGCGCGGCATGATCTCGACGAAGTTGCAGGGCATGTGCCGGTAGTCGAGTTGCGGCTTCAAAATGCCGTCCCAGGCGTCCTTGCAGGCGCCGGGCGAACCGGGCAGCACGAAGACGAAGGTCGCGTTGACGACGCCGCCAGTCGCCCGGCTCTGGATCGTCGAAGTGCCGATCTTGTCGTAGGAAATACGGTGGAACACTTCGGAAAACCCGTCCATGCGCTTTTCGAAGATCGGCTCCAGCGCCTCCGGCGTCACGTCCCGGCCGGTAAAGCCAGTGCCGCCGGTGGTGATGACGACATCGATCGCTTCGTCCTTCGACCAGCCAAGAACCTTGTCTCGGATTTTCTCACGATCGTCGGTGACGATATCGCGAGCGGCCAGGACATGGCCGGCCTCCACGATGCGGTCGGCCAGCGTCTGGCCGGATTTGTCGTCGGCGAGGCTGCGCGTATCGGAAACGGTCAGCACCGCGATGCGCACGGGAACGAAGGAGCGGCTCTCGTCAATCCTGGCCATATCAGTCAGCCTCCGATGTCCTGCTTCGCGTCGCAGCGACGAACCAGTCAGGATGGCGGCTGCGAATATCGACGGCCGCGCGCTTGGCCACATTGCCCGTCTCGAACAGCCCGAAGCAGGTCGCGCCGGAACCGGACATCCGGGCAAACCCCGCTCCGGCCTTGTTGAGCACCGAAAGCGCCTTGCCGATGGCGGGTTGGATCGCCCGCGCCGCGGGCTCGAGATCGTTGCGCGTGACCTCCAGCCAATTGCGGATGCTGTGGAAGTCGAGGTTGCGCGGCAGCGGCGGCAGCCCCTCATTGTCGCGACCGGAGAGCGCATTGAACACCTCGGCCGTGGAGACGGCAGTGCCGGGATTGACGAGAACCAGCCCGAGTGCCGGAAAGCCGGGAACGGTCGACAACTCGTCACCGATGCCGCGCGCGATCAGCGGCTTTGCAGCGAGGCACATTGGAACGTCGGCGCCCAGCGGGAGGGCGACCCGCGCCAGTTCGGCTTCGTCGAGGTCCAGCCTCCACGTCTCGGCCAGCCCGCGCAGCACCGTTGCGGCGTCGCTCGACCCGCCGCCGACGCCGGATGCGACCGGCAGGTTCTTTTCGAGCCTGATGGCGACCGGCGGTGTGTGCTGCAGACCAGCCTGCTCTCGCAGCGCGTCGCGCGCCTTTATGACCAGATTGCTGTCGTCGGGCGGGACCGTGGAGGCGTATCGGCCCGACACGGAAAACCCGTCGCTGTCGGCGAGCTCGATCTCGACGCTGTCGCCGAAGCGCGTGAACACCGCCAGGCTTTCGATCGTGTGATAGCCGTCGGCGCGCCTGCCGGTGACGTGCAGCGCGAGATTTATCTTGGCATGCGCGTGCAACGCCCGGACGGTGATGCCGGAATCCACTGTATCAGTCGCGAGCGGGATGATGTCAGTCCTTGGCCAGCCGGTATTCGCCGGTCTTCGGATCCTTGACCAGCGTGCCCATTGAGCCGTTGGTAGCCTGCTTTTCGGTGCGCCGTATCTTGGCCGTCACGCGCTCGGCTTCCCTGACGAAGGAGCGATAGCCGAAATAGGCGACGGCGCCGACGAGGGCAAAGAAAATGATCTGCGGCATATCAAAACTCCTCCCTCGCAAGGCCGGCATAGGCATCCGGTCGGGTCGTTTGACGCTTCATGCTAGACGGTTTCACCGGTTTTTCAAAGCCCGAAGCGAGCCCATAGCGCGCGCTCTTCCGCCGCATCGATCACGCCGCTTGCGGCGGCAGCGGCGATATCGGGTGCCGAAAAGCCCTTCATGCTTGAACCAAACCAGCCGAAGCGGCCGAACAGGCCGCGCGGCGCCGTGATCAATTTGAGTTGGGTTCTTGGCCCGAAACGGGTCTTCAGCACGCTGTGCATATCGCCGAGCGCATCGACAAGGCCGAGCTCCAGCCCCTTCTTGCCGGTCCAGAACAGGCCGGTGAACAGGTCCGGGTCGTCCTTGAGCTTGGGCCCGCGCCGGTCCTTGACGAGGTCGATGAAGGTCTCGTGGACATCGAGCTGCAGCGCCTTCAGCCGCTCGACGTCTTCCTTCTTCTCGGGCTTGAACGGATCGAGCACCGCTTTGTTCTGGCCGGCGGTATGGACGCGGCGCTCGACCCCGATCTTCTTCATCAACTCGGGAAAGCCGAACGAGGCCGACACCACGCCGATCGAACCGACGATGGAGGACGGATCGGCAAAGATCTCGTCGCCGGCGACCGCGATCATATAGCCGCCCGACGCCGCCACGTCCTCGACGAAGACCAGAACCTTTTTGTTCTTCTCGGTCGCCAGGTCGCGGATACGTCTGAAGATCAGCCGCGATTGCACCGGCGAGCCGCCCGGCGAATTGATCGAAATGGCGACTGCGGGCGCTTCGAAGGAAAACGCCTTCTCGATAGGGCCGGCGGTGGACGCCAGCGAAAGACTCGGCCGAAACTGGCCGCCGCCGGCCATGATGGTGCCGTGCAGCCGGATGACGGGAATGGTGACGATGTCGGGGCGCCAGGATTTCGGCAGCAGGCGGTTGAGAAGGCGTTTCACGGGATCTCCGGTCAATTGGTCTGAAGGCATGTAGGGATTCGCCGGCCAACGGCAATGCCGCGACGCCTGCCGGTAAAAAGGGATCAGTCGCCGAACAGGGAAGCCAGTCCGTTGTTGATCATCTCGGTCCGCTCCGAAGGGCCATTGCCCGATTGCGCATGCAGCATCAGCGGCGGGCGGATAGACAGCTTTCCGCGCGCACCCAGTATTGCCCTGATGACGATGCGGATCGCCGCTGCCTCGGGGCGAGGGTGGACGGCCAGCATCTCGGCGTCGCCGAAGCGGCCTGACATCGCATCGAGGATGGCGCCGAGCTGATCGGGCCTGGCAATCACGGCAAGACCGCCGCGCGGCCTGACCACCGCAGCCGCACTTCGGATCCAGCTGTCGAACAATCCGTCCTCCATGACATGCGCCGCCTTCTTGAGCGGGTCGGGCGTGGCGCGATCCTCGGCCGCGTTGAAGGGTGGGTTCATGATGACGAAATCGAAGGAATTGTCGGCAAGCCCGGCGGCGGTTCGCGCCTGGCCCGACAGCGCGACGTCGGCGGCGAGCACCGAGGCGCGGTCATTGAGATGCGCATTGCCGGGGTGGGCAAGCGTCGTCGCTGCGAAGGCAGCCATTTCCGCAGACTTTTCGACGAGCACGGCCGTCGCATCAGGACAGCGCGACAGCACGGCCAGGCCCGCAGCGCCAGCACCCGCCCCGAAATCGGCTAGGCGGCCGGTGAAGGAGGACGGCACGGCAGCGGCCAGCATCATGGCGTCCATGCCGGCGCGATGGCCGGCCTGTTTCGGCTGCACCAGCCAGAACCGCCCGCGATGGAAGGCATCGACCGTATGGGCCGGCGTGTCCTGGACGAGGGTGGCGCGCGCCGCGGACATTATGTCTGGCGGATCTCGTTGGCGATGCCGGCATCCGTCAGGATGCGCCGAGCCGCATCGGCCTGATCGGCGCCGACCATGATGCGCCTGGGCAGGATGCCGATCGAACCGTCGAGCACGCTCATGTTCTGGTCGGCGACGAAACAGCCAATGCCGGCATCACGCATCAGCGATTCGACAAAGGAGATAATGACGGCATCGTTGGTGCGGATAAGCTCTATCATGGGGGGAAATTCGCAGGTTGCAGCGTTCATGTAAATGTGGGTGGCCCGCCTTGCCAGTCTCGACCGCGCCAATTCGCCTCTTGCCGTGCCCGTGGGTACCGCCCTAGAGTCCTCTCAAGGGACCAGCATGCCGTCGTGCATATTGAGGTTGGGAGTTTTGTCGTGGGTGTCGTTCTCAACATTGAAAACGGGAAGCGGGAAGCTGCCTCGATCAAGGATCTCATCGACCTGACGGCGGCCGATATGGGCCGCGTCAACAAACTGATCCTGTCAAAGGCCGGCTCCGACGTCGAGATGATCCCAGAAATCGCCAACCACCTGATCTCTTCGGGCGGCAAGCGGCTGAGGCCGATGCTGACGCTCGCCTCAGCGCAGATGTTCGGCTATTCCGGCGAAGGCCATGTCAAGCTCGCCACATCGGTCGAGTTCATGCACACAGCCACGCTCCTCCACGACGACGTCGTCGACGAAAGCGGCATGCGGCGCGGCAAGAAGACCGCCCGCATGATCTGGGGCAACCAGGCGAGCGTGCTGGTCGGCGATTTCCTGCTCGGCCAGGCTTTCCGCATGATGGTCGACGTCGGCTCGCTGGAAGCGCTCGACATCTTGTCGAGTGCGGCCTCGATCATCGCCGAGGGCGAGGTGATGCAGCTCGCCGCAGCCAAGAACCTCGAAACCACCGAGGATGAGCATTTCGCGGTGATCAAGGCCAAGACCGCCGCCCTGTTCTCGGCCGCCGCCGAGGTCGGACCGGTCATCGCCCAGGCGACGCGAAATGATCGCGCGGCACTGCGGTCCTATGGCATGAATCTCGGCCTTGCCTTCCAGCTGATCGACGATGCGCTGGATTATGGCGGCACCAGCAAGGATCTGGGCAAGAATGTCGGCGACGATTTCCGCGAAGGCAAGGTGACGTTGCCGGTGATCCTCGCCTACCGGCGCGGCACCAAGGCCGAACGCACCTTCTGGAAGCGGGCCATCGAGGACAATGTCACCGACGACGCCGGGCTGGAAAAGGCAATCGGATTGATGACCCGCCACGGGGCGATTACCGACACCATTGGGCGCGCCGGCCATTTCGGCGAGATCGCCCGCGACGCGCTGGCGCCGCTTGAAGCGACGCCGCAGAAATCGGCGCTGATCGACGTCATCGATTTCTGCATCAGCCGGGTGAGCTGAGAGGCGCCGCTCCTCATCTTGGTTTCCCCGGAAGCACCAATGCGGCGAGCAGGCTGACGGCGATGCCTGCCGCAGCGAGCCAGAAGGCGACCTGGATGCCGTCGGCGACAGCGATCTTCAAGGCGTCACCGGTCAATCCGCCGACATGGCGATTAGCGATCGCGATCAGCACCGCCATGCCGATCGCATTGCCGACATTGAGCATGGTGGAGGCCATCCCCGACGCGACACCTTGCTCGTCATGGGAAACACCCGAGGCGGCAGCGATCCACATGGCAGTCCAGACAATGCCTTGTCCGACGCCGGAGATGATCAGGCCGGGTACGAGGGACAGATAGCTGCTGTCCGCGTTTGCGCCTGATACCATCAAGGCCGTGCCGATCGCGCCGATGACCATGCCGCCGACCAGCGTGGCGCGTGTCGAAAAACGTGTTGCCAGACGTTCGCCGAACTGCGTGCCGGCCGCGATGGCGATGGATGGTACGAGGAACGCAAGGCCGGCCTGCAAGGCGGTGAAGCCATGCACGTTCTGCAGCAGCACAGTGAGGAAGTAAGGCAGGGCACCGAAAGTCCCCATGAAGAGGAAGGTGATCGTCATGCCGGCGACGAGGCTGCGGTTGTGGAACAGGCGCAGCGGCATCAGCGGGTCGGCGCTCTTCGCCTCTATCACCGCGAAGGCGATCAGGAAGAATGCCGCCAGCAACGCACTGACGATGATCGCGGTCGATCCCCAGCCATATTCGGGGCCCTGAACCAGCGTGAAGACAAGCAAGGTCGCGCCGGCGGTGACGGTCAGCGCGCCCGGCAGATCGAAGCTGCGGTGTTCGTGCCGCTTGCTGTCACGCGGAATGATGGCGAACGCCGCAATGATGGCGACGCCGGCCAAGAGCACGTTAACATAGAAGACCGAGGGCCAGCCGAAGGCGCCGGTGAGCAGGCCTCCCGCCAGCGAGCCGAGCGTCAGGCCGCTCGCGCCGGCGCCGCCCCAGACCGCGAGCGCCCGGTTGCGTTCCGGCCCTTCGGCAAACAGGCGGTTGATCAGCGACAGCGTGGCCGGGAACAGGAACGCGGCGCCGATACCTTGCACCGCACGAGCCGCGATGATCATTTCCGGCGACCAGGCGACGCCGCCGACCAAAGACGAAAGCGCATAGAGCCAGAGCGCGAAGATGAAAACCCGGCGCTGGCCGATCAGGTCGGCGGCCCGGCCACCAAACAGCAGGAAGCCGCCGGTGAACACCGTATAGGCGCTGACCACCCATTGCAGGGTCTGGCCCGAAAAGCCCAACCCCGCGCCGATTTCCGGCAAAGCCACGAAGACGATATTGAGGTCGAGTGCGATGATGAGCTGCGCGAAGGCAAGCAATGCCAGCGTGGCGCCGCGCTTCGCGCTGATCCCTCCTGCTGCCGCGGCGCCGAATGGCGCCCCCTGATCAAGTGAACTCATGTCAATCTCCATGTCGACGATTCTTTATCGATCGACAAAGAATTAAATTTGCAATCCGAAGTCAAGCGGATTATTTGTTGATTGATAAAAAATGGAGGTCGCATGGCGGGAAGGCCAAGGGAGTTCGATCGCGATCAGGCGCTGGAGAAGGCCCGCGACGCCTTCTGGGCGCGGGGCTATGAGGGTACCTCGATGGCCGATCTGGTGTCGGTGCTTGGTCTGGCGTCGCCGCGCATCTATGCCGCCTTCGGCTCGAAGGAGAATCTGTTTCGGGAAGCTGTCGTTCTCTACGAAACCAAGGAAGGAAGCTTCGCCACCCGCGCGCTTGCCGAGGAGCCAACCGCTCGGCGGTTTGTCGAGCGGCTGCTGCGTGATGCCATCGAAATCTACACGAGGCCGGATCTGCCGCAGGGCTGCATGGTCGTCACGGCCGCGACCAACTGCGCCGCCGAGAACGATGGCGTGCTTTACTGGCTGGCCGAGCGTCGCCTGGCGCGCAACGCACTGATTGTCGAGCGCCTGAGCAAGGGCGTTCGGGAGGGGGAGCTCAAACCGGACACCGACCCGGAAGCCTTGGGCGATTACTACACCACGGTTCTGTTTGGTCTCTCGGTGCAGGCGCGCGACCGTGTGCCTAAAAAGCGGCTGCACGATCTGGTCACCGTGGCGATGCAGTCGCTGGACGCAAGACTCATCTAGGGGTTCTGAGCTTCATCGAGCGTGGCGCCGAAAACGGCACGGAATTTCCCCAGCAGATCAGCAGATTCTTACAAGCAGCATCGAAACCTGGGTGGTCGACGAGATCATTTAAACGTCCTCGCGCCCTTCAGCAGCGCCACGAGCTGGCTCTGGCGGCTGGTTCCGGTCTTTCGGAAGATTCGCTCGAGATAGGTGCGGGCCGATTTGACGGCGATGCCGATTTCCATGGCCGCCTCCTGCACGGAACGGCCAGAGGCAAGCTCGACGGCGAGCCGGGCTTCAGCCGGCGTTAGGTCGAACAGGCCGGAAAGGATATGGGGCGACGGAACAGTCGCGCAGAGGCTGACCTCGGTTGCCGTGACGAGAATATCTGCGCCTGAAAAAATATCATGCGTGGCGCGGCGCAACGGCAAGAGGTGGACGATCAGCGCCGGCCGCCCCTTCGCGCCTGGAACAGGAATGGGCCGCACGGCGCGGTTATCCTGGTTGTGCGCAATGGCCAGTTGGAAAAGCGCGTTTGCCGGTCCGTCCGCAAGCGCCATGCCGCCATGGGCCAAGGGAACGAACATGTCCGCCATGTCTTCGAGGAGCAGATTGGCCGTCAGCACGCGGCCCGACCCGCTCATGACTGCTGCCGGCAACCTGATTTCCCCGAGAATAGACACTGCGGTCCTGGCCCGTTCCAGACCCAGACGCCCCGCGACAAGACCGGCTCTTGCGAGGTGGGGACGCAGTCCGTTCAGCAGATCGATCGCGGCCTGATCGTAGAGCCCGTCCTTCAGCCAGCGCTGGAAGACAAACAGGGCAAGCTCTCCGCCAGGCATTGGGACGGATGTGCATACATGCGACCCAACGCCAAATGCCGTCGCACTTTTACGGACGGGATCGCGCTCGATCTCCTCGTCGGTCATGAAATCGTCGACCCGTACAAAGTCTGCGGGCTGCGCGCTGCACATGCGCTGCACGCTTTCGGAAAACTTCCAGGTGTCTCCCGCCATGAACTCGTCGAGCAAGGGCTGGACATGCGCTTCGGTGATGGCGCGGACCGGCGTGTGATCGCTGAAGACAAAGATCGCGCCGCTTGCCGAGCGCGAGATCGCGCTTGCCGCTCCCAATACGTCCGGCCACAGCTCGGCGGCGAACGCTGCTTCGTAGATCAGATCGACAATGGCGAAGGCCTGCTCGTCCCGCGGCATTTCCAGCATCGGCATTTTCCTGGTCGAAGCAACGGCGTCCATCTGCACGGTTCCACGCATCATTCCGCTGCGGAAACTCTCGATCCTCGCCGCTTACGGATAGCTTACGGCATCGGTTGCCGGGACTGCAGCAGGACAAGCCGGCAGTCCGCCAGCCCGGCAAAATCGGTCGACGGTCGCAGTTAGGCGCTCTGTTGACGTGGTTTGTTAAGCGCATGACCCGATTGTGAATTCGCGCCGGGTTGAAGCGTGACCCCAAAAAGGCCATGCTTTGCCTGGAAAAGATCGAGTCTACGGCGATCCCGCTGACGCGGGCATGGCTTTGACTGAAAGGGATACGATGCGGCAAGGATGTGCGCGCTGGCTGACGGGGCTGGCAATTGTGACGGGCATGGCGATCTCCGGTCTGCCAGCCCAAGCCAAAGAGACCACCGAGCCAGTCAAGATCACATCCTTCTCGGGAGCCTATCTCGCCGCGCGGGTCGCCGAGGGCGATAACGATCTCGACAGCGCCATCACCTATTACAAGCAGGCGCTCGCCTTCGCTCCTGGTGATACCTCGTTGCAGCAAAGCCTGATGCTGTCGCTGATCGCCCAAGGGCGCTTCGAAGAATCCCTGGTCTATGCCGACAAGCTCAAGGCAGTTCCAGACGTCGAGCGGTTTTCGCGCCTGGCGCTGGCCGTCGGTTCCTTTCACAAGAAGGACTTCACCAAGGCAGAATACTGGCTCAAGCTTTCGCTCGAATCCGATCTCGACCGGCTGATCTCCGGCGTCATGACCGGTTGGGCCAAGCAGGGCGCCGGCGACGCCAGCGAGGCCATGGCCTCCATCGACCAGCTGCAGGGGCCGGACTGGTTCGGCCTGTTCAAATCCTTCCATCGCGCGCTGATTGCGGATGCGTCGGGCCTGCCCGAAAAGGCGGATGCAATCTACGCCGCGACGCTGCAGGACACCGCCACCGGTAGCGCCGCGCCCGAAACCTGGATGCGCAATGCGCAGGCCTACGCCTCCTTCCTCGCCCGCAAGGGCGACAAGGACAAGGCGCTGTCGGTGCTTGATCAGGCCGAGGCGTTTGCATCCGGCAAGGTGGAAATATCGGCGCTTCGCGACAAGATCACCAAGGGCGAGAAGATCGAACCCTTCGTTGCCGGCCCATCCGACGGCGCCTCGGAAATTCTGCTCGATCTCGCCACCGCGCTCAATCGCGGCGGCGGCGAGCCGTTCGTCCGCCTTTATCTGCAATATGCCCTGGCACTGAAGCCCGACAGTGATGCGGCTCTTGTCCAGCTCGCCGCCGTTTCCGAGCAATTGAAGGACGGCGAGGGCGCCATCGCCTTCTATCGCCGCATCCCGGCCAATTCGCCGCTGAAGGAGCTTTCGGAACTGCAGCTCGGCCTCAACCTTGCCGATCTCGACCGCCATGACGAGGCCATCTCCCATCTGAAAGCCCTCGTCGAAGCGCATCCCGACGACATGCGCGCCTATCAGGCGCTCGGTGGCGTCTATGGCTCGAAGGAGGATTTCCGCTCTGCTGCCGATCTCTACGACAAGGCGGTGGCGGCGCTGAAGACCCCGACGCGCGCCGACTGGAACGTTTTCTACCAGCGCGGCATTGCCTATGAGCGGCTGAAGGAGTGGCCAAAGGCAGAGCCGAATTTCCGCAAAGCGCTGGAATTGTTCCCCGACCAGCCGCAGGTTCTGAACTATCTCGGCTATTCCTGGGTCGACATGAACATCAACCTTAAGGAAGGCCTTGAGATGATCCAGAAGGCCGTCGACCTCAGGCCGAGCGACGGTTACATCGTCGATTCGCTGGGCTGGGCCTATTTCCGGCTGGGCAGGTTTGATGACGCCGTGCGCGAAATGGAACGTGCCGTTTCGTTAAAGCCGGAAGATCCGGTGCTGAACGATCACCTCGGCGATGCCTATTGGCGCGTCGGCCGCCGGTTGGAAGCCACCTTCCAATGGAACCAGGCCCGCGACCTCAAGCCGGATCCCGACGTGCTCGCTGCCTTGCAGCAGAAGCTGCTGAAGGGCCTGCCGCCGATCGAATCCAACACGGCGCAGGAAACCCCGAAGGTCAAGCCCGAACCGGCGCCCGCGCCGAAGGGCTGAATACTTCTGAATTCGATTATGCGGGCTCGTCGCCGCTGTAGCTAAGGGTCTGGACTATAAGCCATGCTAATCGTGCGCGGTGCCGAGCACCGCTCGGAGCCCTGAGTCGTTCTGGCGGAGATGTTCCTCGATCCATCGGGTCGTACGGTCGTAGGCATCCGAAAACAACTCGGAATGCCGACTCCAATCCATGAAGCTGATAGTGTTCGGAACCTCCGGACAGACCAGGATATCCTCTTCGCCGACGGCAATGTCCTGTGGCCGGTGTGCCAGCATGCTCGAGGCAATGACCTGAAGCATGCTGGGAACTCGAGGCAAGCGGGCACGACCGAAAGGGTTCAGCAAGGCCAATGCCAGTTCGGAAGCTCCGGGGATGCGATCATAGTCTATGTCGTATTTCTGCGGTGCACTCGACCCGAAGGTAACGATGACATTGGGTCCGGTCTTGAGCTCCGTCATCTGCTCCAGCGGCAAATTGTTCATGATAGCGCCGTCCACCAGCATATCGCCGTTATCTGTAAAGAACGGCGGCAGGACACCCGGGATGGAGCCGGACGCCCGAACGGCGTGCCAGAGCTTGCCACGACGGTGGACATGGGGCTGACGGCTGCTCAGATTGGTCGAAAGCGCAAAGAACGGAAGCCAAAGATCCTCGATCAGAACGTCGCCGTATTCCAGCCGAAGGGCCTGATCAAACGCTTTGTGATCCAGAAGTGCGAAATGCGGCAAGGTGGGACGGCGAAACGCCCGGCTCTTGATAAATATGTTGTGGGTGCCTCGGTCGATCTGGTCGGCATCCAAGCCTCTTGCGAAGCCGGCCATCATCGCCGCTCCGGAACTTGTCCCGCCGAGATAGTCGAAGCAAGCGCCCGCCTCAACGAAAGCCTTGTAGACGCCTAAGTGAGCGCTACCGAGGGATCCACCCCCTGCCGCCACGAAGCCCACTGCCTTGCCCGAAATAAATCGGACCAGGCGCTGGAAATCAGACGCGTCGTCCAGCGCAACATGATGATGCTGGTCAACATAGGGTCGCTCATCGAGCCATGCAGAGGTACCGGAGACCGCAGCCGGGCGATTGTCGTGAATTAGGACAAGCCGACTGGTCAATGGCGGATGGACCGATAGCGTCAGTTTCTCAGACGGGTTCAGGCGAGGCGAGCAGGACGCGTTGGCCAGCAACAGGACGGTATCGGCCTGGCGAATGCAGACTTGGGTCCATTCATTAGGTTCCTCATCGGCAACATAGACGATGAATTGGGCTTCCGCCTCCAGTTCGTTCAACCAGTTAAGGATCGGCTGGTCGTCGATCGGAAGACCTGGGAACTTCGCTTGGATGTCAAGCCGGGAAACGAACCGAGCGCGCGTGGCCGCGCCGAACGCTTGCCGCAGGTGCTGGATGAGCACCGGTGAGATGCGACTTCCGCCGGCTGCAATGATTGCGAGCGTTCGGATCTTGGCAGGTTCCTTGAGACGCGATGAACTCGGAGATTGGGTGGCAAACCGGCGCGCCAGAAATACCGTGACCGCCTCTCTCAGGCTAGGCAATGTCTCGGCCGCCTTCTCGAAATTACTGCGACCGATTTCAAGGACGATCGAATCGCGCGCTGCAAGGACAGTGGCCGTGCGGGGTAGTCCCGCGAAGAAACCGATTTCACCGATGAGTTCACCCTGTGCGATCTCCGCGACCAAGCCGGTCGAATCTCCTTTGTGTACCGTAAAGCGTCCAGACAGCACGATGAAAAACCTGTCCGACGCATCGCCTTCGCGAACCAGAACCTCACCGCGTCTCAGGACCCGACGGTCGGATTCGGCAGCTAAAGCCTCGAGCGCCAGCAACGAGGCCCGATCGAACATCAATGTTGCCGACAATAAACTCGCTGCAAGAGAATCGACGGAGGACATCTGAGCCATCCCTTGGGAATCCATGACTTTTGTCTCCTCGAGAGCGCTGAACGCCTGCCGAATGATACCACACATGAGAGCCGCTGAACGGCTGAGGCGCGGGAATGACCGCTGGGCGCTCTCATCTCTGGCCCCAGCAAGGGGCCACGATCAGGCCGCCACACACCGCTCTCGCCGTCCGTCTCTTGGGCCGGGAATTCACTTGAGCCCACATCGCGAACTGCTCGCTGCCTGCTATTTTGTTTGCGAGCGCAATCTTGTCGTGCGGACTCGGGCCAAGGTAAGTGTGAACCGTCCGCTGCAGTCATTCCCCCAACCGAATCAATTGGGACCCACAGATTCAGCGCTTGCGCCGTATGTCACGCGTTAACTCACCCTGGCTGCGGCCGGCCACTTGCCTTGACGCCTGCCGGTGGGCGCTCTAGGGAGGGCCGCATCCCCGCCTTTCGCGTCGAGGCCGCCGTGACCGTTGACATCCCAGCCCATATGCATCCCAGCCGCTCGTTCCAGGGGCTGATCCTGACCTTGCATAATTACTGGGCGGACTATGGCTGCGTCGTTCTCCAGCCCTATGACATGGAAGTCGGCGCCGGCACGTTCCATCCGGCGACGACACTGCGCGCGCTGGGGCCGAAGCGCTGGAATGCGGCCTATGTGCAGCCCTCGCGCCGGCCCAAGGACGGACGCTATGGCGAGAACCCGAACCGCCTGCAGCACTATTACCAATATCAGGTGATCCTGAAGCCGAACCCGCCCAATCTGCAGGAGCTTTATCTCGGCTCGCTGGCAGCCATCGGCGTCGATCCGCTGCTGCATGACATCCGCTTCGTCGAGGACGACTGGGAAAGCCCGACGCTCGGCGCCTGGGGGCTGGGCTGGGAGTGCTGGTGCGACGGCATGGAAGTGTCGCAGTTTACCTATTTCCAGCAGGTCTGCGGCATCGAATGCGCGCCTGTGGCGGGCGAGCTCACCTACGGGCTGGAGCGGCTGGCGATGTATGTGCAAGGCGTCGACAATGTCTACGACCTCAACTTCAACGGCCGCGAGGGCGCCGACAAAGTGACCTATGGCGACGTCTTCCTGCAGGCCGAGCAGGAATATTCGCGCCACAATTTCGAATTCGCCAACACGGCGATGCTGCTTCGGCATTTCGAGGACGCCGAAGCGGAGTGCAAGGCGTTGCTCGATGCCGGCTCGCCAGCTTCGAACGACAATCTGGCGATGCACCGGATGGTGTTCCCCGCCTACGACCAGTGCATCAAGGCCAGTCACGTCTTCAACCTGCTCGACGCGCGTGGTGTGATTTCCGTCACCGAGCGGCAGAGCTACATCCTGCGGGTGCGCAATCTGGCCAAGGCCTGCGGTGAGGCGTTTTTGATGACGCAGGCCGGCGGGCTGGCAGCTTAGCTCCAAAGGCCGTTGGGGATTTCGACTGAAGCGCTGATTGGCAATACGCCTTGGCTGCTGGAGCCAGCCATCGTCCGCAGCGCTTGCCTGACGCCGGGCATCGCGAACGTGCCATGAGCCTGCGCCGCGAAACAGGCGCTGAGCGCGAGGATCTGGAGAAATGTCGATGCCGTCTTCATGGTCGTTCAGCCAATAGTTCTCCGCCTGAGCGTTGGTCGCTTCAGCGCTGCGTTCGGTTCGTGGAGATCTTTGACCCAAGGACGAGCGGGCTCGCTCCAACCCGACAGTCCATCGCTTTTTTCTGAAATCGCCGGTAGATGCCCCGATGTTGCGCGGAAGGGTGACAGCGGCCAGCCGAGTTGCTATGCCCCGCCGGACCATTTGCCGCGTGAGCCCCATCAATGCCCGACCTGCTTCTAGAACTCCGCTCGGAAGAGATTCCTGCTCAGCCGCACGCCCGCAGCGCCGCAGGCGCGAGGACGTGCAAAAAAGGAAAAGGCATGCGGGGAGGGAAACTCTGATGCCGGATCTGTTGCTCGAACTCCGCTCGCAAGAGATTCCCGCCCGCATGCAGCGCAGGGCTGCCGGCGACCTGAGGAAGATGCTGACCGACGGTCTTGTCGAGGCCGGTCTGACCTACGAGGCGGCACGCGAATACTGGACGCCGCGGCGTCTTTCGCTCGACATTCGCGGCGTGACCGCGCGCTCGAAGGACATTAGCGAGGAGATCAAGGGACCGTCGACCAAGGCTCCCGAACAGGCAGTTCAAGGTTTTCTGCGCAAAGCCGGTCTTTCCTCGATCGCCGAGGCGCATATCCATGCCGATCCGAAGAAGGGCGACTTCTATGTCGCCCATATCTCCAAGCCGGGCAGGGCGGCGGAAGAAATCATCGCCGAGTTGGTGCCGGGCATCATCCGCGGCTTTCCATGGCCGAAATCGATGCGCTGGGGGCCGGCCTCGGCGAACCCCGGATCGTTGCGGTGGGTGCGGCCGCTGCAATCCATCCTCTGCACCTTCGGCCCGGAGACCGAGGAGCCGGTGGTGGTCGATTTCGAAATCGATGGCATCCGTTCGGGTAATGTCACCTACGGTCATCGTTTTCATGCGCCGGGCGCGATCACCGTGCGCCGGTTCGACGACTATGCCGCCAAGCTGGAGGCAGCGAAGGTCGTTCTCGACGCCGACCGGCGCAAGGAGATCATCCTCGCGGACGCCAGGAATCTTGCTTTCGCCAACGGGCTCGATCTGGTCGAGGACGAGGGCCTGCTCGAGGAAGTGTCAGGCCTGGTCGAATGGCCTGTCGTGCTGATGGGCGAATTCGAGCAGGACTTTCTCGCCATTCCGGCCGAGGTGATCCGGCTGACCATTCGCGCCAACCAGAAGTGTTTTGTCACGCGGCCGCAGGGCGTCGGTGAAGAGCTTTCCAACCGCTTCATCCTGACCGCCAACATCGAGGCCAAGGACGGTGGCAAGGAGATCGCCTACGGTAACGGCAAGGTGGTGCGCGCGCGGCTGTCCGACGCGCTCTATTTCTGGAATACCGATCAAGGCGACCTGCCCGACCTCGACCAGTTGCAGGCATCGGCGGAAAAGTTCGGGCTCGATCTCAAAAAGCCGCTCGACCAGCGTATGGCCCGCCTCGACCATCTCGGCGTAACGTTCCATGCCAAGCTCGGCACGCAAGGTGAACGGGTTGAGCGGATTGCCCGGCTGGCTGAGGAGTTGGCGCCGATCGTGGCGAAGTCGATCTCCCCCCTTGAGGGGGAGATGCCAAGTGGTGGCAAAGAGGGCAGGCCAGAGGGGGTCGCTTCGGCTGGCGCGACGCGATCTGGCCTTTCGAAAAAAGAGGAAGTCGGCGCTCCACGCGAGAGGACCCCCTCTGTCGCCTTCGGCGACATCTCCCCCTCAAGGGGGGAGATTCCCGCGCTCGCACGCCGCGCCGCGGTATTGGCCAAGGCCGACCTCACCACCGAGGTGGTCGGCGAGTTCCCCGAACTGCAGGGCGCCATGGGCCGCAAATACGCGCTGCTGCAGGGCGAGCATCCGTCGGTCGCTGCGGCGATTGAGGAGCACTACAAGCCGCAAGGCCCATCCGACCGCGTGCCGACCGACCCGGTGTCGGTGGCCGTCGCGCTCGCCGACAAGCTCGATACGCTAGTCGGCTTCTGGGCGATCGACGAAAAGCCTACGGGGTCGAAGGATCCCTATGCGCTGAGAAGAGCGGCGCTGGGGGTAACGAGAATACTGATTGAGAATGGGATCAGATTGCCCCTGAAAGCAATATCCTTTTTCGCTTCCGAAGACGTTACAGGTCATATTCGCGACCCTAAGCTCGACCGACAATTTGAGATTGCTGCGGAGCTAGAGCAGCAGTTCGGGGGAGATTCGCTGACCGATCTCGTCATCGAGCGGGATTCCGCAATCTCGAACAACACCTTTGAACGCTCCGAAGAGAGACAGCAGCAAGAGATCAACAACCTCCTCGCCTTCTTCCATGACCGGCTGAAGGTCTACCTCCGCGATCAGGGTGCGCGGCATGATCTGATCGATGCGGTGTTGATGGCGGGTTCGCGCCCAATCTCCCCCCTTGTGGGGGAGATGTCGGCGAAGCCGACAGAGGGGGGCGCTGTCCCGCCGGCGTCTCAAGATTCTGCCGGAGAAGGGCGCTCTACGGCGCCCCCCTCTGCCCTGCCGGGCATCTCCCCCACAAGGGGGGAGATTGGCCAATCGTCAAACGACGACCTTCTTCAAATCGTCCGCCGGGTTGAGGCGCTTGGCTCGTTCCTCGACACCGAGGACGGCAAGAACCTGCTTGCTGGCACCAAGCGCGCGGCCAACATTCTCGCTGCCGAGGAGAAGAAGAAGACAATCATCGCCGATCGCGTCGAACCGGCGCTTTTCCGTGAAGATGTTGAAAAGAAGCTGTTTGCGGCGGTGAATCAGGCCGAGAGAGAAGCCGGCGAAGCGATTCACAATGAAGACTTTTCCGCCGCCATGCTGGCGCTTAGCGCGTTGCGTGAACCTGTTGATTCATTCTTTGAACGCGTTCTCGTGAATGATGAGGACCAGGCTGTTCGTGCCAACCGCCTCGCACTGTTGGCACGCGTCCGGGCAGCGACCGACCAGGTTGCGGATTTCTCGAAAATCGCCGGCTGAGGCTTGGGAAATATTTCTTTCCAATAGCCGATTCGAGCCGGCTTACAGTCATATGACGATGATCTCCGGGTGCCACAAGGAGCATGTTCCCCAACCCCACGGAGGCTTCCATGAATTCCGCTCGCGACATCGAAGTGACAGAAGAAACGCCCGCCGAGACGCTTGAGTCTGCTTCCGAAACAACCCTCGATCAAGCCGCCGCTGCTACGGTCGAAGCTGCCGATCCGTTGGACGAGGACAGTGAGGACGAAAGCGAAGCGACGGCCGAGGAAGGCGCTGAAGACGACAAAGCCGCCACCCTCTCGGATGACGATGAGGAAGACGAAGAAGATGATGACGATGACGATGACGATGACGATGAAGACGACGGCGACAGCGTGAAGGCCGAGGCGCCAGACGCTGACGAAGATGACGCTGACGAAGAGGACGCCTCCGACGACGAGGACGAAGAGGTCGCGGCCTGAGGTTTTTTCAGGCGACGGAATTTACTCAGCGGACCAGGACGGCGCGCGAGCGTCGTCCTGGTCTCCAGCGGCTATCTAGCCTGGTCGATCTCGGGAATGGGCGTCGGCTGCGGCATTGCGGGTTCAGGCGAGCTGTTCGTTCCTGTTATCTTTTCGTCGGATCTGCTGCCCGCACCAGGTGCTGCGGCAGCGGTGGTCGCGGCAGGCGCGGCGCTGGGGGCCGGTGTTGCGAAGGCGTCGCCGACGATGCCGCCGCGAATGATCATCGGGCTTTGCGTGAAATCATGCTTGGGCTGGCTCGGGATCGCAGCAACTTTTTCATAGGTGATATCGGGCACTGGTTCACCGAGCGCCACGATCGATGGGGTGGAGGAGCTCTCAGCCACCTTCACCGGTTCAGGCGCGCCAAGCTTGACGAGGGACGGCGTCGAGGATGGTGCACCTGGCACAATGAAGGACGAAGCCTGTGCTCCGCCCGCCGCCAGAGTGAGACCAAGCGCTCCCAGGATACGCACCCAGACCATGATAGTTCCCCTTGCCCAACAGGCCGACACCTTACCGTCGGGGAATTGATGCGGGCTTGCGAGGAAAGATGGCATTTTAGCGATTGGTAATCCGCCAACCGCCGGACTTGCCTCGTGCCGGGCTTGCCCCGAGAACGTCACCGTACTACGCACCCACATCTGTGAGGTCCCGCATCTGTAAGGTGATGACAGTGGCTGAGATACTTGCCGCCAGCGAGGCGATGGAGCGGGCGCTGGCGCTGCTCGAAGGCGGCGATGTCGTCGCCATTCCGACCGAAACCGTCTACGGCCTGGCCGGCGACGCCACCAACGGCGTTGGCGTGGCGCGCATCTTCGAGGCCAAGGGCCGGCCGCGCTTCAACCCGCTGATCGCCCACGTTGCCGATCTGCCGATGGCCGAGCGCATCGCACTGTTCGATCCGCTGTCGAAAAGACTGGCGCAGACATTCTGGCCGGGACCGCTGACGCTGGTGCTGCCGCAGCGGCCCGGCAACGGCATCCATCCACTGGTCACTGCCGGGTTGGACACGATCGCGCTGCGCATGCCGAAAGGCTTCGGCGGCGAGCTGATCGCCAGGCTCGGACGCCCGCTTGCGGCGCCCAGCGCCAATTCTTCGGGAAGGATCAGCGCCACGACGGCCCAAGCGGTGGCGGCCGATCTCGGCGCAAAAATCAAGCTGGTGGTCGATGGCGGCGCAACGTCCGTGGGGCTCGAATCGACGATCGTCAAGGTCGAGGGCGGAAAGCTGCGGCTGCTGCGGCCGGGCGGCATCGCCGCCGAGGAGATCGAAGCGGCCGCCGGCATGGCGCTGCTGCGCGGTGCGACAGGCATTGAGGCTCCGGGCATGTTGGCCTCGCATTACGCGCCGGGCGCTGCGGTGCGGGTCAACGCCGCAACAGTCGCAAAGGACGAAGCCTTGCTGGCGTTCGGGGCCCGCCGTGTCGAAGGCTGGCAAAGCGCTGCCGCTTTTCGCAACCTGTCCGAGACCGGCGACCTGCGCCAGGCCGCGGCCAACCTCTTTGCCCACATGCAGGATCTCGATCGCAGCGGCGCCAAGACAATCGCTGTCGAGCCGATCCCGTTCGACGGGCTGGGCGAGGCGATCAACGATCGGCTTTCGCGCGCCGCCGCCCCTCGTGACAAGATCGATTGAGCACCATAGTTTCCATCCATGAACGACATATCCAGCGATATCGACCCCGCCCTCATTGATCGCTTTGCGGCCATCGTCGGTGACAAATATGCGCTTCGCGACCAGCAGGACATCGCGCCTTTCCTCACGGAGAGACGCGGCCTTTGGCATGGCCGGACGGCGCTGGTGCTGAGGCCCGGCAGCGTCGACGAGGTCAGCCGCATCATGCGGCTGGCGACCGAGACGGGAACGCCCATCGTTCCGCAAAGCGGCAATACCGGGCTGGTCGGCGCGCAGGTGCCGGATATGTCCGGGCGCGAGATCGTGCTGTCGCTATCGCGGCTGAACCGCATCCGCGAGATCGATGTCCTGTCCAACACGGTGACTGTCGAGGCCGGGGTCATCCTGCAGACGCTACAGGAGGCGGCAGATGCGGCCGGCCGGCTGTTTCCGCTGTCGCTTGCCGCGCAAGGCTCCTGCCAGATCGGCGGCAATCTCTCTTCCAATGCCGGTGGCACCGGCGTGCTTGCCTATGGCAATGCGCGTGAGCTCTGCCTCGGGGTCGAGGTCGTGCTGCCGACGGGCGAGGTGTTCGACGATTTGCGCAAGCTGAAGAAGGACAACACCGGCTACGATCTGAAGAACCTGTTCGTCGGCGCCGAGGGTACGCTCGGCATCATCACCGCTGCCGTGCTCAAGCTCTTCCCCAAGCCCAAGGGGCGTGAGGTGGCTTTCGCCGGCCTGCCCTCGCCGGAGGCGGCGCTGTCCCTGTTCGGCCTGGCGATGGACCGTGCCGGGGCCGCACTCACCGCTTTCGAGCTGATCGGACAGAGGCCCTACGACTTTACGCTTCAGCACGCGCCAGGGGTCGTGCGGCCGCTGGCCGGGGACTGGCCATGGTATGTGCTGATGCAGATCTCGTCGGGCCGCTCCGCCGAGGATGCGAGGACCCTGATCGAGGAGGTGCTGTCGGAAGGTCTCGAACAGGAAATCGTCGGCGACGCGGTGATCGCGGCAAGTCTCGCCCAGGGCGACGCCTTCTGGAATTTCCGCGAGGTGCTGCCCGAGGCCCAGAAGCCGGAGGGCGCCTCGATCAAGCACGACATCTCAGTGCCGGTGGCGGCTATCCCGCAATTCATCGAAAAGGCCGCCGGCGCCGTGCAATCGGTCAGCCCGGGTGCGCGCGAGGTCTGTTTCGGCCACCTGGGGGACGGCAATCTCCACTATAATATTTCCCGGCCGGTCGGCGGCGATGACGACGCGTTTCTCGGGGTCTATCACACCATGAATAAGGCCGTGCACGATGTCGTGCGCAGCTTCCACGGCTCGATCTCGGCAGAGCACGGTATTGGTCAGCTGAAGCGGGATGAATTGATCGCGACGGCGCCGCCGATGGCGATCGATCTGATGCGCAGGGTGAAGACGGCCTTCGACCCGGCCGGCATCATGAATCCCGGTAAGGTTATCTGATCCTTTCGATATCCTGTGCCTGGTCGTATTCCGATAACCATCCCTCTGAGATCAGCAAAATTTAACCGACTTTCTTAAGCGCCGCGATAAGAAGCCCGCGCTAATGTTTCTCCACAACGAGGCTGGAAAAACCGGCCCGGAGACCCGGAAGACCGGCTCTCAGGAGAGACAGGAAAGGCACAATATGAACACTGGACTGAAGCCAGTCTGGGCCGGGCGCAACATGCGCCTCGATCCATTCCGCCTGCCGCAAGTGGTGAGCTATGCCACGCGCGACGACTATGGCGACGTTACCTTCACCATCGACCACCGTGGCGCCGTCATTCGCCGCATGCTGGAGATGAGCGGCGTGCCGGCGATCATTGCTCTGCCCGCCAACGCGTTTCGCGGCGTGGCCGCCCGCGCGATGGAGGATCCGGATGGCAATGTCACGGTGACCTTGGAGCTTCTGCACAATGATCCGATGCTGTCGGTGCCGCTGCTGGTCGCCGACGATCTCGAGGATGTCGCCGCCGACTGGCGCGCCTGGGCCGATGCCTACCGTCTGCCGATGCTTCTGATCGAATCCGACGGCGTCGCCCGCACGCTGGAGGAATCGCTTGGCGCCGCCATCAAGACATTGCCGGCGCAGGACCGTCGCAAGGGTCGCATTTCGAACACGCGCCGCCCGCGCTTCCTCGCCCGCCGCAGGGCCGGCGACCTCGGCCTCAGACTGGTGATTGGCGGACAGGAAATTATCTCACGCGAGTAGTCCACATGCGCCTCTTGCTTCTCCCACAAGAAGGGGAGACGGGAGCCTAAACCAGCGGCTTCAGCGCCGCCCAGACCGCACCACCGATCAGGCCAAGGAAGATCAGCCAGCCGACCTGGTTATTCGACTTGAACAGTCGCAGGCACTGGTCCGCATCGTCGATGTCAAGCACGGCGATCTGCCGCGTCATATGCGCGCCGGCGGCGACCAGCCCGGCCAGCGCCGGCACTGGCGCCTGCGCCGATGCAAAGGCGATGGCGAAGCAGACCAGCGCTCCGCCATAGAGCCCGACAAGCCAGGCCTTGGTGTTGTCGCCGAACAGGCGTGCGGTCGAGCGCACACCGACGATGGCGTCGTCTTCCTTGTCCTGATGCGCATAGATCGTGTCATAGCCGATCACCCACAGGATGGAGCCGATATAGAGCATAACGGCCGGGCCATCGATGTCGCCGAACTCCGCCGCCCATCCCATCAGCGCACCCCAGGAAAACGCGAGTCCGAGAACGAGTTGCGGCCAGTTGGTAAATCGCTTCATGAACGGATAAATGGCGACGATCGCAAGCGAACAGACGCCGAGCAGGATGGCGAAGCTGTTGAAACGCAGAAGCACAGCGAGGCCGATCAAAGCCTGGATGAGGAGAAATGCCCAGGCCTGCCGGCGTGTGACCTTCCCCGCCGGCAGCGGCCGCGAGCGCGTGCGTTCCACTTGGTTGTCGATGTCCTGGTCGACGAGATCGTTGTAGGTGCAGCCGGCGCCGCGCATGGCGATGGCGCCGGCCAGGAACAGCACGAGATACCATGGCGCCGGCAGCAGCGAGAGAACCGGGTCGCCGGGGCGAGGGTAGGCGCTCGCTGCAAGGGCGGCCGACCACCAGCACGGCCACAGCAGCAGCTGCCAGCCGATCGGCCGGTCCCATCGCGCAAGCTGCGCATAGGGCCACAGCCAGCGTGGCAGAATGCGGTAGACCCAGTGGCCGCTCGGCGCATCGGCGACGCGGCCCTGGGCCGCTTTCGACTGAACGGTTTCCATTGTGCTGAAGTGGCAGCCGCGGCGAATGCCGTCAAGCGTCAAGCCGGGCCGATACATTCCCGTTCCCGCGTGGAATTGCTCTCAAAGTCTGCCAAATGTCTTGACCCGTCGTCCGGGGCGCAATAGCGCAGTGCTGATCATGGAATGGCAAGGAATCTGGGCATGCGTGTTTTGTTGATCGGCTCTGGCGGCCGCGAACATGCCTTGGCCTGGAAGATCGCGGCCTCGCCGCTGCTGACCAAGCTGTACGCCGCCCCCGGCAATCCGGGCATCGGCCGCGAAGCTGAACTGGTGACGCTAGACATTGCAGATCATGCGGCCGTGGCCCGGTTCTGCACGGAGAAAAAGATCGACCTCGTCGTCATCGGGCCGGAAGGGCCGCTGGTCGCCGGCATTGCCGACGATCTTTGCGCCGCAGGGGTCCGCGTGTTCGGCCCGTCCAAGGCTGCGGCGCGGCTGGAAGGCTCGAAGGGTTTCACCAAGGACCTTTGCGCGAGATACGACATCCCGACCGCCGCCTATGGCCGTTTCGGCGACTTGACGTCGGCCAGGGCCTATGTCGAAAAGATGGGCGCGCCGATCGTCATCAAGGCAGACGGCCTCGCCGCCGGAAAGGGCGTCACTGTTGCCATGACGCTGGCCGAGGCGCTGGCGGCACTCGATGCCTGTTTCGACGGGTCCTTCGGACAGGCCGGCGCGGAGGTCGTGGTCGAGGAGTTCCTCACCGGGGAAGAAGCGAGCTTCTTTTGCCTGTGCGACGGCGTCACCGCGCTGCCGTTCGGCACCGCACAGGACCACAAGCGCCTCAGTGACGGCGATGTCGGCCCGAACACCGGCGGCATGGGCGCCTATTCGCCGGCTTCGGTAATGACGCCGGAGATGATCGACCGCACCATGCGCGAGATCGTCGAGCCGACCATGCGCGGCATGGCCGAGCTTGGCGCGCCGTTTTCCGGCGTGCTGTTCGCCGGCCTGATGATCACGGACAAGGGGCCGAAGCTGATCGAATACAACACCCGTTTCGGTGACCCGGAATGTCAGGTGCTGATGATGCGGCTGAAAGATGATCTCTTGGTCCTGCTGAACGCTTCTGCCGACGGCCAGCTTGCGCATAGCTCAGTGCGCTGGCGCGACGAGGCGGCGCTTACCGTGGTGATGGCGGCCAGGGGCTATCCCGGCACGCCGGAAAAGGGTTCGGTGATCCGCGGCGTCGAAGAGGCCGCGGGCGATGGCGTCGAGATTTTTCATGCCGGCACCGCCATCAACAGCGGCGCGCTGGTCGCCAATGGCGGCCGTGTGCTCGACGTCACGGCTGTCGGCGGCACGGTCGGCGAGGCGCAGAGGCGAGCCTATGCCGCGCTCGACCGGATCGATTGGCCGCAAGGCTTCTGCCGCCGCGACATCGGCTGGCAGGCCGTGGCGCGCGAGCAGGTGCGCTGACCTTCACCGGATTTCAGATCTTAGCGCAGCTCACGGTCGAACTCGGTCGATGCGGTGCTGACCGGATCGCGGGCGGCGGGCGCCGCTTCAGAGGCCGATGCGGAGGGCTTTTCCTTCCGCGTCCAGGCCACATATTCGGCGATCCCGCGCGGAAGGCGCGGCGCTGCTATGGCAACAGCAGGCATTTGAAAGCTGCTGCGGAATTTGGTCCAGCGTGCGCTGAACGTGGCGATCATTTCGGTGAAGCTCGGCGGTGGTACCGCCACGGTGGCGTAGGTAATGGCATTGCCGGCTAGCCCGGCCTCGCGCGAGAGAGGCACCGGTATCGAGGCGAGGTAATCCGGCTGCACGTCGATCAGGCCGCCGAAGGGCCATTGCGCGCGCAATGCGGCGGCATCCATCGGTGCGACATTGACATCGATGTCGTTGGGCGTGCCAGCCACCCGGTAAGGGCAGCGGAACCGCCCGCAATTGGCTTTTGCCGAAAACTGCCAGAGTGCGTAGCCTTGCCAGTTGCCCATCGGAAAATGCACGCCGATGTCTGGCTTGTAGCGCGCATACCAGAGCGGTAGCCGCGACAGGAGCCGGTATTTGTACTTGTTGTCGGCGATGTGCTTGGCGGTCTTGCCGTTGGTGTAGAGCACGGGAAAGCGGCCAATCCGCCGATGCACATGGCGCACGAACTCCTCGGCATCCTCGAGCGACATCCATTTCGTGGGGTCGTCGTCCTCGATGTCGAGGGCAAGCAGGTCGTCCGGCCCAGGCTTCGCGAAGTTGATGAAATTATTGGCCTGTCCCACTGGATTGCCGGGGCGGGCGAGATGATAAGCGCCCCATTTCAAGCCGAGCGCCTTGGCCACCACCTTGCGCGTCTGGAACAGTTCCTGTGCTACGGCATGGCGCTTCCACAGCGTCTTGCAGAGCCTCGTCTCGGTCTCGGCGCCGAAACAGAAATAGGCTGGCGGCATCCCATCCGAGGCCTTGTTGATGAAGCCGACGATGCGCTTGTCGGTCGCAAGCTCGGCCCAGTCGATGGAATTATATTCGTAGGCGTCGATCACCAGCGCCCGGTCGGCATTCTTCCACGGCTCGGAAAAATCCGAGGCTTTTGCCACCGGCGTCAGCGCCATCGCCGCAATGAAAGCGAGAAGCGCTGAGCGGCGAAGTGGGTGCGCCGGTTTTTTCAAACAGGAAATCCCCGCTGGCTAAACACCAATCCTGAACCGCCACGGTTAAGGAAATACTTCGGGTCCGCAAGAGGCTGAGTTGGGGCTGGCGAGGTCATCATTGTGGCACTTTTGAGGGCAAAGCGACGAGCACGATTGTCAGTCGAATAGTTTCAATGCTGTTGCTATGGGCAAGAACAGTGATAGCGGACGGCTCTGCAAGGGGGTGAAGCCATGCTTGCGATAGAAAGCGGCCGCCTGGTCATCCTTGGCATCGACAATCAACGCGAAGGACGCAGGAGCAGCACTGACACTGCGTCGTAGCGCATCCACGAGCAACGCCGACCCGACCTGCCGTCCCTGGTATCTGACATCGACTGCCAGTCTGCCAATCAATATGGCGGGCAGAACCGGATAATGCGGCAGGCGTTTTGCTTGGTCTTCTGGCAAGGACGCGATCGGTATGCTCGACGCCGCCAAAGTGTAGTAACCGGCAATGGCTCCTGCATCGCGATCCACGGCAACGAAGCAATTGCCTACTCGGCGTTTGACATCCTGCCTGGCTTGTTCCCGGATATAGCGATCAAGCGCCAACACCCCGCAGCTGAACGCCTTGCGATCATGCGACGCCCCGAGCGGTTCGATGATGAGGGCGAAATTCAACGCGGCTCGACGACAAGCCGTTTGTGAGCGTCGGCGGCCTTGCGCAGCGCTTCATTGGGCTCGGGTGGATTGAGAATCGCCTCCATCATGGCGCGCTGATCATCGATGGAAATACGCAGAATGGCGGTATCCTCGATCGTGCGCTGCGCCGCCTCTTGAGCGGCTGCGACCACGAAGTCACTGACGCTGCGGCCTTGGATTTCGGCAGCACGTTTCACCACGTTCAGCATATCCGGCGAAATACGAGCTTCGAGACGGGCCGTACGGGCCTGTTGGTTTGGCATCACAGTCACCTCTGATGCAGATATGTACGGCATATAGCCGTACATATCAAGTGCGATCTCTCTTCCCAATATGACCGCTGGCCGCCGTCACGGGCGCGAGAGCGGCTGGATCTGGAACGGATCGGGTGCCGGCGCTCGCGGCAGCGTTCCCTCGGCCTCGCGTTTGCGGTTATGGGCCAGCGAGCATTGCGGCGAACAAAGAATGCCGCGATCCGACCAATAGGCGGCGCCATCCTCGATCTTGCCGTGATGGTACCAAAAACCTGCCGCTCGGTAGGGCAGGCCGCATTCGATGCAGCGATAGGCGTCAGGTCTGGCGAGCACGGGCGGTCCGATCCGGTATTCTTGATCCGTCGCCGGTCGAACTTGTCCGGCTTTTTTCCGAATTTAACGTGTGTCGCAGCAATTGCAAAATCTGCGTGACAAAATTTGACGTTTACGTAAAAAGAAGCCGAAAGGGGAGACCCGAAGCGGGTGGCTTTGTGGCGGCACGGATCTTAAGTTGCTTGCCGGACGGAGGAGGAGCGAGCGGCATGTATCGGGCACCAGTCGAGGAAATCGCCTTCACGCTGAAGCATGTGGCCGGCCTGAAACCGGCGCTCGACGCCGGCACCTTTGGCGACCTCGGCGAAGACCTGGTCGATGCCATTCTGGCGGAAGCCGGCCGCTTCGCCACGGAGGAGGTTGCGCCGCTCTACAAGATCGGCGACGAACAAGGCGCAGTGCTGAAGGACGCGGCCGTCACCACGCCGCCCGGCTGGAAACAACTTTATCGTCGCTGGATCGACGGCGGCTGGAACGCGCTGTCCGCACCGGAGGAATTCGGCGGCCAGGCGCTGCCGGCCATGCTGGGCGTCGCCGCGCTGGAAATGTGGAACTCCGCCGCAATGGCCTTCGGCATCGGCCCGACACTGACCATGGGCGCGGTCGAAGCGCTCGACAAGCACGCCTCGCCGGCGCTGAAGGCCAAATATCTGGAAAAGCTCGTCTCCGGCGAATGGATGGGCACGATGAACCTGACTGAGCCGCAGGCGGGCTCGGACCTGAATGCGTTGCGCGCGCGCGCCGAGCCGGCCGGCGACGGCACCTACCGCATCTTCGGGCAAAAGATATTCATCACCTATGGCGAGCACGATTTCACCGACAACATCATCCATCTGGTGCTGGCACGGTTGCCGGACGCGCCGGCTGGCACGCGTGGTCTTTCGCTGTTCCTGGTGCCGAAATTCCTTGTCGGCGACGATGGCGCGATGGGCGCACGCAACGACGTCTTCTGCTCGGGGCTGGAGCACAAATTGGGCATCCACGCCTCGCCGACCTGCACCATGATCTATGGCGACGGTTTCGAAGGCATGGTGCCTGGCGCGATCGGCTGGCTGATCGGTGAGGAAAACAAGGGCCTCGCCTGCATGTTCACCATGATGAACAATGCGCGGCTCGCCGTCGGCATCCAGGGCGTGGCGGTGGCCGAAACGGCCACGCAGAAGGCGCTCGCCTACGCCAATGACCGCCGGCAAGGCAAGGCTGCGAGTTATGACGGCAACGGCATGGCGCCGATCGTCCATCACCCTGACGTGCAGCGCAATCTCCTGACCATGAAGGCGCTGACCCAGATTGCGCGCGCCATCAGCTATTCCTGCGCGCATGCCATCGATCATGCGCGCATAACCAGTGGCGATGAGGCCAGCCACTGGCAGGAACGCGCCAATCTTTTGACGCCGCTGGCCAAGGCCTTTTCGACCGATGTCGGCGTCGAGGTCGCCTCGCTCGGGCTGCAGGTGCACGGCGGCATGGGTTTCATCGAGGAGACGGGTGCGGCAGCACTTTATCGCGACGCGCGAATCGCGCCGATCTATGAGGGCACCAACGGCATCCAGGCGATCGACCTGGTGGTGCGCAAGCTGCCGCTTGGCGGCGGCGAGCACATTCATGTTTACATCGCCGAGCTGAAAGTGGCCGCCAATCAAGTGCGGACGTCAAATCTTCAAGGTTTTGGCCGCACCGCCGATGGTCTCGACAAGGCGCTCGACGACCTCAGCCAAGCGACGCGCTTCCTGCAAGGGCTGCTTGCCGACGGGCGCTCGGACGAGGCGCTGGCCGGTGCGACGCCGTATCTGAGGCTGATCTCGCTTGCGGCGGGCGGCGCCTATCTGGCACGCGGCGCGCTTTCCGACCAAAGCCGCATCGCCCTTTGCCGTTTCTTCGCCGAAAACCTGCTTGGCGAAGCGGGCGCGCTGAAGAAGCGCGTGATCGGCGGCGGCGAAAGCCTCGCCGCCGCCGGCAAGACGCTGATTTCTGCCTAACGTTTCACTAGGCCTGATGCTCCAAAAGGGCCTGACGTTCACAAAGGATCACCCGTGACAGAGCATATCCTCGTCGAGCGCCAGGGCGCCATCCAGATCATCCGCATGAACCGCCCGGACAAGAAGAACGCGCTGACGCGCGCCATGTATGCGACAATGTCCAAAGCTCTTGCCGAGGGCGACGCCGATCCGGCGGTCCGCGTCCATGTCTTTTTGGGCGTGCCCGGCGCCTTCTCTTCCGGCAACGATCTTGGCGATTTCATGGTTATTGCCACCGGCGGCGAAGGCGGCACCGAGGTCTGGGATTTCCTGATGGCGCTGGCCAGGACGGAAAAGCCCATGGTTTCAGGCGTCGATGGCATCGCGGTCGGCATCGGCACCACGCTCAACCTGCATTGCGACCTGACCTTCGCCACGCCGCGCACAACGTTCCGCACGCCCTTCGTCGATCTCGGCCTGGTCCCCGAGGCCGGGTCGAGCCTGCTTGCACCTGAGATTCTGGGTCGGCAAGGCGCCTTCGCGCTGCTTGGTCTCGGTGAAGGCTTTTCGGCAGAGCGAGCGAAAGCCGCCGGACTGATCTACGCGGTGGTCGAGGAGAACGAGCTTGAAACCTCCGTGCTTGCCGCCGCCGGCCAGATCGCGGCCAAGCCACCGCAAGCGCTGAAGATCGCGCGTGACCTGATGCGCGGCTCGCGTGAAGACCTCGTCGCTCGCATCCGTGAGGAGAGCGACCATTTCCGCGAACGGCTCAAATCCGACGAGGCGCGCGCCGCCTTGACGGCCTTCATGACCAGGAAGAAAGGGTGAATCAGGATCGCGGCTAACGGTGCTCGGTCGCGATACGGATGCCGAGGCCGATCAGCACCATTCCGGTGACGCCTTCGATGACGCGGCGGATCGATGGCCGGCGCAGAAAATCCCCGGCCTTGGCGACGACCGTTGCGTAGAGCGTCAGCCAGGTAAATTTCATGATGGCGAAGACCGCGCCCAGACTAAGCAACGCCGCGAAGCTTTCCTCACCCGGTGGCACGAACTGGGGCAAAAGGCTGGCGAAGAACACGGCCATCTTTGGATTGCCGAGATCGCTGATCAGGCCCTGGCGAAAGGCGCTTGCCGCCGTCAGCCGCCGCGAAGGCTTGGCGACAGTCAACGCCTCCGCTTCGTGGGACGGACGCAACGCCTCTTGCAGCGCCTTGACGCCGAGATAGATGAGATAGGCAGCACCGGCATATTTGAGGGCGAGGAAAAGCGGTTCCGAAGCGACGAGAAAAGCGACAATGCCGGCGCTGGTGGCCAGTGCCCAGATCGTCTGGCCGCTGGCGATACCAAGCGCGGTAAACACGCCGCCGGCGCGCCCGCCGAGAAGTGCGTTGCGAATGGTGATGGCCGTGTCCGGTCCGGGTGTGGCGAGGACGACGAACGAGACGCCGAGGAATGCCAGGAACAGGCTCATGGTTCACCCTTTTGCGACCGGAGCGGCATGAAACCATATCTTGCCGCCCAGTCTTCGAAAAGGCTCAGGGATAGAGCCTTGTCTTGTCCCAGCCGCCCTCAGCGTTACGGTAAAAAACGAGGCGGTCGTGCAGCCGGAAAGGCCGGTCGTGCCAGAACTCGATCGTCTGCGGCACGATCCGGAAGCCGGACCAGTGTTTCGGTCGTAAGATCTCGCCGATCGCGTGGCGCGCCGTGTATTCGGCAACGGCTTTTTCGAGTGCGAAGCGGCTCTCCAGTGGCCGCGACTGTTTCGACGCCCAGGCACCGATGCGGCTGCCGCGCGGACGCGTCGCATAATAGGCGTCCGCTTCCGCCTCGGTAACGATCTCCACCGGTCCACGCGCGCGCACCTGCCGGCGCAGCGATTTCCAGTGGAAGCACATCGCCGCCTTCATACTGCCAAGAATCTCGCGGCCTTTGGCGCTTTCGAAATTCGTGTAGAAGACAAATCCGCTTTCATCGAACCCTTTGAGCAGCACCATCCGCACATTCGGCATGCCCTCGGCATCGACGGTCGCCAGCGCCACGCCGTTGGGATCGTTGATCTCACTTTTCGTCGCATCGTCGAGCCATGCGGCAAAGAGGCGGAATGGCTCGGTAGCCTCGGTAAAGTCACCGCTTGTTAACTCGGTTTCGCTCATAGTTTTTCCAAATTCTGTTGCCGGCTGGGGAGACTGCCGATTGTCGCGCATCGCGCAACCTTTTGACAGCGGGCAATGGAGCCTTATTGCTTCGGCCAGCGCCCAGGCTGCGGTCAAGGCCGCCGCGATCGCGTTGGCCGTCCTGCCGCTTGCTGCGTGCGGTGCCGGCGGCTTCAGCCTGGAGCAGGCCGAGGTCGACCGTACGATCCTGACCAGCAGCACGCCTGCTTCTGCCTCGCCGATCGATCAGGATCGCGCCTCGGACCAGACGACGATTCGCAACGCGGTGTCTTCCGCCGATATCCAGGAACTTGGGGGGCAGGCCGTTCCCTGGGCGAATTCCGATACCGGTTCGCGCGGCTCGATCACCGAACTGGCGGAGTCCAGGGACAACGGCCAGCTTTGCCGCCGCTTCACCGCCTCGCGCGAAAGTTTCGACGGCGTCGCCCTGTTCAAGGGCGAGGTATGCCTGGCGGGCGCCGGCGCCTGGCGGATGCAGGACTTCAAAGCGCTCTGATTTTCCGCCATCATACGAACGCGCGCCACTGGAATTTCTTCCTATGCGAGCGCATATAGGTGGCAATCGTGAACTCAACTCCATCTCCAGGGCAGGAAGCATGCGCGACCCCTATGAGGTGCTGGGCGTTGCTAAGAACGCATCGGCCAAGGACATAAAATCGGCGTACCGTAAACTCGCCAAGGCGTATCATCCGGACCAGAATCCGGATCCCAAGGCGAAGGAGCGGTTTGCCGCGGCCAACCAGGCTTACGAGATCGTCGGCGACGAGAAGAGCCGTGCGGCTTTTGATCGCGGCGAGATCGACGCCGACGGTAAGCCGCGCTTCCAGGGCTTCGAGGGTGCCGCGGGCGGCGCCGATCCTTTCTCCGGTTTTCGCCGGCAGCAAGGGCCTGGCGGCTCGCGCTTCGAGTTTCGCTCAAGCCGTCCGGGCGGCGATCCGTTCGACGGCAACAGCGACATCTTCAGTCAGATTTTCGGCGAGACCTTCTCTCGCGGCGCCGGGACGGGCGCTGGCCGACAGGCGCCGTCCGGCGCCGACCTGAACGTGACGCTCGACGTCACCATCGAGGAAGCGGCGACCGCCGAGAAGGTGACAGCGATGTTTCCCGACGGACGCAAGGTTGCCGTCAAGCTGCCAGCCTATGTCGAGGACGGCCAGACCATCCGGCTGAAGGGCCAGGGCGAGCAAGGGCCGGGGCAGCCGGGCGACGCGCTGGTCAAGATCCGCTTCCGGCGGCACCCGCGCTATCGCGTCGAAGGCCGCGACCTTCATGCAGACCTGCCGGTTGCACTGGCGGATGCCGTGCTGGGTGCCAAGGTGGCGGTTGAAACACCGACCGGCAAGCTTGCCGTCAATGTTCCCGCCTGGTCGAGTTCGGACAAGGTCCTGCGATTGAAGGGCAGGGGGCTGCCGGAAAAAGTTGGCGGTCACGGCGATCTCTACGCACATGTGCGGCTGATGCTGCCTGAAGACGGCGACAGCGATCTCGAAGCGCTGATGCGCAACCGGCAACGCTGACGCCTCTTGCAGGTCGCGACCGGCGCTGCCTGCGTCCCTGGTACATGGTCTAGTTTTTGGGAGCCGCTTCCTCCATTCGCCGGATCGTTTCGCCAAAGCGGCGCAACGCCTGCCTCACCGGAACGTGCCGGCTTTCGATCTCCAGCAGGATCATCGTCTCGCTTCCAAGAAAGGCGGCGCTGACGAGGCTGGTCACTTCGGCGGCAGAAAATTGTCCAAGGCCGCCGAATTGTCGCCCCGCCTCTTCCGCCAGCCCCGCCAGGAGCTCAAACCAGCCGCGCAAATCGCGGCGCACCGCCTTGGCGATCTCGGGGCTCGACCAACTGGCTGCGATCATCTCGTGCAGGACGCGAACATAGCCGGACGCCAAATCCTCATCGAGGAAATCACAAGCACGTTCCCAACGGCGCCACAGCGGCATCGGTGCTGCAAATGTTTCCGCCTGGCGCTTTAGCAGGCGCTCGTTCAAATGATCGAGCAGGGCCAGGATCAGGCGCTCCTTGGAGCCGAAATGATAGTGGATCTGGCTGAGGGGAACGCCCGCTGTCTCGGCAACGCGCCGCGTCGACAACTCAGCGAAACCGTCCCGATGCAGGCAAATCTCGGCTGCCGCCAGCAGTTCGGCGCGTGTGTCGCGCCTTACCTTGTTCGAACCCGTCGCATCAGATTTGTCTGCGACGTCTGTCATGCGGTGTGCCCGTTGCTCGAAGGGGCACGCTGTTGGCGATTCATGATTTCTCCTGTCCAGGCTGGCGTCTCGCCACCTTACTTCGGTCGAGCGACCGATCAAGTTGACTCTTTTCTCTAACTGTGATTCTATGTGAATTCGGTCGACCGACCGAATTCTTGTGCTTGCAAGGAGGGGGAGCATGGCAGGCGTAATCACCCTTATTTACGGCATTGTCGCATACCTCATATTTTTGGCCTCGTTTCTCTACGCGGTCGGCTTCGTCGGCAATCTGGTCGTTCCGAAATCGATCGATTCCGGAACCGTGGGAAGTCCGGTCGAAGCCGTGATCGTCAACACGCTGCTGCTCGGTCTTTTCGCCGCGCAGCACAGCGTCATGGCGCGCCCGGCCTTCAAGCGATGGTGGACGCGACTTGTGGCAAGCTCGGCTGAACGCAGCACCTATGTGCTGCTGGCCAGCCTCATTCTGCTGTTGCTTTATTGGCAATGGCGGCCGATCCCCGGACCTGTCTGGACGATCGACAACCCACTGTGGACCGCCATCATCCATGGCGTATTCTGGCTTGGATGGACGATTTTGCTGATCAGCACCTGTCTGATCAACCACTTCGAACTGTTCGGCCTGTCGCAGGCCTTCGCCGCGTTGCGCAAGAAGGAACTGCCGCCTCCCGTCTTCAGGACGCCGCTCTTCTACAAATGGGTCCGGCATCCGATCTATGTCGGCTTCTTGCTGGCCTTCTGGGCGACGCCCTCGATGACATGGGGCCATCTTCTGTTCTCGCTCGGCACGACCGGTTACATCCTGCTTGGCATTTTCCTCGAGGAGCGGGATCTCGTCATGCTGTTCGGCGATCGGTACCGTCTCTACCGCAAACAGGTAGGAATGCTCTTCCCCTGGCGCAAAGTTGCCGAATAGGCAGCATTTCGGCTCAAATCCCGGCACGGGATACGGGACGGCCTCGCCTGAGGCACGGGACTGTTACCGTGTGCGTCAAGAATGCTGACCTGCCGCGGAGAGAGAGAATGAACAAGTCTGCCGAATTCGATGCATGGAGCGTTGGTCAGAACTATGACTACTATATGGGCCGCTGGAGCAGGCGGATCGCCGATCAATTCGTAGATTGGCAGGGCCCGTCGCGGGACGCCGCCTGGCTTGATGTCGGCTGCGGCACGGGCGCCTTGACGGCGGCGATCCTTGGCGGATGTTCGCCACGATCAATCCTGTCGACCGACCCGTCGGAAGGGTTTCTGGCGCACGCCCGCTCGGCAATCCACGACGAGCGCGTCCGCTTCGAGATCGCAAGCGCGCAAGCCCTTCCGGCCAGCGATGCCAGTTTCGACATCGTCGCTTCGGCGCTGGTCTTGAATTTCGTCCCCGACAGGCAGGCGGCATTGGCTGAGTTGTGCAGGGTTTTGAAGCCGGGTGGGTTGCTGGCCTTCTATGTCTGGGACTATCCCGGCGGCGGGATGGGCTTCATCGATGCCTTCTGGAAAGCGGCGGCTGCAATCGACCGCGACGCCGCTGCGCTGGACGAAAGCAAGCGTTTTCCGTTCTGCACCCGGAACGGGCTCGCCGAAATCTGTCATGCGGCGGGTTTGATGTCCCCGGTTATCGAATCGCTCGAAATCGAAACGGTATTCCCCGATTTCGAGGCGTTCTGGCTGCCGTTCACGCTCGGCGCGGGGCCGGCACCCGGCTATTGCAGCAGTCTGCCGCGGGAGAAGCGAGCCGCAGTGAAGGCACATCTGGCACATACGCTTGGAACAGATCAGCCTATTCGTCTGGTTGCGCGAGCCTGGGCCGTCAAGGCACGCTGGCCAGAGTGAGGCACTGAAGCTCGCTCCAACGCCCGTCCTGTCCGCCGTTCACGCCGCGTGACTGATTTGAACTCGCTGGCCCGTCTGCGCTTGATGCGGCGTTTTGCCTGTGCGATAGGCACTCCACAAAGCAGAAGATCTTGCGGAGAGCGCTCACATGGCGGGTGGACAAGGCATTATGGCCGGCAAGCGCGGGCTTGTCCTGGGCGTCGCGAACAATCGGTCGATCGCCTATGGCATAGCCAAGGCCTGCGTCGACCACGGCGCCGAGATCGCGCTGACCTATCAGGGCGAGGCGTTCAAGAAGCGCGTCGAGCCGCTGGCGGCGGAACTCAACGCCCATGTCGCCGGCCATTGCGACGTAACCGATCCGGCAACCCTCGACGCGGTTTTCGACGACATCGCCAAGCATTGGGGCAAGCTCGATTTCCTCGTCCACGCCATCGCCTTTTCCGACAAGGACGAACTGACAGGCCGCTATGTCGAGACGACGCGCGACAATTTCCTGCGCACCATGGACATTTCGGTGTTTTCCTTCACCACCATCGCCAAGCGCGCCGAGGCGCTGATGACCGATGGCGGCTCGCTGCTGACGCTGACATACTACGGTGCGGAAAAAGTGATGCCGCACTACAATGTCATGGGTGTCGCCAAGGCGGCGCTGGAAGCCAGCGTACGCTATCTGGCCGTCGACCTCGGCGCCAAGAAAATTCGCGTCAACGCCATCTCCGCCGGCCCGATCAAGACGCTGGCTGCTTCCGGCATCGGCGATTTCCGCTATATCCTGAAGTGGAACGAGTACAATTCACCGCTGAAGCAGACCGTGACGCAAGAGGAGGTCGGCGATTCGGCCGTCTACTTCCTGTCCAACCTTTCACGCGGCGTCACCGGCGAGGTCCACCATGTCGATTCCGGCTACCATGTCGTCGGCATGAAGGCGGTCGACGCGCCTGATATCTCGACCGTCAAGGAATAGTTCCTTCCACGAACACCAATCCTGCTTGTCTGCTCCCGATCCCACCCGGAAGACCTGATGTATCCGCTTGTCTATATCGCGCGCCACGGCCAGACGGAGTGGAACGCCGAGGCCCGGCTGCAGGGGCAGGCCGACACTGATCTCAACGCGCTCGGCCGCGACCAGGCGACCCGCAACGGCCATCGGCTGGCTGAAATCGTTCATAACCCCGAAGAGTTCGACTTTGTCGCCAGCCCGATGCGGCGAACGCGTGAGACCATGGAACGCATTCGCATGGCGATGGGGCTCGATCCCCAAGCTTATCGTACCGAGCCGCTGCTCGTCGAGTTGAGCTTTGGCGACTGGCAGGGTTTCACCTTTGCCGAACTCGAGGCGAGGGATCCCGGTTCGACCAGGCAACGTCGCCTCGATAAATGGAATTTCCAGCCGCCCGGCGAAGGTGCCGAAAGCTACCAGATGCTGCTTGAACGGGTGAAGCCGTGGTTCGACGCGCTCGATCGCAACACCGTCTGCGTGACCCATGGTGGTGTCGTGCGCGCGCTGTTCCGCCTGGTGCTAGGGATGTCCACGCAAGAGGCGGTTAGGCTGGACGTGCCGCAGGATCGCCTGCTCCGGCTGGAGGGCCGGCGCCTGGAGTGGCTTTGAGGGTCGAAATCCAATCGCTCTGAGCGATTAGCCCACTCTCAGACATTGATGGCGTGAATAGCCGCTTCGCCCCTCAAATCAGTCATTCCTACTCCCCGGGATTGAAATGACCGCCAGCGGATTCGTGCCCCGAATTGTGGTCGCAAGAGCCGGTCTCGTGGATATGAAAAGCTACCCACTGGCCCGAAGGCAGGCCGGTGATTTCAAGCTCGATTAGCAAGCCGCCTGGCGTTGCCGTCAACTGAGCTGTCCCACTGTCCTTGCCCGCCGCACCGACGAAGCCGACGGTCACGGTTTCCGCGTCTTGCGCGATTGCCACCGTTGCCGTTGCCGCGAGAGCGACCGCGAATAGAACAGTCTTCATCTTTCTAGCCCTAACTGTTGATGTGCTCGCCGGTCGTGAGTGTCGGGGCTGTATCGGCTCCCAATGCGCTAGCCGCTCGTTTCCTTTGGAGAAGGCACAACCAACTTAGCCTCGAGTTGAGCCAGCGCCGACTGAAGTTTGTCGCGCAGACGCGCAGCCCTGGCGGGGTCGAGCCCGGCGGTATCGAGCGTCAACGACATGCCCTCGTCCATTTCTGTTATGACAGTGTCGTCGCGCAACTGTTCCCGGACACCCCGCACCGTATAAGGCACGATCGGTCTGCTGATCCCCTTCATGCTGATCTGCTCACCTGCCGACGCATCGACCATGTCCCGTACGTTGGAATATGTTTCATAGCTGAGCATTATTCCGCCGGCAGGTGCAATGCTCTGCAGCCGAGCGGCGAGGTTAGCTTCGGCGCCGATGATGGTGTAATCCATACGATCGTCACTGCCGAAGTTGCCGACATTGCAGTAGCCGGTGTTTATTCCCATCCGCACACGGAAGGGGTGCTCGATACCCTGCTGCCGCCATTTGACTTGCAAGTGCTCCAAACGCTTTTGCATGGCCAAGGCCATACGCAGACATGCACGTGCGTCTTCGCGCGGGCCAAGCGTCTGCGGGTCGCCGAAAAACGCGAGAATGGCATCGCCGATGAACTTATCCACGGTGGCGCCATGAGAAATTGCGATATGCGACATCTCTGTTAGATACTCGTTGAGATGGGCCGTCAGTTCCTCAGGTTGCATACGCTCGGTCGTGGCAGTGAAATCCACGATGTCGGAGAAGAAGATGGTCAGTTTCTTTCGCTCTGCAGTCACCTTCACGTCGCGCTCGCCGCTGAACACACTTTTGTAGATTTCAGGTGAGAGATATTTTGCGATTTTGAGCGACACCGTTGCCAAGAAGTTGTTGGCCACCTTCAGTTCGCCGTTGACCAGGGCGAGTTCGCGCGACTGCCGCCACTGCATTACGATGAATGCAACTCCTGTGGCTATGGCGGCCGCAAAATACGCGAAGAGATAGTGGAAGCCGATTGACCCTTGAGATAGGGGCTGCGAGACAGACACAGCTTGAATCCCTCTGACATCACCGACGTTCCAATCCTTCTTTGGGCTGTCCGGATGCGAGTTGTGGCATGCTACGCAGGCGGCGGTCATGCGGATCGGCGAAGCCAGCCGAACGGTCGGACTCCAGCCACCTTCCGTCGCCTCAAGCGTTTGAACATTCGGGTCGGCACGAAACGATGCCAATGCCTTTAATTGAAAGTCATCGAGATTGTGTGGAGGCCGCCCGGCGAAAGGATAGTCGGAAACAAATTCGTACCGGACAGTGTTGTCACGCGAACTCGTGAGACGCCCGATTTCCAGCGAGAACGTCGCTGGAATTGGTATCGCGCCAGCAACGTCGCGGTAGTTATCGGTCGCGGTGATTTTCGTATGCGCGTCCGCTTGGACGATTCGCCCAACCACGTCATTGGCGTAGAACGTGCGAATGTCGTTTATGATCTTGCTGATGTCGTTCGCTTGACGTTCGGATAGTTGATGCGTGAAGTCACGCAGGTCGAGGAGGACTGCAGCTGGAAGCGTCACTAGGAGCAGGATTACCGCGATCGCAGCCGGCCAGATGCGACGCTCCCGAATGTTGTTATTTTCCTCTGAAGCCGGTTGCGCGCTTGTCACAGCAATGACCCTTGGTTAGCTGAGTTGCCGCGCAAGATTGCATGAAATTAGTTCCGAGACTGTGTCGCTAAAGCGCGCGCTGGAATTCGCGCACGTTACAAGGTGTCTGAGTGCATCCTATGCGCCCGCGAAAGCGGCAGCTTTGCGCCTCACGTCGGCCGTTGGATCAATCTTGCTATCGCCCGATAGCAGACTTAGCCAGCGCGAACCGCGGACATCGCAATTGCTCCTATTGCAGAAATTCCTCGCCCGCTCAGAAGCACCTTCCTTATCGACCGAACCAAGCGCGCCCTCAAGCATCTAGAGCAAAAACGAGGTCCGTTGGAATTTGCCATTGTTCGGGCTATGATTGTGCGGATTCTTCCCTTGAAAAACGCTGAGAAGGCAGGTTGCGACGGTGCTTTCCAATCATTTGAGGCGTGGCTTCCTGTTCGCGTTCATGGCCGCGTTCAGCCTGTTTGGGCTCGCTGAGGCCCACGCCGAGAGACGCGCGGCCGTTGTCGTCGGTAACGGTGACTACGCCTTCGCTCCCCTTGCAAATCCCCGTAACGACGCCAAGCTTATTGCCAATACCTTGACCGAGCTCGGCTTCAATGTGCTGCTTTTCTACGACATTAAAAAGGCTGCCACCAAGGACTTGAAGGACGCAATTGCAGCGCATCTCGTGGGTGCAGACATGGCGATATTCTACTATGCCGGCCATGCACTGCAGTTCGATCGTCAGAACCTGCTGCTGCCGGTCGACACCGCCACGTCCTCCGCAAAGAAAATCGTCGCCGATGCAATGCGGTTCAACGATCTGATCGATATCGTCAAGGACGACCCGGTTGGGGTGAAGCTCTTCATCCTCGATGCCTGCCGAAGTAACCCTGCCGCGAAGGACAAGGGACTGGACGAGGGACTGGCCTACACAGAATCGGGAAGCGGCCAGGTGCTTATTGCCTTCGCGACAAGTGCGGGAGAAGTCGCCTATGATGGCACAGGCATAAACAGCCCATATTCCTCCGCCCTCGCCAACGCTTTGCAAACGCCGGACCTCGATATCTACGACACGTTCAGGACGGTGCGAGGCGACGTGCGCCAGGCGACAGGTGGGTTTCAGATACCCTGGATCACCGGTTCGATTGAAACGAAATTTGTGTTCAAGCACGGTGTCGCAGCGATCAGCGGGGGGCAGGCGCCGGCTGAGACAAGCGGCGGCCTGACCATCGACGCGGTATTGTGGGCCTTCATCAAGGATAGCCCCAACCCGGACGATTTTAGCCGTTTCGCAAAAGTCTTTCCGCAGAGCCGCTTTGCCGCAGAGGCAACGGTGAAGAGCAAGGTACAGCTGGCGTCGCTTTCCCAGCGCGGCGCCTTCGTCAGCGGCCCTCTGAGATCCGCTTCAATCGAGGACGAGATCTTGGTCGTCGGTGAGAGCCAGGCGGCTAGCGCCGAGTTTGTTTTCCAACAGGCAGGAGAACGCGCCGTCAGTGAAACGTTTCGCGTATGGCCATCGGTTTTGCCCGACACTCAAAAGGGCATGAAGGCGCTCGTGACGAATTGTGACCTCTATGCGGCAGATCCCAACGACCCACAGCGTTCTGTCCCAGGCGTCACTAATGGGCTGGTCAACGTTCGCGATGCGCTCAGGGCATGCGGCTTCGACCTTGCAGCCGACATCAACAACCCGCGCCTGCAGTTTCAATTCGGGCGTGTTCTGGAAATTGCCAGGCGCTACGATTGGGCTGAACATTACTATGAGCTTGCCGGCAAGCAGCAGTACAGTGCTGCGCTCATAAACATGGGCTATATGGCACGTGTCGGAATGGGGCGCGAGATCGACTACGGCCGCGCGTTCGACTTTTACGTTCGGGCCGCTGCGCTTGGCAATCTCAGGGCCAGGACCGACATCGGCTCAGCCTATATTGCCGGCCAGGGCGTGCCAAAGCTGCCGGAGGAAGGCGTTCTTTGGTATCGCTTGGCCGCATCAAGCGGCTGGGCAAATGCGATCACCGCGCTCGGCGACGCATACCGCCTCGGCACCGGCGTTAAGCAAGACTTCGTCCAGGCAGCGTCGTTGTATGCAGCAGCAGCCGACACCGGCCAGATCGATGCGATGGCGAATCTGGGACAGTCTTATGTCGCGGGGGAAGGCGTGAAAAAGGACGTGCCACGAGGACTCGACCTGTTGCAGCGCGCAACCGAAATGGGCAACAGGTACGCGCCCTATTTTATGGCACAGCTATATCTGAAGGGCGACCGCAAGCTGGCTGCCGATCCTCGCCGCGCCCTGACCCTCCTTGAGCTTTCCGCAAACAGGGGAAATGAGTACGCCTATGTCCGTCTCGCATGGGGGCATCGCGACGGTTTATTTACCGGGGGCAAGCCCAATCTGCAACGAGCTTATTTCAACGCCTCGCTCGCCGCGAGGCTGCGGGCCGATCAAGGGGAACAGACAAAGGCAGAAATTGCCGAAAAAATAAACCGCGCAACTCGAGAAAAAATAGACACAGAAGTTGAACTATTCATCAAACAGAACGGACCGTAACATCTGAGCAATATTACACGAGATTCGAAATTCTTGCGTCACTACCGATTGTCAGAAGCCAAAAAGCCCAACGTTTATAACGGCTCCCGGCGAAAAAGGCGGTTGATCAATATTGAGAACTGCGGCGCTCCGACGCTGATTGGTCGCGTCGAGGCGCATTCGCCTTGGTGACCTTAGCGCACCGTCCGTCCGAGACGAAGACGCAGATAATGGGCCTCCCTGCAATCGTCCCGCAGCCGTTTAGCATGACTGAAGTGGAAACCAGAGCGGCAGCCGAAGCCAACCGTGACAGTAGCGATCTTGCCATCTGCGTCACTCCTCAAGACTTGGCCGAAGTAGAACGGCCGCTGCCCAGCATCAGGAAGTTCCAACTGCACGCCAGAACAAGAAATACGCGAACTGCCCTACAGTCAAGGCCACGCGGGCGAATGCGCCGGCCTTGCAAATTGACGAAGCCGTCGACGGAGTTTGGCGAAGGGCATGTAACTGGAGTGTGCCGCCATTGCGAGGGCTTTTCGCCCCGTTATATATGCTGCTAGACTGGTTCGAGACAGCGAACACCAGACAGGCGCGCGCATAGCTTGAACGTTTGACACGCATAAATCGTCATTGCTGGGCTAAGCATCCCTAAAGTGAGCGCCAATCAATGAGAAAACTCACAGATTTTTTCCTTCGAAGAGGTAAGCAAAAAACGGAAGTTGAAAACACAGGTAATATTTATATATACAAATCTAAAGAAAAAATTTCGACTATTATTATAACAACTTTTGATGTAAATCCAGATCTTCTTGAAGAAATCATCGTCAAGACCAAGCGAAGGCTTCCGGGAAAGAACGATAAGCTTATTTATCTGACCAACAATCCGGATTTCACGATGTTCCGCCGTCATGGCGTAATTTTCGAGTATCTGCCCCCTCTGATAGAACAGCGGCTGCACGCAACCGACATGCCCTGGCAGGTTTATTTGCGGGGGCGCTGGGGGCTCATTCTTGCAAAATGGCGCCCCCGCCGTGTCCTGGCTTACGGCACGACAATCGACACTTTCCTGGAAGCGGCGCCAGCGACAACTGTCCGCAAGGCGCCGGATACTCCCAAGTCATGAAGCTGAACATTCTGTTCATCGCCGATGTCCGCTTCGAAGGCGGCACGTCCACGGCGCTTGCGGTGGAAATCCAAGCGGCCGCCCGTGCAGGTCTCAAGACCGGCTTGCTGGCAGTGAAGGGACCATTGCTGGATCATCCCTACCCGATGCATCCCGACTTGCGGGCGCTGGTCGATGGCGGCGCTACAGAACGGATCGACCCGGAAACGCAGGTCGAGGCCGATCTTGTCCTACTCCACCACCCGACGATAATGTCCAACTGCGTCACCAGGCGGATCAGCATCCGGGCCACACACCTGGTCATGGTTCTCCATCATCCTATGGTCGACCGGCTAGGCAAGCCGCAGTATGACCTAGCGCGCATCATCAACAATTGTCGTTGGACGTTTGGCGTCAATGTTTTGCTCGCCCCCGTCAGCGCCATCGTTCGCGATGCTCTGCCCCGTCGTTTGCCTACGGGCGCCGAACTCTTGTCGGAAGATTGGACCAATCTGATCGATCTCGACGACTGGCCTCGCAGGACAGACGGCCCACCGCATAATCCAGTGGTCATTGGCCGCCATGCCCGTCCGGACAAATTGAAATGGCCAAGCAGCGTCGCCGATGCGCTGCGCATCTACCCTGCAGATCAATCACGCTACACCATTAGGATCCTGGGCGGCGGTTCCTTCCTCGAAGAACTTTATGGCCAGCTGCCGGCCAACTGGGAAATACTACCCTTTGCATGGACCGGCATCCCCGAGTTTCTCCAAGGGCTCGATTTCTATGTCTATTATCATAGCGATTCCTGGTCGGAGGCTTTTGGCCGCACCATCCTCGAAGCGCTCGCGGTAGGGCTCGTCACGATTCTCCCCATACACTTCCAGCCTTTATTCGGTGACGCAGCAGTCTATGCGGCGCCGAGAGATGTTGAGCGGGTCATCGACAAATTCGTCAACGACGTAGAGGCCTACGCTCAGCAATCGGCCTTGGCCAAGGATTTCGTTTCTCGGCACCATTCAGCCGATCTCTTCCAGCAACGCCTTGAGAGGTTGTTCGGCATTGCCAGACCACGAGATTCGGCAGTCGAGCGAGCGTCGATGATCCAGCCATTGCCGACACGTCACGTGCTGTTTGCATCCACCAACGGCATCGGAATGGGGCATCTTGCACAGCAGATGGCTGTCGCTCAGCGGTTGCCGGAGGGGCTGAAGCCCGTCTTTGCGACGATGTCCTACGCCATGAGAATTGCAGCCAATGAGGGTTATCACGCCCACTTCCTAACCTATCACCGCGGCATCGATGCCGCGCCCGAGGACTGGAACGACGTGCTTGCCGAGGAATTATTCGACCTGATCAGCCATCTGCGCCCCGCTGTATTTGCCTATGACGCGACAGCCGTGTTCGACGGTGTCGCCGCAGCGCTTGCCATGGACCCCAACCTTTTTTCGATCTGGGTGCGCAGGCCGATGTGGAGGGAATCGCACCGAAGGTTCCTGGAGATGGCGAACGCCTTTGACGCCGTGATAGAGCCAGGAGAGTTGGCGGACGAGTTCGATCACGGCCCGACCAAGGAGATGCGCGACAAGGTCTTTTTGGTCCCGCCGGTCCTGCATCTGGAACCCAACGAGCGCCTGGAGCGCACTGCTGCGCGCCTATTCCTCGACCTGCCGGAAGGCGTGACCGTCGTCGCTCTGCAACTCGGCTCAGGCAGCAATTTCGACATGCGCGGCGTCCGCAACGGCGTTCTTAAAGCTCTGCTCGACCGTCCCGATACGCTGGTGCTAGATATCCGCTCGCCGATCCGCGCCGATCTCGCACCCGACGAGCCGGTCGGTCCGAGGCATCGGATCGTCGAGCTGTTCCCGAGTTTCCGCTATAGTCGCGCATTCGACGCCGCGGTCGTCGCGCCTGGCTACAACACTTTCCATGAGAATATCCTTGGCGCAGTCCCGACTTTGTTTGTGCCCAACGAGGCCGACGAGATGGACCTGCAGCTCAACCGCGCACGCTGGGCCGAGCTCGGCGGTTTTGGCCTACTGATGCGGCGCGACCATGGCCTCCCACATGTTGATAGCTTCGTTGAGCGGCTGCTCGACCCTACCGAGCGCGACAGCATGGCAGCGCGCTGCAGTTCTATCATATGGACCAACGGCGCCGACCAGATCGCGGACTTCATCGAAGACCACGCCAGGATTCTCCGAACCGACTGGGACATCACCAAAGGTGTCTGACGTCGCGGCTGAGCAAATATTCTGTTAGTGCCGTCCAACGGTGTCGTCGTCGGCCGTCTGACCCGCCAAATTGCCGTCGCTGAACGGCTTGCGGCCGCTTTCGGTCCAAGGCTGCAGTCCAGCTTTGCGCCGCCTATCGGACATAGAGGCCAGCGTAGCTGTGCGCTGAAAACGGACCCTCGCGAGCCAGAATCGTCAGCTGAATGGACCAGCAAGCGCGCCGAGCAGCAGACGCGCTCGGCCGAAGAGCCTAGAGTCTTTCATGTTTTTACGGAAGCATATCCAGCGTTGTTGAAGTAGTTTGCGCATTCGTCAGGCTTGATGGTGCCGACGA
>NZ_JAMYNS010000022.1:0-87113 GCF_040319125.1 Mesorhizobium sp. M0938 | reverse complement strand
CCCCGGGGGGGTTTTTTTTGGGGGGGGGGGGGGGTTTGGGACCCCTCCTCAACCCCGGTTGGGGGCCCCCCCCCCCCCTATGGGGGGGGCGAGGAACCCAAGCCTTGAGAGGTCGGCGGGCGGCGCAAACCTGAAGCGATTGCCCTCCACACTCCTTGACAATCCGCCCCATTTGTTCTCTTTATGTTCCGTAGGAAAACCACCCTCAAGACAATGCGGCGTTCCAACCGCCGCGGGCGAACGGGCCGGATGGAAGCCAACATCCTCCACGCGGATCTGGACGCCTTCTATGCCTCGGTCGAACAGCTGCTCGACCCGGCCCTGCGCGGCAAGCCGATCGCCGTCGGCGGCGGGGTCGTGCTGGCCGCGTCTTACGAGGCCAAGGCGTTTGGCGTGCGTGGCGGCATGCCGGGGCGGCGCGCGCGGGAACTCTGCCCGGGGCTGATTTTCGTCGGCGGCCATTTCAAGGATTATCAGCTGCTGGGCGATGCAGCCATCAAGGTGCTTGGCGATTTCACGCCGCTCGTCGAGCGGATTTCCATCGACGAGGCCTTCGCCGACGTCGCCGGCTGCACCCATCTGTTCGGGCCGCCGGCCGAGATCGCCGGCACGATCCGCCGCCGCGTGCGGGCCGAGCTCGGCCTGCCGATCTCGGTCGGCGTGGCGCGCACCAAGCATCTGGCCAAGATCGCCTCGCAAGTGGCCAAGCCCGACGGGCTGGTGGTCGTCGATCCCAGCCACGAGCTGGAATTCCTGCACGATCTGCCGGTCGAGCTGATGTGGGGCGTCGGCCCGGTCACCAGGGAGCGGCTGGCCGGCATCGGCGTCAACACCATCGGCGAGCTGGCGAAGACGCCGGGCTGGTCGCTGGAGCGCCTGCTCGGCCCGGCGGCGGGCGAAAAGCTCAACGCGCTGGCCTGGAACCGCGATCCGCGCAAGCTAGAGACGCAGCGCCGGGCACGATCGGCCGGCGCGCAATCGGCGCTCGGCAGCAAGCCCGCCGAGGAACACGTCTTCGTGCCGGCGCTGCTGCATCTGGCCGACAGGGTCGCCACCAGGCTGCGGGCGAAATCCCGGCCCGGCCGCACCGTGACGGTCCGCGTCCGCTTCGCCGATCTGCGCTCGGTGACGCGCTCGATCACGCTCGACCAGCCGATTTCGGCAACCGCCATGCTGGCCGAGATCGCCGAGGCGCTGGTGCGCAAGGTGCTTGTCGACCATCCGCACGAAAAGACCATCTCGCTGCTGGCGATCGCCGTCTCGCATCTTGAGAAGCAATCGGCCCTGCAGCTGGAACTGCCGCTCGGCCTCGACGACGACCGCCGCCGTCCCGGCACCAGAAAGGGCGCGGCGCGCTGGACCGCCGACCGCGCCATCGACAAGATCCGCGACCGTTTCGGCTGGGAGGCGGTCGGTTATGCCTCGGTCGCGCTCGGACTGTCGCGATCGGTTCCCGACGCGTTTCGCGAGCTGGCGGAAAAGGAATTGTGAGGCGGCTTGGCCGGTGTAGGGAGGTAGGGGAGTAAGGGAGTGCGGAAATTGGCCTCACTGCCTTACTGCCTTACTGCCTTACTGCCCTACTCGAGCGAAGCCAACGGCGACACCGCAGGCCCGTTCAAAGCCGTGCCGTCAATAGCGAAATGCGAGCCGTGGCAAGGGCAGTCCCAGCAGCGCTCGAGGGAGTTCCAGTGGACATGGCAGCCGACATGCGTGCATGCGGCCGAGCGCTTGTAAAGCGTGCCGTCGTCATCGCGAAACGCGGCGATTTTGCTGAGCCCTTCGCGAACGATGGCACCTTCTCCCGCTCGCAGTCTGTCGGCGGAATCAATTTCGCCAGGCGCGACATACTCGGCAAAACTCTTGATCGCAGTCGCATTCTCCGCCAGGTAGTCGCCGATCGCTCCTGCCGTCTTGCGCGACGGCTCGTAAAGCTCGCGCCAGGGGCTTTCGCCCTTCAGAATCAGGTCTGAGATCAACAGGCCGGCGACGACGCCATGGGTGATGCCCTGGCCGGAATCCCCAGTCGCCACAAAGACGCGGCTGTTGCCAGGATTGCGGCCGATGAACCCCGCATAATCGACGGTCTCCATCACCTGCCCGGACCATCGGTTCGTTTCCACGCCGATATCGGGCACCAGCCTTCTGGTCCAGGCTGCCAGGGCCGCGAAGCGGTCGCCGGCATCGTCGGCCTGCCCTGTTTTGTGGTCTTCACCTCCGACGATCAGGAAGTCGGTACGGCCTTCGCCAGGCTGAAGCCGAACGTAGTGATAAGGGTCCTCAGTGTCCCAATACAGCGCATCCGGTAGGGTATCGCGCGCGATCTCGAACGACATCGCGTAGGTCCGATAGGGCGCTTGCTTGGTATGGAGGGCGACCCGGTCGTTGATCGGCGAGTTGGTGGCGACAACGGCCGATTTGGCAGACACGGTAAAGCCCGAAACCGTGGTAACGCGCACGCCGCCGTCAGTCTCCTCGACCTTTTCAACGATGGTATCGGCATAAAGCGCGCCGCCGCGCGCGCGGATGGCTGCGACCAGCCCGCGGAGATATTTGAGCGGGTGGAAGGTCGCCTGATTGGCGTATCGAAGGGCCTGCGCATCTGAAAAGCCCGCAAACGGCACGCCCCTGATCTTCTCGACGTCGACCCCGATTTTCAGAGCCGCGTCCAGCTCGCGCTTGATATCGGATGCCTGCCTGCCGGAAGCCGGAAAGAGAAAGCCGTAGAGGCGCCGGAAATCGCACGCGATACTCTCCGTCTCCTGGATTGACTGGATACGGTCGATAGCAGCCGATTGGCTTTGATAAAAAATCCGCGCCAGGTCCTCACCGCGCAATTTGATCAGTTCCGAAAAATAGTCGTCGCAGACGGATGACAGGTGCGCAGTGGTGCGAGCCGTCATGCCGCTGCCGATCCGGCCGCGATCGACGACAGCTACCTTTTGTCCGGCGGCGGCCAGTTCGTACGCGACCGACAGTCCGGCAATTCCAGACCCGACGACGACGACATCGACCTGTTCGCTCTGCCCGAGCTGGCCCGCATCGGGCGCTACTTCGGTCGGCGCCCAGAGCGATACGGTCCTTTCGTCGCTCACATTCATCGGCGGAACCTCCCATCCCCAACATTCGGGTAAACGAATGCGAGGTTTCAAAGTTCCTCCACGCGTTTGAGAGCCCGCATGGGCGGCCCCTGGTCGTCAGACCAAAAGCGTTGCGCTGCCCCAGGCGATCAGGGCGATGCCGGCTGCCCGGCCGACCCACTGGCCGGCAGGAAACGCCTTTTCAACCAGCACCAGAATGGCGAGTGCGGCAACCCACACCAGGTTCATTACGCCACCCACGAACAACAACACCATCAGCATCCAGCAGCATCCGACACAGAACGCCCCGTGCAGGGCGCCCAAACGCAGCGCGCCAAACGTGTGGGGGCGCCAGTGTCGGGCAAGGAACGCCGTCGGCGTCCGGCAATGCGACAGGCAGGCATTCTTGAGCGGCGAGAGCTGATACAGGCCCGCGGCGATCAGGACGATGCCTGAAAGCCAGCGGCTCTGCGAACTCATCATCGCCGCGGAAACGAATGCCTCGCGTTCGAGCAGCCAGTGCAGCGCGGCTGCCGCGATGGAGAACCCCAGCCAGACCATGAGGTAACCTGCCATGAATACGCCGGTGGGCGCGAGCTTGTCCTGGACCTGGCCCTGTGCGAGCGCATGGCGATGCACGCGGGCATAGAGCAGGATAGTCGGCGCCGCACTCGGGGACATCATGGCGACCATCATGACCCACCACATCGCAATCATCAGCGCCCAGATCGCGGCCCCCCAGACCCGCGGTTCCGTCGCCATGGCCATACCGCTCATGTCCATGCCAGACATGTCCATGCCGGACATATCCATGCCAGACATATCGGAGGCCACGTCTGCGGTTTGCTGGTGGGGGAAGAGCGCGAGCCTCGTCATCTGCCACGCATTCATGCCAAGCCCTGCCCCGGCGACGATATAAAGCCAGGCCAGCAGGCACAGCGCCACTACGCCCGCAATCGTGATGACGCGGTCGCGTCTAAGCAGGCGTTCCAGTGCCGACGCCCCGTCCATGCGGCGCGTCAGGCTCGCACCACCCCGTGATTGTTGAGATGCAGCCGCGCGAACTGGCCGTAACTGTCCTTCGTATTCACTTGAACCGGCCCGCTGGTTGCGCTCGAGGCACTACCGATCTCGGCGACCGCATATTCGAAGCCGTCCGGCAACACGATCTGAGCGCGCGACTCCGCGCCCGTCACCTTGTTGCGGATCGGCTCGCCGACGGTTTCGATGTAGTCCTTAACGAAGATGCGGCCCCTGCGGCCGTCGATGTCGAGGTCGAGATCGATCTTGGTGAAAACCGGCTCGTTCATTTTCGTCACGGTTGAGGCGTAAACGGCGAACATCGTCGCGAACGGGTCGGTGTCCTGGCCGGTCATGATGCGCAGCAGCGCGTCACGCTGCCGGTCGGTTGCGTTCTCGTCGACGAAAGCGATGCATTCGCCATTGCCTTCGTGGACCGCGCCAGGCCATTTGAAGATCGCAGCGATCCGCAGGCCGTCGAGAGCGGTTTCGCCATGATGGCCTTCATCGATCTGGATGCCGGCCACCGCATGGCAATGGCCCTTGTCGGGCAGCGCATTGAATTGACAGCCACAGCCATATTCGCAAGTGCAATTGACGAGTTCACGCCCCCTGATCTCCCAAGACGTCATGCTGTCCTCCCCCTGATCTCAAAATATTAGACCATCATCATACACCCGCGGCGACCGCGCCGCCACCGGTCGCGCCAAGAATGATCGCGACAAGAGACGGCAGCCAACGCGGTTTCTTGCCGAATTTGGGATGAACATCCGCGCTGGAGATGGCGAGGCCGACATCGGGACGGCAGCAATTGGGTCGGAACGGGCCTTTCCGGCGCAATCGCGAACGTCCGGAAGTGACCCGGAAACGGGCGTTCGGTAGCGATCCGAGCAGCAACGATTTGGCAGAAAATCGGTCTGGAATGCTGCAATCATCATCATGTCCCGTTCAGGTTGTGGACACTTCCTTCTCAAAGGCGCACTCTTTGCGTGCGAAATGCGAGCTAGTGTTTCGCCCAATGCTTCACATGCTTGACTTGCGTCGGTGATTGCCTGACCTATCCGGATACTTCCGGGTGGGCAGACCTCACATTGTGTCGCCTATCCGTGATCAGGCTACGGCCTAAAGCACGCTGCAGCCCGTTCCGGATCAACCGGGAGGTAAACAACATGCCTGATTTTCAGCGCAGAGAACTTCTTGTTCAAGGAAGCGCGGCTCTTGCCGCAATTGCTGTTCTCTATACCTCGCGTCGGGCTTACGCTTTTCCAACACGGCCGAGCGAGGAAGTTGTTCCGTGGCTGGATCAGCCGACCGAAAATCCCGATCCGGTAGGTATCCAGAAGCAGCTCGTCTGGGAGGATTTGGATAGCTGGATAACGCCAAACGACAAGTTTTTCAGCATCTCGCATTTCAATCGACCAACGATCGACGAGAAGACGTGGTCCGTGGAGATCGGCGGCCTGGTCAAGAAGCCCTTGAGATTGACACTCGCCGACGTCAAGGCGCGGCCGCGGCAGGAGGTCGTTTTCACAGTGGAATGCTCGGGCAATCACGGGTTTCCCTTTTTCACCGGCGGCATCGGCAATGCCCGCTGGGCAGGGACGCCACTCGCCCCGATCCTCGAGGAGGCCGGCGTTATGGAGGGCGGCATCGAGGTCGTCTTTTTCGGTACTGACACAGGCGAGGTCGCGATACGCGACGTCAAGATGCAGCAGAACTTCGCGCGCAGCATGTCGCTCGCCGACGCGATGAACCCCGGCAATCTCCTCTGCTATGAAATGAACGGAGCCGCCTTGCCGGCGCCCAATGGTTTTCCGCTGCGGCTCATTGCGCCAGGCTGGTACGGGATCGCCAACGTCAAATGGCTGAAGCGCATCGAGGTTCGCGACACCCGCTTCATGAGCCTTCTGATGGCCCGTGACTATGTCACCATCCGGGAGGAAGACCACAACGGCGAGACCGTATGGGTCGAGACTTCGGTCGGGCGGGCGCTGATAAAGTCCGCGCCTGCGAAGGTTACCCGGAAAGGTTCGGACTACCGCGTCCTTGGGGCAGCCTGGGGGGCGCCGATCGACCGGGTCGAAGTGCAAATCGATCAAGGGCCTTGGGCACCAGCGACCATCGACCACAGTGAGGAGGCCGAGCACGCCTGGAGGATTTGGTCCCTGGATTGGGCAAATCCCGCTCCTGGAGAACACACGGTGACCTCGCGCGCGGTCAGCACCACAGGACAAATTCAACCGGCAATGGACGATCCCTTGATTGCCAAGAAACACACATACTGGGAAAGCAATGGCCAGGTGAGGCGCCGCGTGCGTGTCGACTAATAACTTGCTGTCATCAGGCAATTGCGTTTGGATCTGCCTGATCCGAAAGCTTGCGGAGAGGGCTGGCGCGCCCCTTCGCAAGCTCAATCAAAAGGGCTGTGGCGGGCACACCGCCGGGCGACTTTGACCACGGCTTCGATTCCCTTCTTCTTCGACACCAATTACGACGCGCTTCTGCTGCCGAGCTGCAGCGGCGAAAATCGGCGGCCATCCTCTAGTTATAGCCACAACACGGTCGCGCACACTCGCGTCCGAAGCAGGACTAGAATAGGCTGAAGGCAAAGCCGCTTCGACCGACCAGGGAAGGCGCACGGCACGTATGGAGCGACGGCTTACGGCAATACTTGCTGCCGACGTGGTTGGCTACAGCCGCCTCATGGGCGAGGACGAGGTAGGCACGCTCGAGGGACTGAAGAGCTGCCGTCGCGAACTGATCGACCCCGAGATCAAGAAGCACCACGGCCGCATGATCAAGCTCATGGGCGACGGCGCGCTTGTCGAGTTCGCCAGCGTCGTCGATGCTGTCCAGTGTGCTGCTGAGATCCAGCGCCGGATGGCCGACCGCAACAAAGGCACCGCCGAAGCCCGACAAATCCGGTTTCGCATTGGTGTCAATCTCGGTGATATCATCGTTGAGGGTGACGATATCTACGGTGACGGTGTAAACATCGCCGCCCGTCTGCAGGCGATCGCAGAGCCCGGCGGAATTTGCATCTCCGGCACGGCGTTCGATCACGCAGCGCACAAAGTGGATGTAGGCTTTGCCGGTCTGGGAGAGCAGCGCCTCAAGAACATCGCCGATCCGATTCGCGTCTATCGGGTCCTGCTAGATCCCGGACAATCGGGGAAGATCGTGGCCGCGCCACACCGCCCCGGCTCCTGGATCATGATTTTGGCAGGAATCGCGACGGTCCTGTTGATCGCCTTGGTTGTAGGCATCTTTGCCTGGCAGAGGCCCTCCGCGCTTCAACGACCATCCATTGCGGTACTGCCGTTTACGAACCTGAGCGGCGATTCCGGCCAGGACTATTTTGCGGACGGCATCACCGAGGACCTCATCACCGACCTTGCGAAGCTTTCCGGTCTCGATGTGATCGCCCGTAACTCCGTCTTTGCCTACAAAGGAAAACCCCTCGTTTTGGCAGATGTTGGGCGTGATCTTGGCGTGCGCTTTGTCGTGGACGGCAGCGTCAGGCGCACCGGCGATCAAATCCGTCTCAACGCGCAGCTCATCGATATCGCCACTGGCGACAATCTATGGGCTAATCGGTTCAATCGCGGCATCGCGGACGTGTTTGCAGTCCAGGACGAGATGAGCCGGGAAATCGCCAAGGCGCTCGGCGTCCAAGCTTCGGCAGCCGAGAGCGAGCGAATGGCACGCCCGCCGACTGCAAATCTCGAAGCCTATGATACCTACCTGCGTGCGGAGCGGGAGGCGCGCACCGGTCGAGGCGACGGATTGCGCGAGGCGCTTGCGCTCTATGAGAAGGCGCAGAAGCTCGACCCCACCTTCGCCGAGGCCTTCGCCGCCGACGCACGGCTGAGTGTCTATCTTTGGCGCACTGCCTCCGATGATATCATTCAGAGCGCGCTTGCGCGAAAGAGAGCATATGAGAAGGCAAGCCGTGCTTTGGAGCTCGATTCGAAGTTTTCATCGCCCTACGCCGTTCTCGGAATGATGCAGGTCATGGATCGCCGCTATGAAGATGCGGTCACCTCGGCGGAGCGTGCTGTCGCATTAGGCTCCGGAGACGCTGCGACGCAAATTGCCGTTAGTTATATCCAGCTGTTAGCCGGCAATCATAACAAAGCGGCATTAGCCGTCGAGACGGCATTGAAGCTTGATCCCAATCTGGCTCCGATAGACCGGGAGGTTGTCGGGGTTGTCTTGCTTTTGCTCGGGGACACCAGGAAAGCCGTCGAGACTCTCGAGCGCGCTCGCGACGATGCTCCAGAGGCGGGCAGCCTTAGGATTCTGCTCGCAGCGGCCTATGCCCGCGCCGGCCGCTTAGAGGACGCCAAAGCGGCGATTGCGGACGGCCTCCGGCTGGTGGCGAGGACCGAATCCTTGGCTCGACTGCGGTCGTTGGAAGCGTTTCGGAATCACTATGCCCATCTTCGCAACGCTGAAGATTTGGCACCGATCATCGACGCCCTACGCCAGGCAGGACTGCCCAAATGGCCGTTCGGCTTCACCGCGGATGAACAGGACCGGTTGAACGGCGCGGAAATCGCATCTCTTGTTGTTGGCAAGACCTTGAAAGGCAACCTCGAACCCGACGGGTTTCCAGCCATTATGCAGATCGAACAGGACGGCACGGCAGTCTTCCGCACGATGACACGAATGATCACGGTGAGGGTCTACGTCGATCGCGACCTGTTATGTGAGCAGAGCGAAAATATGTTTGGGCGCCCCATCTGTGGTCCCGTCTACAGACGAAGGGACGCCGCCGGCAACGGGTATTCTTATGTCAATGTAGGTATGGTGTTTCACTTCGTGACAGTGAATTGAGCTCGCAAGTCTCAGGGGTTATTGATCAAGTTCCAATCCGGCTCATCAACTGCCAACTTTGCTTCGACGACCGGCCATTTGGCATCGCCCTTCGGAACAAGATCATCGGCATTTTCCGCAAAAGCGGCCGCGTTCCCTTCGTCGTAGATCAGGTAGAGCTTGCCATCGATGATCTTGAACGCTTCCGGATCGACATTGACGGTGACAGATTCGTTGTTGGCGACTTCACCCGCGCAATACCCACCATATTGAGGAGCGTATTTGGCCGGCTCGCTCATGAACATTTCCTTGTGTTCCTTGCTGGCGAAGTGCCACGGCGTGCCAAGCCACTCATAGGAAAAATCTTCGGAACCCTTCACGGCCTTGCCATCGGTGAAATAAGCGACCGTGTCGTAGCCCATGATCGCCACGCCGCCGAAGTAGCCGGTATTCACCGAGTCGGCGAAGGCAGAGCCTGCACCGGCCATCAAGGTGAGCGCACATACGACTGCCGACGCCGAATTGCGAACCAGTCTGATCGATATGTTCATTTGCGTTCTCCGTTCAATCGTGGATAGCTTCGCACTTCGCAGCGTTCGCTTCGCCAAGGACTTTCGCCTGGCACTTCGCGCCATGCCGTTTGAATAGTTTTATGATGTCGGTATTGCCCTTCCAGAACGCGCGGGTGGTCGGCCAGTAGCCGTGAGCTTCGGGATGGTTCACATCCGCGCCTTTGCCGATAAGGAACTCTGCGAGTTCAACGTGGTTTTCCTCACCCGCTACTATCAACGGCGTGACGCCAGACTTGTTAGCCGAGTCTTCGAGCACCGCCCCCTTCTCGAGCAACAGCTTGGCGATCGGGAGGCTTCCAGAAAAGGCAGCCGCATGGAGGGGGGTAAACCCACCGGAATTGCGTGCCATGACGTCGGCGCCCTTGCTCAGCAGGAATTCCGCAATGGCAAGCTGATCGTCGAGAGCGGCAGCGATGAGGAGCGTTGCCTGGTCGCGTGCCCGGCTGTCGACGTCGGCACCGCCTGCCAAGGCTTGCTCCACGGCACTCTTGTCGCCGGCAGCGATGGAGTCGAACAACGGCTCACCTGCGACTACCCTTGTAGCCGCCAATACCAGCATAGTAAGTGCCAGCAGTCCGCGCATCATGTAGAATAGCATATTAGCTTCGAGTCATACAAGCTGCATTGGGCTCATCGGGGCAGATGCCGCCGTCGCGTGTGAGACTCTGCTTCGGTCACAAGCAGAACAGCAGCCCTCTAGGGCTCGTCCCTCACATCGCGCAAATTAGACACAACGCGGCGGTTCTGCGACCTGCAGGCGGTGTCGGGGCACTCGCGGACGAGCCTGTCCTTGCCGTAGCCCTTGGCCCACATGCGGTTGCGGTCTATGCCGCCGGCGGCGAGGTAGTCCATCACCGCATCGGCGCGCTGCTGCGACAGCGCCGTTTCACTTGCGCCGGGATCGTCGGCGAAACCCTGCAGCTTGAGCAGCCAGCGCGGATGCTTTGCTAACCAGGCGATCTGGGTGTCGAGGGTGGCCTTGGCGACAGAATCGAGCGCGGCCGAACCTTGCGTGAAATAGGTGCGGCGGCCGACATTGAGGATAAAGTCCTCCTCGCTGCCCGGCTGCACGTTCTGGAAGCCGGCAATCTCGGCGTTGGTGACGTCGGGCGTGGAAGGGGCCAGCGTGTTGCTGGTCGAGCAGGATGCGACCAGCACCAGCAGGCCGGCGGCGAGCACCCGGCGCGTGTTTTCAATCATGCAGTTCATGATGCGCCAATCATTCAACAGTGGTGGAAGCGGGCGCCTGGTCGGCGATGTGCGGCAGGACCTCAACCGCGGTGCCGATCGGGCAGCGCTGGTAGAGGTCGATGATGTCTTCCGGGAACATGCGGATGCAGCCGCTGGAAGCGTCGGTGCCGATGCTCCATGGCTCCAGCGTGCCATGCAGGCGGTAGCCGGTGTCGGTGCCGTTGCGGTGCAGATAGAGCGCGCGCGGCCCTAGCGGATTGTTGGACGCGCCGCCTGCGACCATGTGCGGTAGGTCCGGCCTGCGCTTACGCATTTCGGGGGGCGGGACCCATTGCGGCCACAGCGCGCGGCGGTCGATCGTCGCGCGGCCGTACCATTTGAAGCCGTCCTTGCCGACGCCGACGCCGTAGCGGATGGCGGTCTTGTTTTCCATGATGACGTAGAGGAAGTGGTGGCGGGTATCGACCACGACGGTGCCGACCGGCTCGCTGCTGAAATACTTGACGATCTGGCGATGCCATCTCTTGTCGATCTTGGCGAAGTTCGTCTTGCGATAGACAAAATTGTTGTCGCTGGCGGTACCGGCGAAAAAGGATTTTGCCGCCGCGGCTTGGGCAATATTGCTGGTTGCACCCACCGCGACCAGCGCCAGGCCGCCGAGCACGACATCCCTGCGTGATAAAACCATCGGCAATATCCCCCTATGCCAAAAGCCTGGCGAACCATAGTTGAGAATTACTTCGCCTCAAAGGGGAAAATGCTGCGTTGCTTCAGTCCGCCGTGTCCGGACATTCATCATTGCCGGGTTCGGGGGGGCGGCCAGGTGATCGGCAGATTGCTCGACGAGCGTGGATACAGGTGGGTTGCAGTCGACTCGACGCCAAAATGTAGAGCGGTCCCGGAAAGAACGTCTACCGGTCTTTTCGGCAACGTTGCGCGAGGATTCGGTCCGCGTGATCAACGGAACGACAGGCGATTTCGAACCGCAGAAGAAACGGGTGCTCGTCATCGTCGTGCCGAGCGAGAAGCGCCACCGGCTCCGTTTCGACCGTGAAGAGAAAGGGGCCGTTCGTAGGATACGACAACGGCGCCGCGTGATCATCGGCGAGGCGCTCGAACTCGATCGGCCCGGCCCGCCATTCGTCGGCACCTGGGGCGAGTAATTCCGCCGGTGACACCCGTTTACTTCCCTGCCTACCGTACACTCCGAACGGACATGCGGTATCGGGCTGAGAAGATAGTTGCTCCACCGCCGATTGAATACCCGCGCCGAGCACGAGGAGCTCTTGCGATTTCAGGACGCAAAGCGGTAACCGGCCGAGACTCAGGTGTTCCGAAAGTCGGGTGGGAAGATTGGTCATGTTTGGGCCCCTCGTGTCTCACCACGCGAGGAAGCAAGAGATGTGCCGGTATCACCTGCTCCCGACCCACTGCCGGATCTCGTCAGCCACTTGCTCGAGAACGCCCATCGTCCCGGCGGGGAGCGGGTCCGGAAACCGTTGCTCGGGATACGCGAGCGTTCCCCCCAGATGGACCGGCTGGACGCAGGGCATCTCGTGCTGTTCGAAAAACTTGATCATGTTGTCCGCGCATAGGCGCACACTCGGATCGTCCGCGGGATCGGTAGCGCCGTTGACGATGACCGCTCCGAGTTTTCCTTTGAGCTGTTGTCCGTCGCGCCACAGGGGATCCGATCTGTCGAGCAAGACGACGCCCAGGGCCGGCGGCATTCCGAAGCAGGTGGGAGTAGCCATCAGAATCACGTCCGACTCTTTCATGAGTGACAGAACACGATCGATCCCGTCGCCGTGGTATCCGAACGTTTGATAACACTGCTCGCACCCGAGACAGTCGATACGCTCATCGGCCAGATGCACCTGTTCCACGACCTTCACCCGCCGATCTCTCTCGAGCGAGCGAAGAACCTCGCCGAGCATCCGCGCTGAGTTACTTGACGCGCGTGGGCTGCAGTCTATTCCAATGATGGTCGTCGCTTTGTCCATGTGAGTATCCCTAGTAAGGCGCGACAGCTCGATACCGAATGGCACGGGGCGAAGTTTTGAGTATCCTCACCGATGGCTTCAAAGTCGACGATACTCGCTTTTTACCTTTGAATTTTCCGGATCACAATATTGACCCCTTAAGGTCGGTGAGCTGATCCGATCCGTCGAGGCTGCTCGGGGCTGCGCACCTGGGCGGTTCAGCGGGTTGGGGTTCAGGCGCGGTTCTTGAAGCGCCAGCTCTCGTTGCCGGTCTCGACGATATCGCAGTGGTGAGTGAGCCGGTCGAGGAGCGCGGTGGTCATCTTGGCGTCACCGAAGACCAAGGGCCATTCCCCGAAGGTCAGGTTGGTAACGATGAACGAGGTCTGCTCGTAGAGGCGCCGTTGACGGCGCGCGAGTACGACGTTGGTGATGGATCCTGCAATGTCCGCTTCCAAGAAGCTGGAAAAGCAGTTTTTGTGACCGACATGCGGCGCAAAGCGGTCATTCAAAGCTCCACCAGGGAAGTCGCCTCCGGGTCACGGCGGAAGGTTCCACCCGCGACCGCAGGCTGTGCCAGATGCCAGCTCGATAAATAGGGCAGCCGGCGGCGCAACCTTGGCCACGTCGCTTTCGTACGCCATCTCCGTACCATTTCCAGCCCTCCCCTCACCCCTCCATCACGCTGATCTCCGCGTCGGCCAGGCACCAAGACGCGTAGCGGAAGTCGCGGATCCGGACGATCTGCTCATCCCGCCATTCGACCAGCATGAAGCCGCGCACGGCGCCGTCCGGCTCGCCGGGGTTGCGGATCAGGATTGCCGGCCGGCCGTCGACGAAGCCCAGCGACAGCGCCCAGTCGGTTACGCGGTCGTAATTGCCGAAATAGGTCGACACTTCGGCCTTGCCGCGCACGCGGAGGCGGTTGACGACTTCGAGCTGGATATCCTCGGCGATCAGCGCCCTGACCGCGTCGAAGTCACGCGCGTTGAACAGGTCGACGTAACGGCGCAGCCGCCGTTCGTCATCGACGTCGAGCCTGGGCGTGGCGACGTGTTCGGGCTCCGCTGCCAGCATGCGCAGCTGCGCCCGCCCGCGATGCAGCGCCGCCTTGGTCGCGGCCAGCGTTGCGCCGGTCACTTCGCAGGTCTCGTGCAGCGAAAGGCCAAGCACGTCGACCAGGATCACGGCGCCGCGCTGCGCGACCGAAAGCTGCATGAAGCTGCGCAAGCCAGCCGCCGCGGCGACCCGTGCGTCGGCATTGCCGGAGGGATCCTCGATCGTGGTCATGTCGGTCTCGGCCATGCGCGACCTTTCCCGATGGCGCCGCCGCAGATGGTCCTGCGCGGCATTGTGGGCGATGCGAAAAAGCCATTGCTGCGGCCGCTCGACCGCCATGCTGCCGTCGACCGCCTGCAGCGCCTTCAGCAGCGTCTCCTGCACGATGTCCTCGCCATCGATCACCGAGCCCGCCATGCGGGCGCAGTAGCGGTGCAGTCTCGGGCGGAGCTCGGAGAGCATCGCCTCCAGCGCCGGCCGGTCGAATTTCCGTGGGATCATGGCGTCCATTCTATCCGGCTTTGCCGCCCTCGAGCACATGATAGTTGCCGATGATCTTGGCAGGCGATCGCTTGACCGGGGTGGAGCGTCGTTCCGCATGGTTTTGCGTGAACGCCTCGAAGGCCGCAAGCCCGGTCAGCGCGGATGTGTCATTTTCCTCGCCGACGACATGGATGAATTCGCCGTCGTCGAGTTCGAGCACGAGATAGCGCACGCTCTGCGGCGCCGTCTCATCCAGCGCTTCGAACACCTTTGCCACCAGCGCACGGTTCTCTTCCAGCCCGGTGTCTTTCACGCTGTAGCGAATGAGTTTGTAGCCCACGGTTCGTCTCCTGATTGGTTGGCCTGAGCAGAAGACGTTTTGCGTTCCCGAAAAGATTCTCGGAACGCTGAGAATCTTTTTAGCCACCCACATCGTCTTTCACCTGTGGGCGGCTGCGCGGCAGCCATCAAGGAGAGGAGAGACGACCCATGCACATCCAATTTGCCGAACTGCCGGTGTTCGATCAGGACCGCGCCAAGGCGTTCTACACCAGGCATCTCGCCTGCCAGGTCGCGGCCGACGAGAAGATGGGCGATAGCGGCTGGCGCTGGATCGAGCTGACATTTCCCGGCACTGTCACCAACCTGCATTTCGTGAGGCGCGCCGACGACACGCCAGGCGCGGAGCCGGTGCTGGTGCTGGTCGACGAGAATGTCGAGGCCACGATCGCCGCTTTGAAGGCGGGCGGCGTCGAGATCATCACCGAACCGCAGGAGGCGCCGTGGCAGCCGGGCCGCACGGTGGCGGAATTTCGCGACAGCGAGGGCAACCGCATGGTGATCGCCAGCCAATGAGCGGGGCCAGCCGGAGAGCGACCCTCTGAATTCTGACGCGCCCGTTTGACGGCTGGAGAGGTGGTGAGCAGACGATGGTTGTCATTCTGCAGCAACCTGATCAGGGCGATGTCCTTCGTGATATTCGCTCCACGCCTGTCGCAGGATTTGCACTGAAGACGTAAGGAAGATGCCTGCCATCAGCGCCGCCACCGCCAGATCGGGCCATGCCGTCGATGTGCCCCAGACACCCAATGCCGCTGCCATAACCACAACGTTTCCGATCGCATCATTGCGGGAGCAAAGCCAGACCGATCGCACATTCGCGTCGCCGTCCTTGTAGGGTCGGAGCAGGAGCACGGAGCCAACGTTTGCCGCCAGCGCAAGAAAGCCGATTACGCCCATTATTTCAGCGCTCGGAAGTCCAAGGAAAAGGGTCTGATAGACGGTCGAACCAAAGACCCAGAGAGCCATAACGGAAAGCGACAGGCCCTTGAACAGGGCGGCCGTCGCTCGTGTGCGCAGGCTTGCCCCGATCACGGCGAGGCTCAACCCGTAGGTGACGGTATCGGCGAAAAAATCTAATGCATCCGCCTTCAAGGCCTGCGAACCCGCAAGTTGACCGGCCACCATCTCCGTCAGGAACATCGCCCCATTGATGCCGATGACTATCCAGAGCATGCGCTTGTAGCGCGGGTCCATACCGTCAAAGATTGGCACGCCCCCAGGGCAGCAAGCCTCTTCGACCTCGTTGCGAGCGGCCGTCGTGCTCACTGGAAAGACCAACGGCGTCGGGGCGCAGGAAGCGTTCGCTTCGTGATTGCAGCAATGGTCAGCCATGCGGTGCCTCCTTTTGTGCAGGCACCGTAGTCCCTATAGTGACTAGAGGTTCAAGAGGCTTTTTCATGGACTTTTCGATTGGCGAACTCGCGCGACGCACCGAAGTGAAGGTGCCGACCATACGCTACTATGAACAGATCGGCCTGTTGCCGCCGCCGCCTCGCACCGAGGGGCAGCAAAGGCGCTATGACAAAAACGCCGCGGCGCGACTTGGCTTCATCAAGCATGCGCGTGAACTTGGCTTCGATATCGAGGCAATCCGCGCGCTTCTTTCGCTGCAGGACAACCCAGATCAATCTTGCGGCGTTGCCGACAGGATCGCAAAAGCACGCCTTGCTGAAGTCGAGGAACGCATTGCCAGCCTCAACGCTCTACGAACGGAATTGCAGCGGATGGTCAAGGAATGCGCCTCTGGCCGGGTGGCTGAATGCCGCGTTATCGAGACCTTGGCCGACAGTAGTCACGGGCATGGCCGCTTAGTTGAGACCTGATAGTGCAGTCCGCAATGGGTCGATTCCGGCCGGTGGATACGGGCCGCTTGTAGCGTCACTACGCCCCCTGCCCGCAATGCCCCAGCCAGGCCGTCGAGGCGGCGTCAGATCGAACGGATGATGCCACCGTCGACGCGAATGTTCTGACCGGTAATGTATCCGGCCCCTTCGGAAGCGAGGAAGGCAATCGTCGCGGCGATTTCATCGCTGGTGCCATAACGCTGCATCGGCACGCTGTCACGGCGCTCCTCGGTGGCGGGAAGGCTGTCGATCCAGCCGGGAAGGACGTTGTTCATGCGAACGTTGTCGGCGGCGTATGTGTTGGCGAAGATCTTGGTGTAAGCGGCAAGCCCCGCCCGGAACACGGCCGAGGTCGGGAACATCGGGCTCGGTTCGACAATCCATGCCGTCGAGATGTTGATGATGGCGCCGGCTTTCTGCTCGACCATGCGCGGCGCGACGATGCGCGTCGGCCGGATGACGTTCATCAGATAGACGTCGAGGCCGGTGTGCCATTGGTCGTCGGTGATTTCGAGGATCGGCGCACGTGGCCCATGACCTCCGCTATTGACCAGGACATCGATGCGACCCCAGCGATCGAGCGAGATATCCACGAGACGTTGCAGATCGTCATTCGACTGGTTGGAGCCGGTCACGCCAAGCCCGCCAAGCTCCTTGGCCAGCGCTTCGCCCTTGCCGGACGAGGACAGGATGGCGACCTTGAAGCCATCCCCCGCCAGGCGCTTTGCAGCCGCAGCGCCCATGCCGCTGCCACCGGCAACGACTACAGCTACTTTTTCTACACTCATCGTATCTTCCTTCTCGGGTGGCAGGAATCTGAACGCGATGTCTTCGAGGCTGGAGTAGTGATATAACTGGTTCTCCCGGCTGGTTCGAACCAGAAAGTCTGAAATCGACCTGTAGAAAAACTCCTGGATGCCCGAAGCCTTCTATAGCTTGCCGGCGCTCAATGCGCTTCGCGCCTTCGAAGCGTCCGCGCGCCATCTCAATTTCCGCATCGCAGCCGAAGAGCTGAACGTGACGCAGGGTGCTGTGGCGCAGCATATCCGCGGGCTGGAGGCCGATCTGGGGGTAAAGCTGTTCGAGCGACTGCCGCGCGGCCTCGCGCTCACGAGTGAGGGCCGCGCCTATGTGCCGAACATTCGCCGTGCCTTCGACCTGATCTCGGATGCAACCCTGCTGCTGCGCCCCGAGCCGGCCCGGCTGACGATCAGTGTAACCCCGAGCTTTGCCACCAAATGGCTGATCCCGAAACTGCCGGAGTTCGTGGCGCACAACCCGCTTGTCGACCTGCGAATTCTGGCCAGCGAAAGCCTGTCGAGCTTCCAGGCCGACGGCGTCGACATCGCGGTCAGGCAAGGTCGCCCGCCCTTCGGCGCCGGCCTTCTCGTCGATCTCCTGTTTCCGCAACAGATCATCGCCGTGTGCTGCCCCTCCTTGCTGCCTGCTGGCGCGAGCGAAATCGCGCCGGCAGAAATCAAGGATCATGTGCTGCTCCACGATGCGCACAATCTGTGGCCGGAATTCATGGAAAAGGCCGTTGGTCTCAAGATGACGACGGAGCTAAGACGCATTCGTTTCAATCAGACCGCGCTTGCGATAGAGGCGGCCGTCGCGGGCCAGGGCATCGCACTTGCCAGCCGCTTTCTTGTCGCGGCTGATCTCGCCGCCGGCCGGCTGGTCCAATCTCTGGGGGTGGAGATGCGCGGCACGCAGGATTTCTACGTCGTGGTTCCACGCAAGCAGCGGCACCCCGAGCCGACGCAAGCCGTTCGGCAATGGCTGCTGAACGAGGGGGACGAGGCACGGCTGAACGTCAGGCGGGGCTAACGGAAACGAGCCGGCCGGAGTCACCGTTAGTGCCTGTGTTCTCCGTGGCCATGTTCGTGGGGATGATCCGTATCTGCGCTCGTGTAACGCGCAAGATCAGATGGCATCAGCCGCCTAATCCTGGGAAAAGCTGATAATTGCCGGGAAGAGCCGCCAGAAGCCCGGAAAACAGGGCATTGAGCGGGAACGGGCGAGGACAGAAAGCCCGGTAGCCAGAAGGCGACCGCGCAACTTCACTTGGCACCAAAAGGGCATCGGCCCGGGACGCGCACGCAAGTTCAAAAGGCATCAAAGGGGGCAGTCTAATACCACGAGGCGATAGTCGTCGCCCAAGCGGACTGCTAGGCTGCGGAACCCCGGAATAGATGCGGAGTTGTAGGACATGGAAGAGAGCCAAATGCAGGACATTGCCAACACTCTCATGCGCGTCGTCGAGCCGGACATGAGCCCCAAACAACTGATCAAGGCCGTCAAGAGCCGGCACCCTAAGGCGTCCAAAAAAGATATCGCGCGGGCAGCCTTCTTTTCGATCATAGCGAACGCTGAAGAGGATTACGGCAAGACAAGGAACCTCCAGGCATTCGCTATCGCAGAGCGCGTCGACGACACCCAGTAATCTGCCAGTTCCGAAAGTCACCTGTTCCTTCGCTGGAACAGTTGCTTCAGACGATAGTTTGGACTTTGCAGCATTCTCTTAGGCAAATCCTGTCCGATCGGATTGCCGATCAGCCAGCGTCCTTCCCCGCCGGGGGCCGCTGGCTTTTTCGTTCATGGAGCCGAAACGACCAAGGCTCTTCAGACGTCCCGTCCTTGCTCGTTGGCGCCAAGCAGGGGTGTTCAGCCCCGGCGGCATCGGGCATCGGCGCTCTAAATTCACGATGATGATGCAACCACCGCCATGTCTTCGCGTTTACCGCCTTCGATCCTGGCGAGCGACAAAAATGACGGCGTTTATTCCTATTACAATCTACCTGAATCACAGGCCGATGGTGGTCGCCTCGATAGCAGCCGCTGCTAAGGCGCTTCAGCAACCATGGCCATCCATGGACAAACCGTCCCGACTTGAAGCAATCCGAATGATCGAGGAATGCCTGGCCGGACATTGCAGTCACCAAGCTGCCTACGCCGCCTTCGAGGCAGCCGCATCTGAACAGGGCCTCCTTGAAAGAAAGCCGCCTAGCGTGGGTCTCAAGAGACTTGACCGGGTAGCTGAAGATCTGATGTGAGGTCATTCCCATTCTCCCATCATCCGAACCAGGGCGAGCTGCGCCGGCGGAGCTGCGCTCGGCGAGGCGGAGTTGGGAGAGTGCGAATCGCATAGCTTGCTCGGCCTCGGTGGCGTCGGGCAATGGGCTTTGGATTCGCCGGGATGCGCGTTCATAGCGGCACCTCTTGAAAAGAATTTGTGTCGGGCACAAATTTTTCCGCGGCCGCGTAGCGGTCATTCATCGAAACCCAGGCCGGAGTGCCGGCCCAAGAGCCAAGGAGGTCACTATGCTTGCGAAGCCGTTCGAAAAGCCTGTCCGTGTGTGGGTCGGACTTGGTTTTCCTCGGCAACTCAACACTGTCGTTGATGCCTATGAGTTCGCAGTGGAATGGTGCGGAAACAGCCCAGAACAGAAAGCCGCAATTCGCGCCTGTAAGGCCGCGCTGACCGGCGATATCGATGCCGAGACCGCGCGCAGCGAGTTCGTCGCCTTCGCGCGAAAGAAAGACATCCTGTTCGAGGATGGAGACATCCCGCCCGTCAGCATCAAGGCGCACCCGAGTCACGTCTGATTGGGTGTACGGTGAGGAGGCCGTGGTCATTCTGCGGCCTCCCTGAACTCCACCTCGTCCGGAGACCTGCGCTTCGGGGCGGCGTCCGCCATCAAGGCGTCGCCGTAGTCAGCGGCGTTCAACTTCCGCCGTTCAGGATCGAAGCCGGGTCAACGGATCGTCTCAATCCGAGCATGGAAATACTCGCCCTTGCGCGATTTGATCGGCTTGCCCGTGCGATGGGCGACCGGACCCCAGCCGACGAGCTCCCACACGTTTTCGATGATGATGCGCTTCACCCGAAGCTCGGTCAGCCATGTGATGATGTGCCAGGGGTCGGAACACTGCTGATCCGACGTCGGCTTGCCACCGCGCGCAACACTGTGGTGCGTGCACGTCGGCGAGGCCATCAGGAGGTCAAGGTATCCCTCCGGCACCAGCAGATGCGGGCGAACAGTGGCGATGTCCCGCACAAAGTGCCGGGCTTCGGGGTGATTGAGGGTGTGTGTTTCAATGGCCGTCGGCCAGTGATTGACGCAGACGAGTTCCATCTTGAGACCGAGTTCGGCTAGGGCGCGCTGGCACCCGGTCGACGACCCGCCCGCTCCACACAAGAGGTCGGCCACCAACAATTTGCGCTTCATGCCGCCCTCCCCTTGGAAAGCCCGAGTGTGCTAGACTTTCCTGAGGGGTGGAGGGCTCCAAAATGGTCGATTGGTGCAACGAGAGATGCGATCTGGTCGAACTGGCGTCGTTCGGGCTTGCTGCATTGTCCCTTTTTGTTTTGTGGCAAACCCTGCGACACATGCGGATCTCGTCTGAGAAGCAGAGCCGGGCCTATGTTGCTATCAAACGTGGTCGCATTGTCAGATTTACCCCGCCACAAGCGGGATCCGATACTTCGGTCCTGGTTTTCCTGATCGAGCTCGAAAATGTTGGCCAGACACCCGCTCATCGATTGACTGCTGACGCGATGATCTTCGTGGCAGTGGAACCGAATGCCAAAGCTTGGCGGATTATCACAATTGATTTCGCCGAGGAATCTCTCGGCCCGTCGCACATGCGCGAACTCGAAAATGAGGTGACGCCTAGGACTTGGCAGAGACTGCAGGACGAATTGAAGGCAATGCCTGAAGGCAAGCTTTTCTTCTTCGGCCGATGCGAATATCTCGACGTCTTCGGCAAGCGGCACTTCACTGACTTCTGCCTTCAGCCTCCTGAGAGTTGGAAATCCGGCGAGTGTGAGTTGCTGATGTCGAACAGTGGAAATAGTGCCGATTGAACATGGCATGGTTGCCATCATGCTGCCCTCGCCCTCGTCATTTTGAACCGCGGACAGGCCCCGCCTGGGCTGACTTGAGCAGCTGATTCCGCCGGGAGCGCAGTAGAGGCAGACCAAATCCTTCAGCGTTTTGACCGGCTGAGTTAGTGCCAAGTGAAGTTGCGTGGAGGTGCCAAGTGATTTTGCGCACTACAGCTCGCCAATCTTATATTCGCCGCCGCAAACGCCCCACGATGAGAAGGCTCAAGCGGCAGCGAGCAGCTGCGTGACGATACGCTCGACCGCGGCTGTCAGCGATGTCGTGCCACGCCAGTCATCGGGAACCAGCCAGTTCCACGATGCGCCCAGTTCTGGGACATAAGCCGGGCGGCGGCGCGCCCGACATCGTGGCGCGGCGACATCGCATGATCCGGAAAAGTTCCGCCAAACAAAGAGATAGAGATCTATCTTGATTCTATTTGTGCGGATCGGGCGCCTGGCACTGAGCACGATCAGGAACCGGACATGATCTGCCAGACGGCCACGCCCGCAAGCGCCAGCCCAGCAGCGCCTTCGATGGTTCGGGAAATGGTTTCGAGTGGCTTGCCGGCGAAGAAATCCATCAGGCGTTCCCGAAACAGGATCGACAACACCGCGACGCAGGACAGTGTCAGCGCCACACCGACCATCATGGTGATCGCGAAGAGAATACCGGCGCCGGGAATGCCCCTGGACATCGCGAAGGTCATCACGAAAAGCGTCAGCGGGCACGGGATTAGACCGGCCATAATGCCGACCGCCTCGCCCTCATGCTTGTGGTGATGGCCGCGGCTCAAAGCGCGCCAGAGCATCCAGACACCGATCAGGCCGAGCAGCCCACGACTGATATCCTCCAAAAGCGGAGCGCGGCCAACGCTGCCCAAGGCTATGGAGACCAGCGGCAGCGAGAGAACCGCAATCAGAACGGCAATCATCACATGCGTGAACGACAGCGTGATCGATACGAGAAGGCCGCGCGGAACCTTTGCATCCGAACCGGCAAGATATGTCGCCAGCACGGCCTTGCTATGACCCGGCGTCAGCGCATGGGCGGCGCCGAAGACGATGCCCATCGGCAGAAAAGCCATGAACGCCAGCCAGTCGCCTCCCACCGAGAGCAGTTTGATCTGCTCGCCGACCGCCAGATAGATCGTTCGTTGGAACTCGACAAGAATTTGGAACATCAGCCGAGGGTAACAGAAACGAGCCGGTCGGAGCGACCGTTAGTGCCTGTGCTCGCCGTGACCATGTTCATGGGGATGATCCGCATCCGCGCTCGCCAATCTTATGTTTGCCGCCGCAAGCGCCGGCATATGATCGAACAGCTCGGCCTCCAGCGCTGCCGTGATCTTTTTCGCTTCGGACACCGGCAGACTTTCCTCGACGGCGATAGCAATATCGGCGTGCAGCTTGTGACCGATCCACCGCGCCCTGGCGTCGACGATGCGCGCTTCCGGCACATGCGCGGCAGCATGGTGGATTTCGCCGATAGTACCTGGCTCCACGCCGTCGAGCATGCGGGTCAGCACCGAGCGGGCCGACTGCCAAACGATGCCGAAGATCGTAAGTGTGATCAGCAGGCCGACGATCGGGTCGGCCAGCGGAAAACCGAGCCAGACGCCGAGCGCCCCGGTGACCACGGCAAGGCCGGTCAGGCCGTCGGTGCGGGCATGGTAGCCGTCGGCGATCAGCGCGGCGCTGTTGATTTCTCGGCCGACGCGGATGCGGAACACCGCAACGGCCTCATTGCCGAGAAAGCCGACAATGCCTGCCGCCGTCAGCCAACCAAGATGCGTCACCACGCGTGGATTTATCAAACGATCGATGGCCTGGTAGCCGGCGACGATGGCGCTGAACAGGATGATCCCGACGATGATGATCCCGGCCAGGTCCTCGACCCGGCCAAGGCCGTAGGTGAAGGTCGGCGATGGCTTGCGCCGGGCCAGTATGAACGCGATCCACAGCGGAATGGCGGTGGTGGCGTCACCGATATTGTGGATCGTGTCGGCCAGCAGCGCCACGCTGCCCGACAGCACCACCACGACCATTTGCAATGCCGCGGTGATTGCCAGGATGACGAACGACCATTTTATCGCCCAGATGCCCCGGTCGGTCGTCGCGATGGTCGCATCGATGACCCCGTGGGTGTGACCGTGCGAGCCATGGCCGCCATGGCCATGCGCCGTGCGATCGTGTGTGCCGAACCCGAACCAGTCGAGAATGCGCGCGCCGAGGCTGCTCACAGGTGTTTGACTACTCACAGGTATTTCGCCAGTTGCTTGAGTTCCGCCAGCGAATTGCCGCCCGCTTCCGCGGTCCCCGTTTCCGCAGTATCGCTCAGGCAGTGCTCGATATGATCGTGGATCAATTCGCGTTTTGCGCTGCTGATGGCGCTTTCCACGGCGTGGAGCTGCTGCGCCAGATCAACACAGGGACGATGCGCCTCGAACATGGCCAGCACCGCCGCAAGGTGGCCTTGGGCACGCTTCAGACGCTTGACGATAGCAGGATGCGAACGGTGGATGCCTTCGGACATGTCGTGACTGTATCCTCCCCGGGAGGATACGGTCAATCCTTTTGGACTCACCTTGCCAGTGAGGTTTCCCACGGCAGCAGCAGGTAATGGCCCCAGGTGGCTGGTTGCGAACATGATCTCATGATGAGAAGGCTCAAGTGTCAGCGCGCAGCTTCGTCACGATACGCTCGACCGCGGCTGTCAGCGATGTCGCGCCACGCCAATGCTCGGTACCGGCCTGGCGCGTGAAGCGGCCGTTTGCAATGCCTTCGTACATGCCGAGCAGGGCGGCGGTAACCTCCGTGGAGAGCCCCGCCTCGGCCAGGACCGCTTCGCGCTGTTCCGGCGGCACGAGCATCGGCTCGACTGGACGGCCGAGAACCTTCGCAAAGGCAGCCGCCACATCGCTGGCGCTCCAGTCCTCGGGCCCGGCCAGTTCCACGATGCGCGTTCCTGCCCAGTCCTGGGACATGAGCCGGGCGGCGGCGCGCCCGACATCGGCCGTGCTCACCATAGGAATTTTCAGGCCGGGTTCCAGAAACGACGGGAGCACGCCTTCCGAGACGCAGGCCCCAGCGACTTCCGACCAGGTTTCGACAAAATAGCCCGAGCGCAGAAAGGCCGTGGCGGGCACGGTGCCGGCTAGCATCGCCTCGATCTGATGCAAGGTAGCGATGACCCCGGTGCCCGTCTCATGCTGCGCGCCGATCGACGACAGGATAACGCTCCTGGACAGATCGGCACGACGGACCGCCTGGGCAAGCGCCGCGCCGATCTCCGCTGTCCGCCCAAACGGATCGCCGGCGACCGGCGGAGGGTTGAGGAGAAACGCCGCCGTTGCGCCTTTCAAAGCGGCGGCGACCTGCTCTGCGTTATCGAGGCTGGCGACGGCGACTTCGGCGCCGAGCGCCGCCCACGCTTTGCCCTGTTCCGGACGGCGCACGACCACGCGCACGGGCTCGCCGCCCGCCATCAGCGCACGCGCCGTTTCCCCGCCGGCCCGCCCATTTGCTCCAAAAACCACATGCATGATCTGTACTCCTTGATGTTCGCGATTGATGAGAGCCCAAGACTACGGGATGGCTAGGTATGCGACAAATGCATGTTCTATATAGTCGGCATGCACCAAGTGAATTTACGTCGTGTCGATCTGAACCTGCTGGTGGTGCTCGAGGCGCTGCTTGACGAAAGAAGCGTTACTCGGGCCGCCGTCCGTCTGAATATGAGCCAGCCGGCGGTGAGCCGTGCGCTGTCGCGGCTACGAAAGCTGTTCGGGGACGCTCTTCTGGCGGAAGGGCGCACAGGTTACATGCTCACTGCCCGCGCCGAAGGGATTCGGCCAGCGTTGCGCAGCACACTGGCCGACATCGCTACGATGCTCGGGGCGAACCCCTTCGACCCGGCAACTGCAACCGGTCATGTGCGGCTGCTGATGATGGATCTTGAGACTGCCGCGTTGGCGCCTCATCTGCTTGCTCGTCTCGCCGTCGAAGCACCGGCGCTCGACCTGGACGTTCTGCCGCCCAGCGCAACGGCGATCGAAGCACTGGAGGAGAATGCCGTGGATGCGCTCGTCGGCGTCTTCGACGATGCGCCCGCGGGCATCCGCCGGCGCGGCCTTTATCAAGACCGCTTTGTCACGCTGATGCGCGCCGGGCATCCTGCAGCGGCCCATGAGCTGACGCTCGACCGATATCTCGAATTGGGACATATCGTGGTGAGCGTCACCGGCGTCGGACCGGCGTTTGTCGACGTGGCGCTCGCCGGTGTGGGCCGACGACGACGGGTGAGCGTGCGCGTACCGAGCTTCCTTGCGGCAGTGGAAATCGCTGCCCGCTCCGATCTGATCATGACGCTGCCGTCGAGCCTGGCGCAGATGGTGGGGGGCCGTTTTGTCTCGCTGCTCCCGCCGCTTGATCTCGACAGCTTCACGATGAGCCTTCTCTGGCACGCGCGCCACCAGGACGAGCCTCGGCACGTCTGGTTGCGGCATGCCATCGCCGCCGCCGCAACAGCGCTGAGCGCGTCCGGCGCGTCCATCGCCAAAGGCAGCGTCCGTTCGCAGCCTGCTCCTTGACGAGTGGCGGGCAGTGCCCCGGACAAGTTTGTCCCGAATGGATCAGGCGCCCGATACAGACTCGGTGGTCTCGAGGATGGAGAGCAAGGTTCCTTCCATGTTGGGCTCCTCGCCCGGACAGACGCACAGCACTTCGGCGTCGCCTCCCCAACCGACAGATAGGCGTGACCCATGGTGGAACCGATATAGACGCATGTTGCGCGGGCAGCGTTTCGAGATGGCCCGCCTGCCTGCCGGGTGGACCCCGCCGTATTATTTCGTGACCGCGTTGCGCTGGAACCTTCCCTCGCACCACGCGTTCGGGGCGCTGTATTCGCCATGCCTCATATTTAGGCAAAACGGGCAACAGGCGAATACCGGTGGGGAGGCAAAAGCATGGGTTGGGGAGGAGCAGTCGTTATGTCGAACCGTGAAATCGGAACGTCCCACACATTGAACCGGCGCGTCGCTGACCTTAGGGCCAGGATGCAGAGCGCCCGGATCTCCGGGCATGAGATAAAAACCTTTCAGAAGGTCGCCGCCGTCATAGGAGGAGGAGAAGGCGCCCTGCGCCTCGATGCCGACGACCTGATTGCCGCATCTTTCGTTGTCGAGATGCTGGACGATTCCAGGCCGAATTGACGACCATAGACCTTGGCAATCAGCCGGGCACCATGTCGGAGGCCACGGAGACGGCGCGTCCAAGGCTGGCGACCGCTTTTCTGACGCGCTGCAAATGCGCCTGGCGCTCGGCTACGGAGACTGTGTCCATCCGGTAGAGCGCCAGGAATTTGGTCGAGCACAGCGGATGGCAGACGGAGCGGAAGCCGCGCAGCAAGGTACGCCGGCCGGGCTGGCCCATGATCCACGACATCAGCGGCGTCGCGCCGCATGTCGTCATCACCAGCACCCGGCGTATGTGCCGCAATTTGGGACGCGGACCGCGCTGCGCCGTCGGCATCTCGAAGGCGAAACCCGGCACCAGCACCCGCTCCAGCCAGCCCTTCAGCATCGCCGGCAGGCCATACCACCAGGTCGGATAGATGAAGATCACCGCCTGCGCCCAGCGCAGTTCCTGCGCCCGGTCGTGCACCGGTTCGAGATTGGCGGCATTGTCGTGATACCCGCGCCATTCGTCGGCACGCATGACCGGATCGAATCCGGTCGCGTAAAGGTCGAGGAGATGAACCTCATGGCCGTGGTCGGCAAGTGTCTCCAGCACTGTGTCGCGTACAGCCCCGTTGAAGCTGTCGGCGCAGGGGTGGCAATAGACGACGAGGACTTTCATGCTGTTCTCTGGGGGCTGTGGTGATCCTCCACGGCGCTTGCGGTGTCGAAATATTCGCGCCACGACAGGATGCGCCTGCCGCCGTCGAGATCGATGAGGATGGCATCCTCGGTCAAGCTGCGGGCGCCGTCGCGCCGACGCGTCACTTCCCATAGCCATTCCAGCGCCACCCGCCTGCCGTCGGCGGAGGCAAAGGCCGAGGTGACGGTCACGGAGAGATCGCCATAGTCGCGATGGAAGTCGGCGATGGTGCGTGCCAGGGCGTGAAGCGGCACCCGATTGCCTGGCGCCGTCAGCACCCCGTCGGGGTGCCAGTCGGCGGCAGCGGCCGAAAAGTCGCCGGATTTCCACGCATCCGCCTGGCGTTCGAGCATGCCAAGTGTGGCGGCATCGCAATCGATCCTGCCATCGGGAGCCAATATGGTCACAGCACGGCACCTCCCAGTCCAAAGACGAGTCGGCCCGCCAGCGCCCCGCAAAAGACGGCGAAGCAGGCGCCGATCACCAGCTTCTCGCCGACCGACAGCTTTTCACGCGCCGGGTGCAAGCTGGTGCGGTCGGCCGAGCCGTTGAAGGCTTTCGCCTGCAGCGCGATTTCCATGAGTTGCGCCTTGGTCAGCGAGATCATGATCAGCGGCACCAGCATGCGGCCGAGCGCGATCAGCTTGCGCAGCATGCCGATGCTGTCGATGTCGATGCCGCGCAGCCGCTGCGCCTCCTTGATGCCCTCCAGCTCCTGGAACAGCAGCGGCACGAAGCGGAACGTCGTCGAAAACAGGAACGCTATGCGATAGGGAACGCCGATGCGCACCAGCCCGAGCACGATGTCGTTGGGCTGGCTGGTCATGAACACCAGCTGGAATGCCAGCATCGGGATCAGCACGCGGCAGCACACCACCAGGCCGAACAGTAGGCCTTCGACATAGAAGATGTTCAGCGAACCGAAGAGCGGCACGCCGGGCGGCACAGTGAACACCGGCGTCTTGCCGAACGGGCTCCACAGGCCCTGGATCACCGTGATCAGCACCAGCGCCGGCAACACGATCAGAGTGAGCTTGCGGATGGTGGCGGCGGTGATGCCGGCCGAAAACATCAGCCCGACGATGACGGCGAGGAACGCTGCCTGCAGCACAATGCTGTTCCAGACGAAGATCAGCGAGCTTGCGAGCAGAAGCGGCGCGAACTTCACCCGCATGTCGGCTCGGGCGAAAATGGTCTCGGCCGGCAAAGGCTGGATGGCATAGCTGACCATCTAGGCAACCTCCAGCCGCGCGCCGAGCATTGCCGCCAGATCATCCGGCCCAAGCGGGCGGGCGGCGGCAAGGGCAGGCATGTGCTCGGCAAAGCGCACCGTCTGCGGCGGCACCAGACCGGCGGCGGCCATCGCCGAATTGTCGTAGAAAACGTCCCGCAGCGGGCCGTCACCGACGATCTTACCGCCATCCATGACTACGAGGCGGTCGACATAGCCCGGCAGCAGGTAGAGATGATGGGTGATGAGCACCACTGTCTTGCCTATCCGGTTCAGCGTCTGCAGCATGTCGAGTATGGCCAGCGATCCGCGCCAGTCCTGGCCGGTGGTCGGTTCGTCGAAGATCAGTATCTGAGGCTCGAGCGCCAGCACGGCGGCGATGACGACGCGCAGCCGGTCGCCGCGGCTGAGCGACATCGGATGCTGGTCGGCGGCGTGGGCGAGGTCCATCGCCGTCAGCGAGCGGCTGACGGCGATATCGATATCGCTCTTGGGCCGCTTCATCATCGACAGCGCGAAGCCGACTTCCTTAGCCACCGTGTCGCAGAAGACCTGGGCATGCGCGTTCTGCGAGACATAGCCGATGCGCTGCGCAAGCTCGCTCACCTTGAGCGTCGAGATGTCGTTGCCGGCGACGCGCACCGTACCCGAGGACGGCGAAAGCAGATGCAGGAAATGCCGCACCAACGTGGATTTGCCGCTGCCGTTGCGCCCGACAATACCGAGGAATTCGCCACTGGCGACCGTCAGGTCCACGCCGCGCAGCGCCTGTGTGCCGTCGGGATAGATGTGGGTCAGCCCCTCGACCGCCAGCGCAGTCCCGACCTTGGAGATATCGCGCCGCGTCTCCACCGGGGCGGCTGAGAGAGAGATCGTCAACGGATTTGCCTTGATCGCTGCCTTGGCCGCGGCCAGCGTCACCGGCCGCGCCGCGGGTGGGCTACGGCCACGCGCGGGCGCATTGCGGGCAAGCACCTCGAAGCTGCGCACGATGTCCGGCGGGCGCACGCGATGTTCGGCAAGCATCCCGGTGGCGGCAAAGACGGTCTCAGGCGGTCCCTCGGCCGCGATCCTGCCCGCGGAAATGAGCAGGATACGATCGGCGATTTCCGCCAATTCCTCGCTGGCGTGGCTGGTGATGACGACGGTCAGGCCGTTCTCGCGATTCAATCGCCGCAGTATGGCGAAGACTTCCGCTGCGGCGATCGGATCAAGCTGCGAGGTCGGTTCGTCGAGCACGATGATGTCGGATGACAGTGCCAGCGCCGCGGCAATCGACAGCCGCTGCTTTTGGCCGCCCGACAGGTTCGCTGGATGCCTGGTCTCCTGCCCGGTGAGACCTACTGCCTCCAGCGCCTCGCCGACGCGCCGGGCGATTTCCGGCGTCGGTATTTTGAGGTTCTCCAGCGCGAAGGCGACTTCGCCTTCAACCGTGGTCGCGGTGATCTGCGTTTCGGGATCCTCGAACACCATGCCGACCAACTGCGCCAGCCGGCTGGTCGGCGTCTCGATCGCATCGAGGCCGGCGATGTGGACGCTGCCAAAGAATTCGCCGCCGAAGAACTGCGGCACGATCCCGTTCAGCGCCAGACAGAACGTCGTCTTGCCGGCGCCGGTCGGGCCGATCACGCCAACGATCTCGCCGCGGCCGATCGTCAGGTTGATCTTGTCCAGTGCCGGGCAATTGGCGCCAGGATAGCGGTAGCTGACAGTGTCGAAGCGGATGAGCGGACCATCGGTCCGCTCATCCTCACCCGATGAATTGATCGGTGGCATCAGTAACCCGCCAGCTTCGCCCTTGCGATGGGAGACCGGCGAATGGCTGCGATGAGCGCGAAGGCGACCACCGCTCCAACGGCGGTGAAGACGACGCGTTCCGCGAAGATGATGAAGATCAGCGGCGGCCACACTTCGGCCGGCCACGGATTGGTGGCGAAGGACGGCACCCAGTTGAGCTGGATGCCTGCCGTCGAGCCGAAGAAGAACACGACGAAATAGGCGCAATAGAGCGACAGGCTCGCCGTGCCGTTGCGGATCTGGTCGATCGCCCAGTTCCTGATCTGCGGAATGGCGATCAGGATCAGCGCCACATCGACCGTGAAGACGTTGCTCAGCCACAGCCAGAAACCGATGCCGAAGGACAGCGACTGATAGAGGTAGATCAGGTTTGCGGCGAGCGTGATGATCCAGGGCACATACCAGAGCGAGCGGTTTGGATACATGACCATGCCGACGGCAAAGGCGCTCATGGCGCCCATCAGCGGGCTCCAGGGTCCGAGGTTGGTGTAAGGCGCGATGACATTGCCGACGACGATGCCGATGACCGAAGCGATCGGTCCAGCGATCGGCCCAAGCAGCAGGCCGAGCAGCGGATGGATGACGTCGTGCAACGGCCACCCTCCCCCCATGCCGCCGACCACGATCGAGGCCGGGATGAAGGCGAGCACGGCGACGAGTGCCGCCAGGATGGCCGTATAGGATACGGGCGCGCCTCCGATCGAGACGCCTCCTGTCGTCACCAGACTGCGCGGTTGCGGAGCATCGGCTGTCATTGTTGTTCCCCTTGTTGAGCAGCGTTTTCGCTGGCTAAGTTCCCAAAGAGAATGTGGCCGAAAAGTCCGGTGCGTCAAAGCATCAAAGAACGCGCACCCCGTTGCCTTTCGGGCAACGGGGTCCCCCGCCGCTCGACGCTGGCCGTCACCGTCAATGACGGGACGCCACCTCTAACCACAAGCGCCTGTTGCGTTCACGATCCGCTCTGGCTTGCGATCAGGCTGCTCAGCCGTTCGAGCAGGTGACTGGGCAGCGGCGCCAATCGACCGCGAGCGCGATGCACGACGCTGAGCCGCTGGCTGAAGCGGGCAAGTTCGGCGATCGGAATGAAGGTAACCGCCCGGGAAAGATGGCTGTGCAGCACGTCGATCCGGTTGAGAATGGCGATACCCTGATCGAGCATGGCGAAATGCTTGAGCAGCTCAAAACTGTTGGATTCCAGCACCGGCTCAAGCGACAGGCCGGCAGCGGCGCAGGCATGGTCGAAGTGATCGCGCAGCGTGACGCCAACCTGCGGCATGATCAGCGGAAACCGCCTGAGGTCGCCAAGGCGCAGCACGGCTTTCGAGGCAAGTTCATGGTCGGGCAGCACGACGGCGCCGCAATGGCTCCACATCGACTCGGCAACGGTCAGGTTGGGTGTGTCTGGAAGATCGAACGCAAAACCCAGGTCGATCTCCCCGGCCGCGACCTGCACGGCGATGTCGCCGGCCGCCAGCACGCTGACCGAAAACCGTGTGAAGGGCCGTTCGCGGCGATACTCGGCCAACGCATAGGACAGCATGTCGTTGGCGAGCCCGCCCACGGTGGCGATCGATGCGCTGGCGAAACGGCCGTCCTTCAGCGTCTCGATCCGTTCGATCGCCCTTTTGTGATGCTTCAGCGTTTCCCTGGCGTGGGTGATCAGCACCTCGCCGGCGGCGGTCGGCCGCATCTGGCCTGGCAGGCGCTCGAAAATCGGCGTCCCCAACTGTTGTTCCAGCGCGATGATTTGCCGGTTGATGGCCGACGCCGCGACGTTGAGCGTCACCGCCGCCTTCCGGATCGAGCCGCAGCGGGCCACTTCGTCGAGATAGCGAAGCAAACGGGAGTGGATCAAGGGATCTCCGGCTGGTGTTACGCTGCTTGGGCCGCAGTGCATCAAGACGGAACACCGTCAGCCGCGTCAAGGCCCGCGCGTTCGCCCGAGGCTGGTTGCTGATGCTCCACGGCGCCCCCTCTGTCCCGCCCGACCTCTCCCTCTCACACAGGGAGACAGAACCCCTTTTTTCTCAAAGGGATACAAGCCAGACGTGAATCTATGCGAGAGGCATTCTCGCCGTATCGAAGGCGCATTGGCAAATTCCCCAGCCGGGAAAGCGGTCCGGGCGCAGCCATGGCTGCGCCGGGTTGCCGTCTCCCGAAAGCACCGCGTCCACCAGCCAGCGCGCCGTGGCTGGTGCTGCATGCATGCCGATCGAGCCCATGCCGCCATGCACGAACAGGCCTTCGATATCAGTCTTGCCGGCGACCGGCAGGCCGTCGGAGAGCATCGGCCGGTTGCCGGGATAGACGTTGCTCACCCGCGGCGAGCCAAGGCCGGGCAGCATGCGCAGCGTGCGGCTGGCGATCCGGCTCGCCATATCGGTATTGCGAACCAAGTCGCGAAAAGCCGGCTGGACCGATGCGCCGAGCCGCGCATCGCCGCCACGCATCGGATTGAGGCAGATGGCCTCGACGGCCGGCTGGTCGTCCCGCTGTTCGGCGACGTCGGCAAGGCCGGCGAGGCTCATCCGCTTTCCCAGCTCCTCCTGGTCCGGCCATGTCAACTCTTCGACGATCCACGGCAGCTCGAAGTCGAGCTTGCCCAACTGGATCAGCCAGCCGCGGCCGGCGGTGAACGGCAGGCCGGGCAGCGGCCCGTCGCCGACGGTTCGCCGCAGCAGGTCCGACATCCACAGCCCGTTGGCGATGAAGACGAGATCGGCCGATATGATCCCCTGATCGGTCAGCACGCCCTGGACCTTGCCGCTCTTCGAGAAAATCTGGGCGACGCGAAGCCCTGTCCGGATCACCGCACCGGCCTCGCGGGCGGCGTGGGCGAAGGCATGTGTTGCCCCCATCGGCTCCAGCGTCCAGGCGCGGCCGACGTGATAGCCGCCCGCCACCTTGAAGCCGATGCGCGGATGATCCCGCGCGAGCTCCGCGCCGGTGATCTTCTCCATGGCGACACCGGCGGCCCGGTAGCGATCGGCGACCGCCCCGGCCGCCTCGAAACTGGTCTCATCCTCCGAGATGAGCAGGTGGCCGATCTTGCCGAACTCGAACGGCACCGCCCCTTGCGAAAGCTCCTCATAGATCGACGCGCAGGCGTCGAGCATTTCGACCACTTCTGTCTGCGGGCCGCTGAGCAAGGTGCCGGTGTTGCGCCCCGAAGATTCGGCGGCGATCGCCGTCTGTTCGAGAACGACCGTTTTGACGCCCCTCGACGCCAGCTCGTAAGCCAGCGTGCAGCCGGCGATTCCACCACCGATGACGACGGCATCGACCGGCCTGCTGTTGGAGCACGGTTTCTTGTGCGGATCCGATCCGAGCGACATGGAGCTCCCCCTGCCGATACGCGGCAATCCTGGATACCGGTATACGAGAATACAGATATCCGCACAAGCCGCTTTCTGTTAGGCAAGCTCCAGGTGATAGGAGAATCGATTGCGCGAATTTGGCGAAGGCTTGATGCAGAAACCGCTGACCGTGGCGGAGCAGGTGGCCAACGTGCTGCGCGAATCGATCGCCGACGGCAGCCTGGCGGCCGGCACGCCGCTGCGCCAGGACGACCTGGCCGAGCGCTTCGGCTTCAGCCGCATGCCGGTCCGCGACGCGCTTCGCCAGCTCGAAGCCGAAGGCATCGTTTCGATCCATCCGACCAAGGGCGCGCATGTCGCCAGGATGGATGTTACCGAGATCAGGGAGATCTTTGCAGTCCGCGCACTGCTCGAAAGCGAGGCGCTGCGGCTCTCGGTGCCGAACCTCGGCATCGAGAAGCTCGACGAGGCAGGCCATGTGCTCAACCAGATCGATGCCGAGCCGAATGTCGGCCGCTGGGGAACGCTGAACCGTGCCTTTCACCTGGCCCTTTACAGCGCCTGCGGCAACGCCCGGCTCCTCGGTCTCATCGAAGCCCACCACAATGCGGCCGACCGCTACGTTCGCGTTCTCCTGTCCAACCTCAACTATCGCAGCCAATCGCAGGAGGAGCACCGCGACCTGTTGACGACCTGCCGGCACCGTGATGCCGCCGCGGCCGTCCGCATCCTGCGAAAGCACCTCAGCGAGGGGATGGAAACGCTGGCCCAGGCTGGAGACGGGCCGGCGGGAAAGTCCTGACCTTTGCCGCAACGACCACGCAAGATCATGACGCCACGACCGAATGTCGGCCGGCAACGCGCCGCGCCTAGTGCCGGGGCCAGCACTCCCCGAGCAAATCCCCCCGGAGTCAGCCTTTGCCGCGCGCTGTCGAAACTCGGTCTGTGTTCGCGCAAGCAGGCGGAAGTTCTGGTCGCCGAAGGCCGCGTCCGGGTCGCCGGCAAAATCGTGCGCAACGGCTCGATGCGCGTCGATCCCGGCCGCGACCGCATCGAGGTCGACGGCAGCCGCGTCATTGCCGAGCGCAAGGTCTATCTGATGATCAACAAGCCGCGCGGCCTGGTCACCACCCGGGACGACCCGCAGGACCGCGGCACCGTCTATGACTGCCTGGCAGAACTCGACCTGCCCTTCGTGTCGCCGGTCGGCCGCCTGGACAAGGCCAGCGAGGGCCTGCTTTTGATGACCAACGACACGCGCTTCGCGCAGCGCTTGCTAGATCCAGCCTCGCACGTCGCCAAGATTTATCACGTGCAGATCGGCGCCCTGCCCGACGAGGCCATGCTGGCGCGGTTGCGCGCCGGCGCTAGAGTCGATGGCGAGGATTTGACGGCGCGGTCGATCGACATCCTGCGCAGCGGCACCAGGACCGCCTGGCTGGAAATCACCCTCGACGAAGGCCGCAACCGCCATATCCGCCGGCTGCTCGGGGCGCACGATGTCGAAGTGCTTCGCCTCGTGCGGGTGGCGGTCGGCCCCTTGCAGCTCGGCGACCTTGCCAAAGGCAAGGCCCGCCACCTCACGGCCGAAGAGCTGGCGTTGTTCGCGGCCTGAGCGTGCTGGCAAGCGAGAGCCACCACGCACCGCACGCAGCGGTCGTATCGGGTGGGAATGCGACGGGTGGTCTCTTTTGTGTTAATCGATGTGGTCCATCACATCGCAGCGCCTGAGACGCGCGAGCGATCCTGAGAAATTTTTTGTTCGCAGCCAGAATGGAATTTTTCACAATCGGAAGGCGACATGCGGCCATCATTCGTTGGCGATCGAAGTGTCGCCATTTGGAACCAACGCGCATGCCGGCCATTTCATTGGGACCGACACTGATCGTCGTCGCTCGCATTGCATGCGAAACGAGATGACCAGTGTGCCTCAGGCGGCCAATGACGCTCGGTGACGCTGATGTTGCAGTATACCCCAATCCTCCAAGCCATTGCCTACGGTGTCCACGCCCCGAATCCGCACAACACCCAGGCGTGGAAATTCGAAGTCACATCCGATACGGAGGCCTTGTTCTACCTCGATGAAAGGCGCTTGTTGCCGGCTACCGATCCTCCGGCCCGGCAGATTCATATTGGTGCTGGCTGCGCCATCGAGACGCTCGCCATTGGCATGTCCAGACACGGTTACACGACTGAGGTCGAGCTTCTGCCCCAGGGCGCACATGGGTTCGAGGAAATCGGGCGCAAGCCGGTGGCGCGCATCGTGCTTCGTTCGAACGCCACAACCCGGCCTGACAACCTGGCGGACGGGATCAGCCGACGGCAAACCAACCGAAGGCCCTATGCAGGCCCCCTCGTCACTGACCACGAGGCAGAGCACATACGGGTATTGGCTCCGGCCGACAATATGGAGGTGCTGGTCCTCAGCCAGCCCGAACGGATGCGGCCGTTGCTGGACGTCTTCTACAGAGCATTCGAGATCGAGGTGAAGACCCCACACGTCTACGATGAGACGCGGGACTGGTTCCGCTTCAGCGAGCATCAGCGAAGGGACCGACGTGACGGTCTGAGCATTCCTCAACTCGGATTCGATGGACTGAAGGCGCGCCTGATGGAGTGGAGCCTATTCAATGGCAGCCCAACGCTGTGGTTCAGCACTCTCGCCACGAACTCAACCCTGAAGGACACGCGGCACGGTATCGAAAGCGCCAGAGGACTTGTGCTTTTGAAGACCGGAGCCAACGACCAATCAACCTGGCTGGAGGCGGGACGGGCCTTCGCGCGAGTACATCTCGGTCTCACACAGCTTGGCCTCACCTGCCATCCCTATAGCCAGGTGCTGCAGGAGTACCCGGAGATGGCGGCGCTGCAAACGGAGTTCAACCGGCTCCTCGGGGTTCGCGCACCCGAGAAGATTCAGATGGCAGTCCGGATCGGTCGGGCCGAGCGCGCCTACGTCGCGCCACGTCGGGATCCTCGCAACTTCCTCGTCGGTGGCTAACAGAAGGCTGAACCGCTATCCATCGCCGCCATGGATGCTGAGTTCGACGTCACCGGCGGCGGCGAAGCCGCGGTAAACTGACATCAATTGTGTCGACGGACTTACATCAATTTGTGTCGACGGTTTCGCGGGATCGCTCGCCGCCAATGGTAAAACGGAGCGTTGTCCGCCGACCGGCAGAGTGGCATCGCCGGACGGCGATACCGCTCAATTTATCCTGCCGGCGGACCAGATGATTACTCGGCCGGAACCGGGCTGAGGCCGGTATCGCCCATCGAGTGCGGCCTGGCTTCCTTGCGTGCCGAGGCACGGGCGAGCACGCTCTGCCGGTTGATCGATTTGCGCTCGGCATCGATGCGTTGGATCAGGATTTCCGCGCGTTCGATCGACCCGAGCAGGGCCAGGATCGTGCCGCGTTCGGCCGCGCCCGCATTCGGTCCGAGCGCCAGCGTGCGGGCACGCAGTTCCTCGACCTCCGGCAGATTGACATGGCCGGCCGGCATCTGTGGGTTGGAGATGCCGTAAGTCGGCAAGATCTCCCGCAGCGAAACATCGAGCTTGCTCAACGCGACGTCGACGATGGCCTGCGCCGGGCCGCTGAACTTCTCGCGCCTGACACGGCGTGCCACCTGATGCATCGATTCCGTCAGGGCAGCCGTGAAGTCGGCTTCTTCGATCAGGCTGGCGATCAGGTCGAGCTGGTCGTAGGGCAGATCCTCCTTCATCAGTTCGGCGGTGTAGGCACGGATATCGCGGCTGAGAATGTCGGTTGCGAGATAGTGCTCGCCCGGATCCGACGGCGCCTTCTTGGCCGAGCGTGCGATGTCGAGGAACATGGCGCCGGCCTCGAGGTGACGGGCCGTCTCCTGCTGAACGGCGGGAACGGCCTTGGCAAAATCGCCGGCCAGCTTGCGGTCGAGGAATTTCGGCGTCGAGAAATCCTCCGTGTCCTCGGCATCCGTGTGGCCGACACGTGACAGAACCCGCTCGAACACACCGATGAACGGGAACAGCAACAACGTGTTGAAGACGTTGAAGAAGGTCGAGTAAAGGCCGACCGCGACCGGCACCAGGGGGAAGGTCTCCTTGCCGTCGACGATCACCGGAATGGAGGGATCGCCGCCGAAGAACTGCATCGCCCATCCCAGGACCTGCATGGAGACGAAGAACAGCGGGATGGTGATGCACACGCCGATGATGTTGAACGAGATGTGCGCGTAAGCGGTCCGCTTGGCATTTTTCGAAAGATTGAGCGAAGCCATCCACGAGGTGATCGTGGTGCCGAGGTCCGCGCCAAGCGAGAAGGCGACGGCCGTGGTCCAGTCGAGAATGCCGGCGGCGCCAAGACCCATCACAATGCCGATCGTCGCCGAGGACGAATGGATCATGGCGGTCACGCCGGCGGCGATGAACACGCATTTGAGAAGGTTGATATAGGAGTCGGCCGTGAGGCTTTGCAGCAGGGCCATGACTTCGGGCAGATTGCGAAGCGGGCGCAGGCCGCCGGTCATCAGGTTGAGGCCGTAGAAGATCAGCGCGAAGCCCATGCCGGCGAGCGCTATGTTCTTGACCTTTTCACTTTTGGCGAAGCAGTAGATCAGCGAGAACACCCCGGCCAGAATCAATCCGAGCGGACCGAGCGGCAGGGCGATCAGCCCGTTGCCGAGCGTGGTGCCGATATTGGCGCCCATGATCACGCTGATCGCCGGTCGAAGCGCGATCACGCCGGCGTTGACCAGGCCGACGACCATGACGCTCATCGCCGTCGACGACTGGATGACGCCGGTGATCAGTGTTCCTGCCAGCACGCCCTTGATCGGCGTTCCAGCGGCCTTGGCGAGAAAGGCTCGCATCCGGTTGACCGAAAGCGCCTGGATGCCGTTCGCCATGAAGTCCAGGCCAAGCATGAAGATGCCCAACCCGCCGATCACCGGCACGAGGATGTCCTTGAAGATGTCTATGTCCATGTGACGCAGTCCCCAACAAGCCGTTACCACGGCGCGATATGACGTTAAGTTCAGATGCTGCGCGAGGCAGCCTGGCTCTTCCGCTCAGTTTCCGACGGGTGCTTGCCTTGCCCAGTATTGTTCGACCTGGTCGACGAGCGCCTTCGGCAGCGGCACATAGCCGAGCGCGGTGGCGTCGCCGGCGCCTTGCGCGAAGGCGAGCCGGAAAAGGTCGTGCACCCGGCGATAGCGATGTTCCGAACGGCCCGAGACCTGAACGACGGCGAACACCGCTGTGCTGATCGGATAGGCGGCATCTCCGTCCCGATCGGTCAGTGAGGCGAAGAAATCGGTCGTTTTCGCCCAGTCGACGGACGTCGCCGCAGCCTGAACGCCATCCGGCTCGGGCTTGACGAATTTGCCGGATTTGTTCTCGATCAGCGCGTAGGAAAGGCTCGCGCGCTGGGCCTGACCGGATTCGGCATAGGCGATCGCGCCCTTCGTGTCATGCACGGCTCGAATGAGGTTTTGAGTGCCTTCCGCATCGGTGCCGAGCGGCCACGAGATCAGCGTATCGGCGCCGTATTTGGCCTTCCACTCCTCGCTGACCGCCGACAGATACTCCGTGAAGACAAAGGTCGAGCCGGAACCATCCTTGCGATGGAGCACGCTGATCCTGAGATCGGGCAGCGTCAGATCCGGATTCGCCGCCTTGATCGCGGGATCGGACCATGACTGGATCTTGCCGAGATAGATGTCGGCCAGAAGCGGCCCCGTCAGGCGAAGGCTTCCCGGGCCAATGCCGTCGAGATTGACGACGACGGCGATGGCGCCCATCACGATCGGAAACTGCTGGCGGCCGGTTTTCCTGAGCTCGGCGGCGTTGATCGGTGCATCCGTCGCCGCAAAGTCCATATCCGGCTGATCGAGACGCAGGACGCCGGCGAGCGAGCCGACGATTTCATAGTCGACCTTCCAATCGGGCGAAACATAGTCGCCGCCATCGGCGCGGGCGCTCTCGTAGGCGGCTGCCCATTTGCCGATGATCGGGGCGGCCAGCGTCGATCCGGCGCCGCGAATAGGCTCAGCCTGTGCAGCGGCGCCGATCGTCAAGGCAACGGCAAGCGCGATGGCGCCACTTCCGGTTATTTTCGCCCATTTGCGCCGTAGTGACAAAAAGCTTGCTGAAAACATCTGGCGACCCCCCAACTATACTGCGCAAACAACTGGCTAATTCTCAGTCCTGGCAGATATCAACAGTCGTCCGCCCAGCGAATGAACGCCGGTCGAGAAACAACATCGCCATCGTATGAACCTTGGTTAACGATTGGATGACAGAGATCTTGGTGGGCGAAACTTTTTATTCGGATTTCCGCGATCGCCGCGATTGCCTGAATTGTTCAGCAAGCCCCAGCGCGATCGGCCAGCTCGGCGACCTTGCCAAGGGCAAGGCACGCCATCGCGCCGCCAAAGACGGGCAAAGTTTCAGGACTGAGCTGGCCCCGTCGCCTCTACGCAGCCATTCGAAGTTTAAGACAAACCTTACTTCGCGTCGTGGAAGATGATGCCGACAGTGTGGCGCGTGCCGGAGCGAAGCCGGCTGACGCCGTGCCTCAGATTGACCCGGTAACTACCCTTGCTGCCTTGCACCGGGCGATTGTGGACCGCGAAGGCGACCGCGTCGCCCTGGCGCAGCGGCACCACCTCGGCGCGGCTCTGCATGCGCGGGCGCTGTTCGGTCAGCACGAACTCGCCGCCGGTGAAATCCTTGCCAGGTTCGGACAGCAGGATCGCCACCTGCAGCGGGAAGGCAAGATCGCCGTAGAGATCCTGATGCAGGCAGTTGAAGTCGCCGGGACCATATTGCAGCAGCAGCGGCGTCGGCCGCTTCTGCCCCTGCTCGTGGCATTGCTCGAGGAATGCGGCGTGTTCGTCCGGGTAGCGCTGGGCGATGCCCATGCGCTCGTTCCAGTCGTTGGCGACCGCGGCAAGGCGCGGATAGAGCGCGGTGCGCAAGCCGCCGATCAGCTCGGGCAAGGGATAGCGGAAATAGCGGTACTCGCCCTTGCCGAAGCCGTGCCGCGCCATATGGACATGGCTGCGGAAATGGCTTTCGTCAGGATAAAGCCCTGCGATCTCCCGGCACTCGTCCGGTGTCAGCAGCTTTTCCATCACCGCGCAGCCATAGCCGCTCATCTCCTCGGCCAATACCTGCCAATCATATCCAGCGACGCGCGTCTCCGCCGATCGGACCGCTGCCTTCGAACCTATCGAATGAATGGTCATGGCTTTGCCTCCTGTGGCTTCGTCCCGACATCAGATGGGTGAAACGGCGCGAGCAAACCACCCGTTTCATGCCAACGGGCCGCGCATGGTGGGGTGTGTTGCGTCTCACAATCTCAAGCACCGGTGGCGCCGTTTTCGGGCGCTGGCCTGACCGCTCCGTCCCCCAAAGTGGCGAGGTGGAGGGCGGCGCCGAGCATGATCGTCGCCCCCAGCATGCCAACGAACGATGTCCGCTCGCCCAGGAAAAGTGCCGCGCCCAGGGCGCCGAACACGCTTTCGGCGCTGACGATTACCGCCGCGTGGCTGGCCGAGGTGAAACGCTGGGCAATCGCCTGGATGCCGAAGCAGACGGCTGTAGAGAATACGCCCAGCACAAGCAGCTGCGGCCAGGCATCGAACGCATTGGCAGGCGACAGATTGCCATGGAAGAAGCCGAGCGGCAGGCTGATCACCGCCGCGCCAAGGAACTGCGCCGCCATGGCGGTGAACGGGCGTCCATAGGTCTGCGCATGACGACCGAGCTAGACCATCCAGAGCGCGTAGCAGCCCGCCGACAGCATGACCGCCACATCGCCCTGGTTGAAGCTGGCGATGCCGCCGGACAAGAGCAGCGCGCCGACCAACGTCAGGCCGGCGGCGAGTCCGACAGCCGCTGTCAGCCGCTCGCCGATCAGCAGCCACGCCGCGAAGGGCGTCATCACAGTCGCCGTGCTGACCAGAAAGCTGGCATTCGTCACCGACGTGCCGAGATAGCCGATCTGCTGCAGGACGATCGCGATTGCAAACAGCACGCTGACCCTTGCCAAGCTCGCGCGATAGAGACCGCCCGGCGGTCGCCGGGCTTCGGTGGCGATCAGCGGCAGCACCAGGATCCAGCCGATCAGGCAGCGCATGCCGACCGCGCTCATCGGGTCGAGATAGTCCAGAATGGTCTTCTGCGGAACATTGCCGAGGCCCCACAGTGCCGCAGCGACCAGCAGAAGAAGATTGGCGTGCAGCTTCGACATCGTTTCCCCTCGCTTTGACGCGGGGAAGGTGGCCGAAGCCAGCTTACGGATCGCCTACGCTGAAAAATGACCGCCGGCACAAGGCCTCTTTGCTTCGCTCCCGAGCGCAAACCCTGCCTTGACAGTAACATTGAGGTTTCATATTTTGTTTTCGTGAAACGCATTTGCGCATAGTCTCACAAGAAGAGCCTTGGAAAGATGAGCATGGCGTTGCGGGCAGTCCCAAGATTTCTCGACGAATTGAGCACCCTTGGTGGCCTCAGGGGGACCGATATTGCAAACATCACTGAGGTGTCGAAAGCCACGGTTTCCCGGTGGAAGGCCGGAGACATCAAGCCGCAGCCGCGAAGCGAGCTTATCCTGTCGGACCTGCATTACATCGTCGGCCGCCTGCAGGAATTCTACGAGGCAAGCGAAATCAGGACATGGCTTTATGCCCGGCACCCGCAATTGAACGGGGAAAGAGCGATCGACCTCATTCACGATGACCGTAGCATCGACGTCCTGAAGGTCATCGATCGGCTTGAGAACGAGGTCTTCCTTTAATTGATGACCGCCTTTAATCAATGACCACCGGGCGGAAACGACGCGACAGCCAGCTCATTGACGCCGTCGAGGCGATCGCTCCGGTCGAATACTCCGGAACGGTCTGGCGCGTGGTGCGCCAGGGCCGCGATCCGACCCAGTGCTCGAGCTCCGGTGGCCGTTGGGATGAAGGAACATTTGATGTGCTCTACACCTCCGAAAGGCGGGAGGGCGCGTTGAGCGAGATGAGATTCCACCTTACGCGCGGACAACCGGTGATCCCCTCACGCGTCAAGTACAATCTTTTTGAGATTGATCTGGCCTTGGGTCGAGCTCTCAGACTGCTCGACCTGGCTGCATTGCAGGCACTTGGTTTGGATACTTCGCGATACGGGCAACTTTCCTATCAAGACAAGAACGCTGAATATCCCAGGTCGCAGGATATCGGCGAGGTTGCGCATTTCCTCGACTATGACGGCCTGATCGTCCCGAGCGCTCGATACGATTGCCTGAATGTCATTGCCTTTTGCGATCGGCTGCCGCCTGAAGCGATAACAATCAAAACCGATCACGGAGAGATCGACTGGACATAACGCTTGGCGCCGGCTCGCACATGTCGCAGCAGAATCGGTTGCGCGATTGACGGTTGTCGTCGTCGCCGATCTCCCGTTGTTGGGAGATCGGCGGTCGCCCCTAAATCAGCTTCTCCAGCGTGATCGGCAGATCCCGAACTCTTTTGCCAGTGGCGTGGAACACCGCGTTGGCAATCGCCGGAGCGACGCCGACGATGCCCAACTCGCCAACGCCCTTGCCGCCGAGCACCGAGGAATGCAGGTCGGGGATGCCGACCGAGATCACCTCGATGTCGGGAATGTCGGCATTGGTGGCGATGAGATAGTCGGCAAGGTTGTTGTTGACGATGCGGCCGTGGCGGCGGTCGACGACGCCTTCCTCCAGCAGCGCCTGGCCGATGCCCATGATGATGCCGCCCTTCCACTGGCTTTCGGCAAGCTTGGGATTGTAGAGCCGGCCCGAATCGAGCGCCGACACCACACGCGACACGCGGACCGTGCCAAAGTCCTCGTCAACGCGCGCCTCGATGAAATGCGCGCACCAGCTGTGGCGGGAATAGTCGCCCTCGGTATGCGGCAGCGCCATCGCTATGGTCGTATTGTTCTTGTAGCGATCCTCCGCCGTCCAATTGGCCGGCGTGGTGTCGCCCATCGCCTCGATCTGGCTGCGTCCGACGCTGCCAAGCAGCTCGGCAATGGAGACCTCAGGGCCGTTGCCGCGTGGTGACCTTATGCGGCCATTGGCGACGACCAGCGTGTTGGCCTGCAGCGCATGGAACGGCGAATTTGGATCGCTGATCGCCAGCCCGACCAGCTGATCGAGCGCGGCAGTCGCCGCCTTGTGCACGGCACCGGTCATCACGCCGGCCAGCCGAGACCCGCCGGTGACACCGGAGCGGGCATAGCGCGAGTCACCCAGCTTCACCACGACGTTCTCAGCCGGCACGCCCAGCGTTTCGGCGGCGGTCTGCGCCAGGATCGTATAGGTGCCCTGCCCCATGTCGATGCTCGAGCTTTCGACCTCGACCGAGCCGTCGGCGAGGATGCGCACCATCGCCTCGCCATAGGCGCGCCGCACCGGATAGGTGCCGGCGGCAACGCCCCAGCCGATCAGTTGGTTGCCGTCGCGCATCGAGCGCGGCTCGCGTAGGCGCTTCGACCAGCCGAAGGCTGCCGCGCCAACTGCGAAGGCCTCGCGCAGCTGCCGTGTCGACCATGGCTTTTTCACCTCTGGATCCTGCTCGGCATAGTTCCTGAGCCGGATCTCCAGCGGATCGATGCCGACCTCATAGGCGAGTTCGTCGATGGCGCTTTCGATGCCGAAGGCGCTCGGGTTCTCGCCCGGCGCGCGCAACGCCCCTGGCACCACCGTGTTGACCCGCACGACATTCTGCCGCGACGAGAAATTCGGCGTCGCATACATGATCGAGGTGACCGAACCGAGCGGCTCGACCCACATGCCGTCCACCGAAGTCTCGTTGACGCCGCGGTGCACGATCGACTGGATCCGTCCCTCGGCGTCGGCGCCGAGCGCCACCGTCTGGCGCGTCGCCGCCCGTCCGCCATAGGCGGTGAAGGTCTGCGGCCTGGTGACCGCGAGCTTCACCGGCCGTCCGAGCATCTTCGCGGCCATCGCCGCCACCGCGCCGTAGCCGTAGGCGAATGCCTTGGAGCCGAAGCCGCCGCCGATATAGGGCGAGACCAGCCGCACATTCTCGAACGGCACGCCGAACCATTCGGCATAGGTCCGCGCCATGCCGTCGAGCCATTGGCTGGGCTCCCACACCGTCAGCCGGTCGCCCTGCCAGCGTGCGATCAGGCCATGCGGCTCCATCGGCGCCTGGTATTCGCGCGGGGTGTTGTAGGCGGCGCAGATCCGCACCGGAGCAGTGGCGAAAGCCGCTTGCGCGTCGCCCCATTCCTTGGTCATCGTGTCGACCGGAATGCCGTCGCCGGCCTTTGGATCATCGAGATCGACGATGGCCGGCGTCTCGTCATAGCTGACTTTGACAAGTGCTGCGGCCGCGACCGCCTGCTCGAAACTCTCGGCAACCACCGCCGCGACATGCTGCCCGCTGAAGGTGATGTCGCGCGCCAGCGGACAATAGGGAGCGTCTGGTGGCGGCGTGCCCAGCCAGTCCGTCGCGGTGTTGAGGCGCAGGACATTGTCCGGCGTCAGCACCAGAAGCACGCCCGGTGCGCTTTCAGCCGCTGCCGTGTCTATCGAACGCACCTTGCCGGCGGCGATCGTGCTCTCGACGAGGACGGCATGGCTCAGCCCTTCGAGCTGCTGCTCGACTGCGTATTTTGCGGCGCCGGTGATCTTGGCCGGGCCATCGACGCGCGACAGCCGCCCGCCCACTGCTTCCGCCAAAACGGCGCCGTCGGAAGCGTCGCCTCTCTTTGAATCACCCTGTCTGGTTCTGATCTCGTGAACGGTCATGCCGTTTCTCCAACTTTAAGGATGGCGCGAGCGACGACGCGCGGCACCAGTTCGATCTTGTAGTGGTTGGCGCCTTGGTCGACGGCGCCCTCGATGGCGAGCAGGCTGGCTTGCTTGACGATATCGGGCTCCAGCAGCTTGCCCCTGAGCCCCTCTTCCACGGCGCGAGCGCGCCATGGTTTGGTGGCGACGCCGCCGAGCGCCACACGCAGGTCACGGATCGTCCTTCCGTCGGCTTCGAACTCGATGCCGACGGCAGCGCTCGCGGCGGCAAACTCATAGGATTGCCGGTCGCGGACCTTCAGATAGGTCGAACGCCCTGCGGCGGCCGAAGCAGGAATGCTGATCGCGGTGATCACCTCGCCCGGTCCGATCGCATGTTCCCTGTCGGGCGTGGTGCCCGGCAGCAGAAAAAAGTCGTCGACCGCGACCTGGCGGTCGCCGATATGGACCACCGCGTCGAGGGCGACCAGCGCCGTCGCCAGATCGCCCGGATAGGTGGCGATGCAGGCTTCGCTGGTGCCGAGCACGGCATGGCCACGGGTGACGCCGCCGATTGCCGAACAGCCGCTGCCGGGCGAGCGCTTGTTGCAGGCGGGAAAGTTGGCCGGATCGCGGAAATACGGGCAGCGCGTGCGCTGCATCAGATTGCCGCCGATGGTCGCCATATTGCGGAGCTGCGCCGAGGCCGCCTGCCACAGCGCTTCCGAAACGGCGGGGAACCGGCTCTTGATGTCGGCGTGGTCGGCAACGCTGCTCATCCTTGCCAGCGCGCCTATGGTGGCGCCCCGGTCGTCGACCGTGATCGCATCCAGCCCCTTGAGATGGGTGATGTCGACCACGGTGTCGGGTTCGGCGACGCCGCATTTGGCGAGATCGACGAGCGTCGTGCCGCCGGCGAGCAGCATGGCGCCGGGCAGCGCCGCCGCCTGGCGTGCCGCATCGACGGTATTGGCGCGCAGATAAGAAAAGTCCCTCATGACGCGACCTCCAGTGCCGCCTGGCGCACGGCGGCGACAATGTGCGGATAGGCGCCGCAGCGGCAGAGATTGCCGGCCATATATTCGCGGATTTCGTCATCCGAACCGGCATGGCCCTCGCGGATGCAGGCGACAGCCGACATGATCTGTCCGGGCGTGCAGTAGCCGCACTGGAAGGCGTCCTGTTCGAGGAAAGCGGCCTGCACCGCGTGCAGCGTGCCGTCGTCCTGGGCAAGCCCTTCGATTGATGTGACCGCCCTGCCCTCGGCCTGGCAGGCAAGCGTCAGGCAGGCAAGCACGCGCTGGCCGTCGATATGGACGGTGCAGGCGCCGCATTGGCCCTGGTCGCAGCCTTTCTTGGTCCCGGTCAGGCCGAGATGATCGCGCAAGGCGTCGAGCAGCGTGACGCGCGGCTCGACCTCCAGTTCATGGCGATGTCCGTTGATGTGAAGTTGGATGGGAGTTTTGCTTGTCATGGGGCGTCTGGCTCCAGTTGCTTGACGCGGAGGGTTAGGGGCGAAAGCGTGATCTCCCCTCTTGAGGGGGAGATGGCCGGCAGGCCAGAGGGGGTCGTCTTGCATGGAGCGCCAACCTCCATCCGCCGCAGGAGGTTGCGCCCGGTCGAACCGACCCCCTCTGTCGCCTTTGGCGACATCTCCCCCTCGAGGGGGGAGATCACGCTTTCGCCGGCTTGCAGGCTTTCAACACGTGACATACCGGTTCCCCTGATTATATGATAAAGGTGCTCCACTAAAACGGAGGCGCCTCCGTTTACTACGTGGGGGCTGGACCGGTCGGGTTCAAGCCCCGTATTCGCAGTGGAGAAAAAATTGGCTTCGCAGCCGCCCGCAACCGCCAGAGACAAGCCCGACGCGACAGCGCCAAAACCGCTGCGCGCCGATGCGCAGCGCAACCGCGACGCGCTGGTCGAGGTCGCGGCAGTGGCCTTCGCCGCGCATGGCGTCGATGCCTCGCTGGAGGAGATCGCGCGTCAGGCCGGCGTCGGCATCGGCACGCTCTATCGGCACTTTCCGACGCGCGAGCATCTGGTCGAGGTCGTCTACCGGCGCGAAGTCGAAAGCCTGTGTGCGGCCGCAGACGAGCTTGCCCTTCACCATCCGCCTGATATGGCGCTGGAACAATGGATGCAGCGCTTCGTCGACTACATCGCCACTAAACGCGGCCTGGCGACGAGCCTGCGCATCCTGCTCAACACCAATTCAACCCTGTTCTCGGACATGTCCAGCCGGGTGTCACTCGCTCTGCGGCAGCTGGTCGATGCGGCGGCGGCCGACGGCTCGATCCGCAACGACGTCGACGCCTCCGATGTTCTACACGCGCTGGGCGGCATCTATTCGGCGCCCGACACCGACGACTGGCGCGACCGCTCGCGCCGGCTGGTGTCGCTGCTGATGGATGGGCTGAGGTTTGGGGCGGGCAAGCCGGCGAAGGACAGCCGGTAAGGCTGGCCGCCGAAAGCATGGCGCTGGACGAAGCCCGCTTTGCGCCAGCAGCTGCCTCTCTCAAGGGTTATAGATACTCGCGGACAAACATGCCGGCGCTGCGAAGAGCGCGCCAACCGGCATTCAACCCCGCATTCCAAACCGGCCAAGCGTGAATCATATGCGGCCAGATTTCGAGGCGGACTTTGACGTCAGCCGAGCCAGCGGCTTCCGCAAGCCGAGTTGCGTCCGCCAGCAGCGTCTCGGCCGAACCGACCTGTACCAGCATTGGGGGATATCCGCTCAGATCGGCGAACAACGGCGAGATCAGGGGATCGCGCCGATCAACGCCATGGGGAACATAGGCGGTTGCCAATTCCTCCAAATACGCCCGGTGGATGATAGGGTCGATCGCGTCCTTAGTTGATAATGTCGCGCCGGACATCGAAAGATCCGTCCAGGGCGAAACCAGCCAAAGACATCGCGGCAACCGCTCCCCTGCTGCGGACAATATACTGACCAAGCACAGGGTGAGGTTGCCGCCCGCACTGTCTCCGCCAACCACGATGCGATCCGGCGCGATCCCTTGCCGGCTTAGAAAGCGCCATGCGGTGAGTGCGTCTTCATGTTGCGCGGGGAAAGGATGTTCCGGTGCGCGTCGATAATCGATCGCGAGCGTGCGCATTCCCATAGCCCGACCTGCTTCGGTCACCATTCGACGATGGCTTTTGAGAGAGCCGGAGCAGTAGCCGCCACCGTGGAAAAAGAGCAGAACCTTGTCCTTGTCACTCTCAGGCGCCAGGGACCACTCCCCCTCGAGACCATCGAAAACCGCATCCTCGCATCGGATGTCGTCCGCAATCGGCCACACCGAACCAACCTCGTCGAGCCGCGCCCGGCGTTCGTCCCAGCCCACCGGTCGCGGCTTTGACGTCAACAAACTGCGGACGGCGTTGATCTCCGTCAGATCGAGGTCTTCGTCCACATCGCTCATTTTGCTTCCCTAGCCTCAAAACCGGCGGACAGCAGCAGCCACACGTCATCAACCGCCGATACCGGCGCCATGGCGAATACACGGGACGGCAGGTCGCCCGTAAACCCGTTCGTCATCTTTTAGCACTGCCCCCGCAAATGGTCGAACCTCGGGAACATCGTGTTCGGGTCTTCCAACACGTTGCCCTACGAACATGTAGGTGTTGAAGCGGAATGGTATTAATCTGCGCGGTCTGGGGCTTCAGGGGACGCGGCAAAAGAATGGATTTCAACTCAGGCCAAGGCTATTTCCTCATCGGCGGCCTCATCCTGGTCGGCGCCGGGCTGCTGATCCTTTCGCTGATCGTCAATGTTCGTGTGGCGCACAATGTGCGCCACGACATACGCCATCGTGAAAAGCTGTTGGAATATTATCGCAACATCTTTTCCCAGCTCGGCGTGATCCTGATCGGCATCGGCGTTTCCCTGTTCATCTTCTTTTTTCAGCAGAATTATCAGGACCAGCGCAAACGCGAAACGGAGCTCCAGCTGGTTCTCGCCAAACTGGCCGCGCGCATTGCTCGCGGCGCCGCCGTCGTCGAATACCTCGGCGAATTCGATGCGCTGCTGGATGATGGCGGGCCTTATATCCGCCCGGAACTCGGCGGAACGAACGCCGCGATCAGTGCACACGGGGCGGAACTCGGCAAGCAGGTCGCCAGTATCCTTTTGGTTGAACGCGACGTTGAGGTTCAAGCGTTCGAGATCCTGAACCTGTCGCGCGATTTCGAGGCATCGTTCGTCGTCAACGAACTCAATCCCGCGCTGTGGTTCAACATCGTGCGGGATGAGAGCGAGATCAAATATGCTACCACGCAGCTCGCTCTCGACTACAAGGACCTGCATGATGCGATCGGCGGAGAACCGATCGCGGTTGCGATCGCAAATCCTGGAAAGGAGGCAAAGATCAAGCAGGAGGTGCTCGACATCTTCTATGATGCCGACCTCTTGCGCCAGCGCAGCAGGAGACTTCTCGGCCGTGCGTGCTGGCTTTTCAGCGAGGGGCGCAGCTTCGTCAACCTCGGACCGGTCAACGAGATCGAAGCCGATGCCAGGTCGCACCAGGAGTGGATCGACCGGTCGAAACCCTTCCTGACGCAGTTGAAGTCGGGAAGCGGCGATTGCTTCAAATTGCTCCAGTTCAGCCCGGCGTCTTGAACCGGCAAAGGTGAGCCGATGAGCGCGGGCTAATCGCCCACGCGCCGCAGCGTGCCAAGGTGATTGCCGTCGAGAAATTCCACCGTTATGGCCGACGCCTTGCCGTCGGGGCCGACGACAAAGCTTACGCCAGACGGCGCATCCGGCGTCTCGGCGTCCGGATAGGTCAGGAACATGTCGCGGTCGAAATGCTCCAGCGAATAGGATCGGGCGCCGTCCGGCCCGACCTTGAGCACAAGGCCGTCGCCCTCACCCGACACAACCGCATCGCCGATGAAGTCGTTGAAATAGCGGCCCTTATAGGCGCTGGCCGGTCCGGCCGGGCTTGCCGGAGACGGCGGCGCGGCATAGGTGGTCTTGGCGGCGGCGACCGCTGGGCCGAACAGGCTCGCATAGGCATCGTCCCATGCCTTGATCCAGTCCTTGTCGACCTTTCCATCGAAGGCCATGTCGGCGAAGCTGTCGGACAGCCCTTCCGGCACGCCTGTCGAAAAGGCGTTGGCGACAATCACGATGCCAAGCTTCTGCTCGGGAAAGAGCGTCACCAGCGTACGGGCGCCGACACTGAAGGCGCCGGCATGGCCCCAGCTCAGGCCGTGACGGCCGAATTCGACATTCCAGCCGAGGCCGTAGAAGGACTCGCCGCCGGAGACGGGGTTCTTGCCGCGCGTCATCAGGGGAACATGCGTCTCAGCCAGCGCATCGGCGGCAATCAGTGGCTTGCCGTCATAGACGCCATTGCCGAGCACTAGGCGCACCCATTGCGAGAGATCGCGTGCCGTGGAGCTGACGCCGCCTGCGGGCGCCTGCGCATCAGGATCGCGCTTTACCTTCGCGGCCCAGCCGCCGTCGATCTTGACGTGGAGCGCGGCGCGATTGGCGTGCTTGATGAAGTCCGCATGACGGGAACTGGTCGAAGCCATTCCAAGCGGACGGTAGAGCTTCTCCTCGGCGATCTCCTCCCAAGGCTTGCCCGTCGGCTTCGCGGCCGCGACGGCACCCTCGGTCAGGCCGAAATTGCTGTAGGAGTAGCCGGCACGAAAGCTCGACATGGGCGGCACGAAACGCAGACGGCGTAGGATCTCCGCGCGGTCGTAGCCAATGCCCTCGAGGTCGTCGCCGGCCGTGCCGGGAAGTCCGCTGCGGTGCGAAAACAGGTCGCGGACCGTGAGTTCACTGGTCGGATAGGGCTCCGATAGCCGGAAGCCCGGATCGAGGTCGGCGATCTTTGAATCCCAGGAAACAATCTCATCGCTGACCAGCGCCGCCACTATCGTGGCCGAGACCGGCTTGGAGAGCGAGGCGATCTGGAACACCGTGTCGACGTCGATGGTCTCCGGTTTGCCGGCCTCGCGATGCCCGAAACCCTTGAGGAAGACCACTTTGTCGTCATGGACGACCCCGATGGCGAGACCAGGCACCCCACGATCCGCGACGACGCCTTCGGCGAGCGCCTCGAGCTTCGACAGGGCGGCAGCGATGCGATCGGGCGTAATGGTGTCGGCCGACGCCGCATGCGGCGAAAGCACCATGACGGCGATGAAGGCCCACATCCCCCAACGGCGGAGAGTCCGATCCAGTCGCACGCTCCAGCTCCTCCCCTGCATTCACCTGTTCATACTACAGGTCTATGCAGGAAAGGCCAATCCTCGCCTGAGCGGTAAAGCCAAGTCCGCTGCGTTGCCCCAAGCGCCGTCCCTGGAACTAGCCGGTCAACGGTATCGAACCGACCACCGCTCAGCGGCGACGACCGTCATGAAGAACCCGATCGACAACAGGGATGAGAGCACGATGGCGGCGTAGAGCCGGTCGGACTGGTAGTTGAAGGTCGCCTGGATGATCAGCGCGCCGAGACCTTTGTCGGAGCCGATCCATTCGCCGACGATCGCGCCGATCACCGCGGTCGCCGAGGCGATCCGCAGCGAAGCGAAAAGCATGGGCAGTGCGCGCGGCAGGCGCAGGCGCCAGAATATTTCCCAGCGCGTCGCCGACAGCACCCGGAACAGCTCATGCTCGCTGGCGCTCGCCGATTCCAGACCCCGGATCATGTTGATGAGCGTCGGGAAGAAACAGATCACCGCCGCGATCACGATCTTGGGCAGCATGCCTAGTCCGAAAATGAGAATGACGACGGGGGCCAGCGCCAGGACCGGGATCGTATTGAAGAACAGCACGACCGGAAAATAGGCCGCCTGGAGCGTGCGGCTGTGAACGAAGACGATCGCCAGCAGCACTGCGGCGAGGTTGCCGAGGACGAAGCCGGAGAGCGCCTCAATGGCCGTCGGCCAGAGGTTCGACAGGAGAAGCGATCCGTTCCTGGCAAACACGCCCGCTATCGCGGTCGGCGTCGGAACGATGTATGCGGGCACGCCGGCGAGCGGCAGCAGAACCTGCCATGCAAGAATGAGCGAGCCGGCGCCGAGGATCGGCAGCACAGTCTGTGCGAACGGCGAAAGCGGGCCCCGGTTCACGAGGCCGCTCCAAGGGCCGAGCGCATCGTGGCCATTGCCGCGACGATCGCCGGATCCTCGCGCGAGCATCTGTTGTCCGGTCCCTTCAGCGGACGGAGGTCGTGATCGGCGACGATCCGTCCCGGATGGGCTGCAAGCACGATCACCCGCTGCCCGAGATAGACGGCTTCTGCAATGGAGTGCGTGACGAACAGCACGGTCGTTCCGGTCCGCCGCCAAAGATTCAGCAGCTCGTCGTTGAGGCGATCGCGGGTGATCTCGTCAAGCGCGCCAAACGGCTCGTCCATCAGGAGCAGACGCGGCTCGCCAAGCAGCGCCCGGGCGATCGCCAGCCTTTGGCGCTGTCCGCCGGAAAGCTGATGCGGCAGGCGCTCACCGAGCGCCGACAGGCCGACGAGTTCGAGCAGCTCGTCGGCCCGGTCGTCAATGATGCGCGACAGGCTGCGACGGCCCACCTGGATCGGCAGCCGCACATTCTCGCGCGCCGTGCGCCACGGCAGAAGGGTCGAGTCCTGGAAGACGAAGCCCACGCCGCGGCCGGAGCGCACCGCCGACGGCGTTTCGCCCATCACGCGTATCGTGCCCGCGAGTGGCGCCAGCAGATCGGCGACAACCCGCAGAAAGGTCGACTTTCCGCAGCCCGAAGGCCCGAGGATCGACAGGAATGTTCCGGCCTCGACTGTCAGTTCGAGGCCGGAGATCACCGTCACGGGCGAGCGCCGGCCGGGATAGCCGACGTCGAGCCCGGAAGCTTCGATGGCCGGCGCGGCCATCAAGAGGCGGGCGCGCCGAGCTTCGGCCGATCAGCCGCACTGAGTTCGAGCACCTTCGTCGTATAGACGTCCTCGGCCTTCGGCCTGCCGTTCGGATACTGGCCGATCTGGTCAAGCAGCGCGATCTGGCTCTCGATCGAGGCAGGATCGAATGTGCCCCATCCATCCGTTTTCGTGTTGTCGTCGAACGACAGTTTCAGCACCAGGGGGATCGTCTTCTTTTCCCAGCCCGCGTCGATCTCGGGATAGGCCGCGACGAGCTTGTCGACCGCCTGCTCGGGATTGGCGTGGACCCACCCCCACCCCTTGGCGACCGCGCCGATGAATTTCGCCAGGGTCTCGGAATCGGATTCGATGGCGCTGTCGGTCGCGAAGTAGACGTCGGCATAGGACGCAAGGCCCAGTTCCGATAACAGAAGATCGATGCGATCATCGCCGACGACGCTGAGCGCCTGCGTGTTGGTGATCCAGCCGCCGATCGCATCCACGTCGCCACGGACGAGCGGGGCCTTGTCGAACCCGACATTGACGATAGTGACTTCGGAAGGGTCGATCTTGTTCTTCGCGAGCATCGCGTCGATGGCGAAGCGCGCGGTCGGCTGCGTGCCGATCCGCGTGCCCTTTAGATCCGCCACCGACCGGATCGGTTTCGCCGGTTTCGACGTCAGCGCGTAAGGTCCGGTGCGATAGCCGCAGGCGATGATCTTTATCGGAACGCCGCTCGCCCGCGCGGCATAGAGTTGAGGCGATTCCGAGAATTGGCCGAGCTGAGCGGCACCGGACACCACCGGCGGCACGGTGGCGGCGTTCGGTCCGCCGGGGCTGAACTCGACTTCGAGCCCGGCCTCTTTGAAGTAGCCATTGGCGACGGCTGCGACGTCGCCGATCTGGCCGTTCGACATCAGCCAGTCATACTGGACGACGAGCTTGGCAGCTGCCGAGGCGCTGGCGCCAAACAGCTGAAGTCCCGGCCCGAAAGCCGCCAGGCCGGCAGCGCCGGCCTTCAGGATCGATCTGCGATTCCACTGCGATGTGTTCCCACTCATCTTCTTGCTCCGTTGTTGGACTGTTTTGATGCGGCGCGGCCCTTCTTGCGAGGCCGTCGCGATCCGATCATTCTTGCGTGTCGTGATAGTCGCCCGGTCCCGCGCCGGTCCAGGCGTAGAGCTCCCACAGCGTCCCGTCCGGGTCGTGGAAGTAGGCGCAGCGCGCATTCCAGACATAATCGCCGGGGGGCCCGACGAACGGCACCCCCTTGTCCAGCAGTTCGGCGTAGAGCCGATCGACCTCGCCGGCGCTTTCGAGTTCCATGGCAACGCACGCCTTGTGCGCCTGCTTCGGTGAGCGGACATTCGAGACGCCGCAATGGCGATTGATGTGATCCAGTTCCCATGCGGCGAGCGTCACGCGCTCGGAATGAAAATCGACAAAGCCCTCGGCGCGGCGTCTGATCCGGTAGCCGAGCTTCTGCGTGTAGAAGTCGATGGTGCGGTCGATATTCTCCACAAGGAGACAGATGTCGGTGATTGCCTTGGTCTGCCCGAGCGACATGGTCATTTGCCTCGATTGATCTTCGCGGTGAGTTCGACGCCTACGCGCGATGCGGCGCCATCGATATGCCGGCGCATCGCCTCGCCGGCAGCCTGCGGATCATGCGCGGCGAGCGCGTCGTAGATCCGCACGTGCTCGGCGACGTTGACCTCGACCAGGTCGTGGAGCGGGTTGGTGAGGCGGGCATAGTGGATCGACTGGCGGATCTGCTCGCAGACGAAGGAAATGAAGGTGTAGATGTAGCTATTGCCCGTGGCCCGGGCGATCGCCCGATGGAAAAGCAGATCGGCCTCGATGCTGCCATCCTCCCAGCGCTCCTCGCCACCCATGCGGTCCAGCGCAGCCTTGATTGCTTCAAGATCATCGGATGCGCAGCGTGTCGCGGCCAGTGTTGCGGATTCGGTTTCCAGGATGCTGCGCAGCTCGAAGAGCTGCTCCATGTTGCGCTGGTCTTTCAGCGCTTCGCGGTCGATACGGATGGCTGTCCGCTGTTCCGGCGCCATGACGAATGCGCCTACGCCCTGACGCGCCTCGACCATGCCATCGGCGCGAAGCTGCGCGATCGCTTCCCTGACAACATTGCGGCTGACGCCGAACTTGTCGGCGAGCTGGCTTTCGGTGGGAAGCCGGGCTCCCGGGATGATGTCGCCGCCCTCGATCTCGCGGCTCAGATGCGAGGCGACGCGATGCGGAAGCGCCTCCACGCTGCCTATGATGGATGAACGCTGCTTCATGCGGCTTCCCCTACAAATCGCCCCGATCAGGCATGAGACATCCGGGATTGAACAGGCCTGCCGGATCGAAGGCTGCCTTGATCGCAGTATGTAGCTGCCGCTCGCGCTGCGACAGACCGGCCCAGAACACATGGCTGCGGCTGCGACCGACGCCATGCTCGGCGCTGAACGAGCCGCCGAGCGCTCCGACCAGTTCATAAAGTCGGGTCAAAACCGCCTGGCCCACGCTCCTCGCTTCGCCGGGGGCGCAATCGATGGGAGGCAGCACGTTGAAATGGATGTTTCCATCGCCCGCGTGGCCATAGGTTAGGGATGTCCAGTCTGGCCACTCGCGCACGATACACGCGCGTGCTTGCTCAATCAGCTTCGGCACTTCGCTGAGGCGAACCGAGAGGTCGGTGCGGACATGGAAGCCGCGCCGCGCCTGCCCCTCGACCAGGCCCTCCCGGATGGCCCAGAATGCGGCGGCCTGGGAGCGGCTTTGCGCGACGACGCCGTCCCTGATCAGGTCGGTCTCTAGGGCGCGCGCCAGCATCGTTTCAAGAAGTCCGCCGGCATCTATCCCTGGCCCGCAGGCGAGTTCGACGATCGCATGAACCGGACACGCTTGCGTTAACGGCGAGCGCAGGTTCGGATCGATGAGATGGGCCAGCGGCAGGCACTCCTCGCCGATGACCTCAAACGCGCTGAGAAGGTCGGAGCAGAGATGCCGCGCCATGCGGAAAAGCTCGCATGCCTGGCGGAAGCTGCCCAGTCCGACATAGGCGGTCTCGACCTGCGTCGGCCGGGGCGAGAGCCTTACCTCTACGCCCGTGACGATCCCGAGCGTTCCCTCCGAGCCGATCATCAATTGCTTCAGGCTGTAGCCGCGATTGTCCTTGCGCAGCCCATTCATGCCGTTCGACAGTGTGCCGTCCGGCAGGACCGTCTCAAGCCCAAGCACCAGATCACGCGTCATGCCGTACCGCAGCACATTGATGCCGCCCGCATTGGTCGCAACATTGCCGCCGATCGTGCACGATCCCTGCGCGCCAAGCGCGAGAGGGAAGGTCATGTCGGATGCCTCAGCGGCGTCCTTGACGTCCTGCAGCACTGCACCGGCGTCAGCTTGCAGCGTGAAGTCCAGCGGATCGACGGAGCGTATCCGGTTGAGACGCTCAAGCGACAGCACGGCATAATCCGAATTGTCGGGAATGGCGCCGCCGGCAAGTCCGGTGTTGCCGCCTTGCACGACGATGGCGACACCGCTCTGTAAGCACCATCTCACAAACGCCTGGACGTCTTCCACGGATCCTGGGCGCACGATGAAGCGGGCGCTTCCGCGCCTGTCGCGGCTCCAATCGATGAGGTAGCGTTCTGCCAGTGGCGACTGTCCGTCGATCAGCGCATCAGCCGCCAACTGCACAGGCAGTTCAATTGCGCCAGAAGCTTCGCGTTGAGATAGGCGATTCGTGATCATGGAGTCCTATCATACGGTCATCCTACAACTTGGCAAGCCTCCAATTCGCCTTGGTAGATAGTGCTTGTGATATCGATTGGGCGCCGAAATTCACGGGACTCCTGCCCCGCAACCGGGACAGTCGCGCCAGAACTGTTCGCACCCCTCATAAAATGCTAACCTCGATTTTGGCCAAGACGGTGCGAAACGGACATGAAGCAGCGCAACCCCGACGATCCCCTGGCGATTGCGATTGTCGCAACGCCGGAGGCGGCCGCATCGGTTGTCTACGGCATCTACGAAGTCATGGCCTCGGTCGGGCTCGCCTGGCAACTCCTGCACCGGCAGCGCCCCGCCCCGGTCTTCAAGCCGGTTGTGCTCTCCATGGATGGCCAGCCGTTCCGTACGTTCAACGGCTTGACGATCCACCCCGATGGCCGGTTCGCCGATCATCCCTCCCCCGACATTGTCATCATACCGGACCTGGCGGTCATGCCGGGAGAACCAGTGCCCAACACCTATTCCGCCATTGCGGACTGGATATGCGGAGCCCACGCCAAAGGCGCCATTGTCGGCTCCGTCTGTACGGGTTCGACCTTGCTTGCGCTGACCGGCCTGCTGGATGGCGAGGATGCGACGACACATTGGGCCTGGGACGACGATTTCCGCAGCCGGTTTCCGCAGATCAAGCTGCGCAAGGAGCGCGTGCTGGTGCCGGCCGGCGAAGGTCACCGCATCATCACGGCTGGCAGCACGACGTCCTGGCACGATCTGCTGCTTTATCTCATCGCCCGCGTCCACAGCTTGGAGGAAGCGAGACGCATTGCAAAGTTCTTCCTTCTGCAGTGGCACGCCGACGGGCAGCTCCCCTTCGCCTCACTCACGGTCACGCGCCAGCACAAGGACCCTCTGATTGGCGCCGCGCAACTGTGGGCAGCTGACAATTATGCCAGCGCCAATCCGGTCGCGACGATGGTCGAGCAGAGCGGGCTTACCGAGCGCAGCTTCCTGCGTCGCTTTCGCGCCGCCACCGGCCAATCACCCATCGAATATATCCAGACGCTGCGCATCGAAGAAGCCAAGCATCTTCTCGAAACCACCGAAACCCTGCCGGACGACATAGCTGGCGAGGTCGGTTACGCCGAGGCGTCGAGTTTCCGTCGCCTGTTCAAGAAACTGGTCGGTCTTTCGCCAGCCGCGTACCGCCGCCGCATGCTTCCGCCTCCGCAAGCGTTTTTCCAGGCTGCCGCCGGATAAAGATGGCGCACGCCATCTGGCGCGTGACATCGGCTTGCGCGCCGACATGTCCGTTTCGGACCGTTTCCTTCCAAAGCTGACCTGTTCGCTCAAGGTCCTCCCGCATAGACACCAGCCACCCAAGTGGAACTCGGCTCACTGCTCAACAAAACGTCGAGCCCGAGTCGGCAAACATTTGGAGACGCAGCCGATATTGGGCCGAAGCCGTCCTCGACATGGATGTGCCCGGTCCCAGCGGCAGCACTTCGCTCGAAGCCACTGAAAAGCTTCGGAATTTAAGAACCCGGCCGGACCACCAGGTCCGCTCGAACCCGTTCGCCTGCCTTCAAAGGGGGTGAACCTGAAAGGAAACGATCATGAAACTGACCTACCTCGCTGCAGCTTTCGCTCTTGCCACCCTCGCCTTCGCAGCGCCGGCCCAAGCCCAGCAGATGCCGACGCCCGAACAGACCTATAGTGACATCCAGGCGACCTTCGGTTTCCTGCCAGGCTACACGAAGGCGTACCCCAAGAGTGCCATCGCCGGCGCCTGGGCCATGAGTAAGGGCCTGGCAGCGGACCCGAGCAACAAGCTCGATCCCAAAGTCAAGTCGCTGATCAACCTCGCGGTCGCGGCGCAGATCCCGTGCCAATACTGCATCTGGCTCGAAACGAGCCTCGCCAAGAAAGCCGGCGCGACGGACGAGGAAGTCGCCGAAGCGGTCGTGCAGGCAGCCTATGTGCGCCACTGGAGCACGGTATTGAACGGCCTCCAGGTGGATTTCGAAACCTTCAAAGCCGATTTCGGCGGCGAGTAAGCGCAGGTCTCGACTGTTCTACGCAGGGCGGCGCTCGCCGCCCTGTGTTGCGCTCCGAGAAAGTAACGGGTCGGCGAACGTCGGAGAAGGCGCCGCCGGAAGGACATGACTATGGAACTCTTGGTCAACATCGCGAACATTCTGTATGTGATCGCGTATTTCACGATGGATATGCTGCGGCTGCGCCTCCTGACGATCGTGGCGGCCTGCTGCCTGGCAACATATTTCTATAGCCAGCCGGAGCCGATGCTTAACGTGGTTGTGTGGAACATGTTCTTCATCAGCCTGAACATGTTCCAGATCTTTCGCATCCTCAAAAGCCGATTGACGCCGATTGCACGAAAGCGGTTGCTGGTCGCCTCGCGCCGGCGGGTCTCGCTCCTCATGGACGGCCTGCACCTCGGCGCTGCGAAGTCTGCGAAGACAGGCTGAGTTAGCCAATCCCATAGACCAGGCTCACACGCCTGTCGGGAAGCTGCTCAACTTTCCGCAGTTCGAGCCCGCGACGATTTTGCGTTGCTCCAAACAGCGCCTTTCCTTCGCCGGCGAGCAGCGGATAGACGATCAGCCGGAGTTCGTCCACCAGCCCGGCATCGATGAGGCTCGCGGTAATTCGGGCGCCGCCCATGAGATAGATGTCCTTGCCGGGCTGCTGCTTGAGGGCAGCGATGTCGTCGAAGGTCCGCACGAAGCGCGTCTTTGGCCAAAGCGCCGAAGTCATCGTGCTCGACAGCACATAATGCGGGGTCTGTTCGGCGAAGCGGGCCCATTCGAGCTCGGCCGGCGTCGGCAATTTGCCGGTCATCGGCAGCGGCTTGTCCGGTTCATTCTGTATCGCGGTCCAATAGCGCTCGTAGCCGGCATACATGGCGCTCCCGAGTAGACAGGCGTCGATTTGCGGCATCAGGCCGTATTCCTCCGACCATGCGTCGACCCAATCCGCGTATCCCTCCGGTCCCTCGATCTTGCCGTCGACGGAAATCTTCATTCCGGTAATCAATTTGCGCATGACTTCCTCCATCGGGCTTGCGGAATGCAAGCACGTTTCATCGTCGGTTCGTTGCTGGTGTGCGAGCCTCCAGGGGCGGATGCGGGTGGAGGCTGGGCGTGACTTAAGGGGTGGCCGACGCGATCGTGTCAGGCCGGCAGGCGGCGGTCGTATTCTTCGCGCAGGCGGCTCCAGCCATCCCAAAACGAGGTCGGCGTCTTGCCCGCGAGGCGGGCGGCCAGCATGTCGAGGTGCGTGTGCCAGCCAGCGGTGACGTTGAGCTGGGTTGCGCGTTCCGGCAGCCGCCGATGAACGACGGTGAGCAGCACATCGTTGCCCTTCGGCTCCAGCAAGAAGGAAACCCCGCCGGTGTTTCCCCAGGTGATGGCGAGCTTGCGCGGCGCATCGAGCTCGGTGATGCGGCCCTCCATTCGATGCTCTTCGGGAAAACCCGCGGGGCGCTGGCCAGGCGGATCGGTCAGCTCGTCGTTACGCCAGACGAGCTCGAACGAGGTGCCGGCCTTCATTTCCATCTGGCCCGCAGCCATCCACTGCCGGCGCAAGTCACTCTCGGTGAGATAAGCCCAGACGCGCTCGATGGGACCGGGCAAAAGACGCTGGATGGTGAACGTGGCGGGCTCGGTCAACTCGCCATAGGCTTCGATGCTTTTCATCTGGTTCATCGGTCGTCTCCTTCTCTTGAGTTGGGCGATTTCTTTGAATGATCCTGGACTTTGCGTGCGTCCTCCTCGCGAAGGAGGCGTTCGAGAACATCGAGACGGTTGGTCCAGAAGCGCTCGTAGAAGCCCAGCCACTGATGGGCGCTGGCCAGCGGTGCGGGTTCGAGCCGGCAGACATGCGTCCGGCCCCTCACCTCTCGGCGGATAAGCCCTGCGTTCTCCAGCGCCTTGATGTGCTTGGAGGCGGCGGCGAGTGACATGGCGAAGGGTTGCGCCAACTGGCTCACCGTTCGCTCGCCACCGGCGAGATCACGAAGCATGTGCCGGCGGGTGGCGTCGCCAAGCGCGTGAAAGACCGAGTCCATCTGGGGCGTCTCTAATTCAACCATGTAGTTGAATATAGACCTGCGTTTACGATTGTCAACCTATTGGTTGAATGATCGAGGAAACCCCTGCTACGGCAGATTCAGCAGAATTTCAGAAATCTTCCGGTACGCGCCCGTTCTTTGGCTTCATTGTTCTCGAGAAAGAACCGGATGAGGTCGACTATGTCACTGAATGAGAATACGCGCCAAGCCGCCCGGCAAGAACTCCTCGAATATGTATCTTGCGTTATGGCTGCGTCGCCTTGTGCGCCCATGCCTGGAACGATGTTCGAAATGCTCGAGATCATCGCCATGGAGAGGCGGATGGCTTCCAGCCAAAGTGAAGGCGAATCAAATTCCTTTGATCCCTTGACGTCTGAGCGAATTGAGACCCCAATCAGGCAGCGTCTAGTTAGGCTGATCAGGTCGGCATTCGATGTCGCAAGAAAATCCAGAGCACGTTCTGGCACTTGGCAGTTGCGAGCTTGATCTTGCGCGCGGCCTCCTTCTCCGCGACGGGAAACCTGTTGCCCTCCGCTCCAAGGCGTTTGATCTGTTAACCTATCTCAGCAGGAATATTGGACGTGTCGCGACCAAGTCAGAACTGATGTCGGCGGTGTGGCCTGATGTCTTCGTGACAGAGGACTCACTGACGCAAGCCGTCAGGGAGTTGCGAAAGGCGCTGCAGGACGAAAGCCAAACCATTATCCGCACGGTAGCCAAACGCGGCTACGTCCTTTCTCTTCTCGATGCGCCAAAGCCAGAGCGCTCTGGACAGCCGAGCGTTGCCGTACTGCGCTTCAGCAACGAAGGTGCGCCGGAAGACACCCCTCTGGTTGACGGCTTCGCCGAGGACGTTGTCAATGCGTTGGCTCGCTTTGGAACGGTCGTGGTGCTGGCGCGCAATTCCGGATTTGCATTTGTCTCGGATTCCGCTTCCGATTGGCGCGCCATTGGCGACAGCCTTGGCGCAACCTATTTGGTCCGTGGCAGGGCGGCGACTCGCGCAGACGGCATGCGGGTCACCGTCAGCCTCATTACCGCCTCGACGGGTGGAGTTCTCTGGAGCGATAATTTTTCTGCGTCTGGCGACCAGATCTTCGATATGCAGGAAGAAATCGCTCGTCGTGTGGTGAACCGGCTGGTCGCTCGGCTCGACGACGCAGCGATTAAACAAGCAACCCCAAAGCCTACGGACAGCTTGGCCGCATACGAGCTTCTCCTGCGTGGACTGGCCCGGCTGCGCGGCTATGGTGATGACGACAATGAGGCTGCACGCAATCTTTTCCAGGCAGCGGTCAAGAAGGACCCGACCTATGCCTTGGCGCATTCCTACATCGCGCTCGCCGATCTCATTATCGGTGGCTATGCTGAGGCATCCCCAGCGTTGCTTGGTTCAGTGATCGACCGCGCAGAGTGTGCGGTGATCCTGGCGCCGGAAGAGCCACGCTGCCATCGCGTACTCGCCCAGGCTCTCCTCTCAGCCCGTCGGTTCGAAGCAGCCGAACATCATCTTCAACGCGCGCTCGACCTCAATCCGTATGACGCCGATACGATTGCCCAAATGGGATACCTGCTCACGATGAGAGGCAGGCCTCTTGAAGCACTCGCGGCGCTTGACAGTGCGATACGGATCAATCCGATCCATCCTGATTGGTACCACTATGATCGCTCTATCGCGCTTTACTCTTCAGGAGACTACAAGGCCGCGCTCCGTAGCATGTCGAAGCTCCCATTGAAGACACCCTGGCGGCTGACACGGCTCGCGGCGTGCCATGCGCAACTCGGCGATCTCAAGGAAGCCCAGAGCATTATCGCAGAGATCAAGCGGATAGCGCCTGACTATTCGCCACTGGAGTTTGCGCAAACCGGGATAGCGTTCGAACATGCGAGCAATATTGAACACTTCACTGCCGGCGTCGCCAAAGCACTTGCAGCATATGAGGCCGGCCCGGTCGGCGCCCTGCCCCGACATCGTGAGTAGCAGCGCGCTTATCGCGAAGGGCTGACGAGCCTTCCGAATCGGAGGATTACCTGTTTCTTCGTCCGGTAACTACAAATGGCAATTGCAACCGGTCGCGAAGACCCTTCACTTGCCTTCGAAGAAAGTATGAATCGAGGTCTCCAGCTTTTCAATAAGTTGAGGGTTATGGCAGCTTCCAGCCCAGATCAGGGCGTTCAGTCTCATATCCTTGTTGAGAAAGTTCATTTTCCTGGAATCAAGCAGGTATCCCGCGACGTCGTAGTGCCGTCCCTTGATAGCCTCGATAAGCGCGTTGTTTCTTCCGGTCTTGTCACTCAGATTCACGTCGGCGCCATTTTCGACAAGCAACTTAACGACGTCCAGATGCCCGTTCTTTGCTGCTTCGATAAGGGCCGTTCTGCCGTAGTATTCGGCTCGTGCATCGATCTCTATTTCGGGATGTTTCACGAGAGCTAGAATGGATGCGTAGTGGCCCTTGGCCGAAGCGAGGCTCAAAGGCGTGCTCTTCCATGTGTTTCTGGAATTCACATCGATTGCTGGGTGTTCGATCAACGCCTCGACCGCCGCGGTGCGGGCGTTGAGGGCTGCGAGATGAAGCGCTGACCAGCCGCCGCCGTCCGCTTCGTTGATATTGGCGCCGGCCGCCAACTCCGCTCGAACGGTCTCCGCATCGCCTCTCTCTGCCGCGAGCAGCAGATTCGACCAACCTCTCGCCCCTTCGGCTTCCAAGCGGGTCAATGCAGTTTCCTCCCCGAATGCTCCCCGCAGGATATCATTGTTTGGGTTCGGCCGACATCCACCGAATGACCGACTTCCGGTGAGAAGCCTTCTCATTCGACAGCGTCCGCAGGTCATCGGGTATGTTGGCACGCCCGCTTGAGCAATATGGCCTTCGACCCCATCTCGTACGGATCTCTTCAGTCGTGAAAACAACGACGTGCGAGGAAAGATCAAAGGGAGTGATGCATGGCTATCGATTTCAACCACACGATACTGTCGGCCCGCGACAGCGAGGCGTCGGCAAAATTCCTGGCGGAAATGCTTGGTCTTCCAGCCCCGAGGCGCTGGGGACCTTTCCAGATGGTCACGACCGAAAACGGCGCCAACCTCGACTACATGGACACAGACGGCGAAATCAGGCGGCAGCATTATGCGTTCTTGGTCAGCGAAGCCGAGTTCGACGGGATCTTCGATAGGATTCGTGAACGGAACCTCCCGTACTGGGCTGACCCCGGCCGGACGCAGATGGGGCAAATCAATCACCACGACGGCGGCCGCGGTGTTTACTTCGAGGACCCGAACGGTCACCTTCTCGAGATCATTACCCGACAATACGGCAGCGGCGGATGGAACCCGTGATCGCTCGGTGACGTAGCCAGGCGGACGCACCAGGTCATCGTTTGATCGAACGGCCGATGCCGAGCGCGCTCGTTTCGCGCGTGCACCTTGTCGCTCGCTTCATGCCTGCGAAATCCGCGGCGACAGCTGGTATCGGGGCCATTGGTGCTTCAATATAGAGATGTAGAGTTGCCTTCGAATGTCCCGCGATGGCGTCCAGGCAATGCCAGACAGCCGGAGAGCAGCGCATCAGGGGGAATGAATGCGTCGCATCGCTCGGGTCTCGCTTGCCATCGTCCTTTCGCTGGCCGTCGCAATCTTGTCTGCCTGGGGCGGACTTGCCATGTGGTATCGCCTGCCCGTGGCCGAGCCTGGACGGGCTGTGGCCGGCGTCCTTTTCGTCTTGTTCGGCCTCGCTACCGTCATCGCGCTCTTCGGCCGGTTTCGAAACAGGGCGTTCGTCCTGTTTGCGGCTGCGTTTGCTGTGGTGCTGGTTTGGTGGAGCACCATCAGGCCTTTCGATCACGCGGACTGGGCGCCCGAAGTCGCCCGTCAGGTGACCGGCATCCGCGACGGCAATCTGCTGACGCTGACTGACGTGCGAGACTTCGAATGGCGTAGCGACACTGATTTCACCGAGCGCTGGACGATGCGGACCTACGACCTTTCCAGGGTTCAGACCGTCGACCTGTTCATGTCTTATTGGTCCGGACCTAATATTGCCCATGTCATCCTAAGCTTTGGCTTTGCCGGAGGTGACTATCTTGCCTGGTCGATTGAGGTGCGGCGGCATGGAGGCGGCAAATTTTCACCCGTCGCAGACCTGTTCAAGAGCAATCCGCTGGTCATTGTCGCGGCCGACGAGCGAGACGTCGGCGGCGTCAGGTCAAACGTTCGGGGAGAGGACGTCCAAATCTATCGGCTAAAAATGTCGCCAGACGCAGCCCGGGCGCTCTTGCTGGAATACGTTTCGGACGCAAATGCACTTTCCGCGACGCCTGAGTTCTATAATTCTATCACGACGAACTGCACGACCACGATCGTCAAGATGATGCGAGCCGTCGGTGACGTGGTCCCTCTTGACTGGCGCCTGATCGTCAATGGCTATCTTCCCGAATATGCGTATGCACGGGGTGCGCTCGACAGCCGCTTGCCAATGTCGGTTTTGAGGCAGTTAGCCCATATCGACGGCCGCGCGCGGGAGTCGGGCCTTTCGCCGGACTTTTCGAGATTGATCCGGGTTGGCGTGCCATCCCCAAATCCAGGATCTCGCCCCGGCTTCGATTAGGACATTTATCGAGCCATCGACTCGCCCTGGCGAACATCGAGACTAGATAGACTGTGCGCCGAGGCAGAACGCTCCGCAGCGCCCCCCCTTGTAGTCCCCATTGTAAAAGGACCTGAATATGCCTGAACAGATATCATTGAACGATGGCTCCGCCATTCCCCAGATCGGCCTTGGCGTGTGGCAGGTCGATCCAGCCATTACGGCGCAGGTGGTGAGTTGGGGCATCGGGGCGGGCTACAGATTGATCGATACTGCCGAAGGCTACCAGAACGAGGAAGGCGTCGGGCAAGCGATCCGCACGGCCGGCGTGCCGAGGAGCGAGTTGTTCATCACTTCGAAGCTGCGCAACGGCGCGCACCAGCGCGACGCCGCCCTTCGGGCTTTCGACGAGACGATGAACAAGCTCGGGATCGAACAGCTCGACCTGTTCCTGATCCACTGGCCAGTGCCCAGCCAGGATAAATACGTCGAGGCATGGAAAACGCTAATCGAACTTAGGAATGGCGGCAGGATCAAGTCGATCGGGGTTTCGAATTTCAACCGGGACCATCTCGAGCGGATCATCGGCGAGACGGGGGTCGTTCCCGTCGTCAACCAGATCGAACTCCACCCCCGGTTCCAACAGCGCGACGCCAGAGATTTTCATAGTACGCACAACATCCGCATCGAAAGCTGGAGCCCGCTGGGCAGCGGCCGACTGTTGAGCGACCCGACCCTTGAAAGCATCGCCGGAAAGCGTGGCAAGTCCGTGGCGCAGGTGATCATCAGATGGCACCTTCAGGAAGGGCTGATCGTCATTCCAAAGTCGATCCACCAGGACCGGATCGCCGCCAATTTCGACGTCTTCGACTTCGAGCTGGACGCGGCCGACCTCGAGCTCATTCGAGGAATAGACTCACCAGACGGTCGCACCGGGCCGAATCCCGCCACGGCTGCATTCCTGTTCTGAGGGGCTTGAAACGAACCGGCGGCGAAGCTTGCCGATCTCCCCCCAAGTGGGGAGAGCCAAGTTTTGGCAAACAGGGCAGAACAGAGAAGATCTGTCCTGCCTGCCTATCAACCAACTGCATCTCTCATTACGTCATTCTCAGCCGGTCATACCCGGTGCCAATAGCCTGTCTTGGACGGTTCGGGAGCTTCGCTCATCCGAGCGCCATCCTGGCTCCTGAGAACGGCAAGAAATCTTTCTGTCTATACCAAGGCAACGACGGTTGTAGGCCGTTGACCCTACACGCGTTTGTGTTAGACAGGCGTTCAGGCAATGCTATGGGCAACGGGTTCTTCTCGGCTGCTTGGCAATACCTGATCGGGGGGTTGGGGCATGTTCGGTTCGGCGCGTCTTGCGGCTGCAATACTGGTGCGTGTCGGCGCGCTCTTCATCTTCATGGCCGCCTTAATCTTGCCCGCGGCTGCGGGCGTTACGATTACGGGGGCGACTCCCAGCACCTTCTCAGGCCCCGGCCAGACCATCACCTTCCATTTCCGGGTCGACCAGGAGAACGCGATCATCAACTCGGTCGCCCTCACCATGAACCACCCGTTGGGGACGGTCAATTGCGCGCCCGCCCTTCCGCTCGCTCCATTCGCGACGACCAACTGCACGGCGACCTACGTAACCCAGCCGAGCAATAATATCGACATCATCCAGTACGGAATGTATGATCTTACGACCAATGGAGGACCACGCGGCGGGAACGTGGCTGGACAGGTTACCGTCGCCTACGTTCCACCGGGCGTGCCGTCGCTGACGTCGATCTCGCCGACGAGCGGACCGGTGACCGGGGGCACCTCGGTTACCATCACAGGCGTAAACCTCAACGACGTCACAGGCGTGACCATCGGGGGCACCGCGCTCATCGGCACAACCGTCGTCAACTCCACGACAATCACCGGAACGACGCCGGCAAACACCGCCGGCAGCAGGAACGTCACAGTCACCACCCTGTCGGGTTCGAGCACTCTGACCGGCGGGTTCACCTATATCTCGCCCACCATCACAGTAGGCCCGCCGAGCCTGCCTTCGGCGACGGCCAGCAACGCCTATTCACAGTCCGTTAGCGCCACGGGCGGCACTGCGCCCTACAGCTTTACAGTCTCGGCAGGCGCCTTGCCTCCGGGTGTTTCACTAACCAGCGGCGGCACGCTGGCAGGCACGCCGACCACTGCTGGAAGCTTCAATTTCACCGTGACGGCGACGGACGCGAACGGTTTCACCGGCGCCCGGGCTTATGCGCTTTCCGTCGGTGCTCCGACGATCATGGTGGCACCTTCGGCCCTGCCCAGCGACTTCGCCGGTGTCCCTTATGCGCAAACGTTTTCCGCCTCCGGCGGGGCGGCGCCCTATGGCTACATGGTTGGCGCCGGCGCATTGCCGCCAGGGCTGAGCCTGTCGGCCTCAGGCGACCTGTCGGGCACCCCGACCACCGCAGGAACCTTCAATTTCACCGTGACGGCAACTGACGCGAACGGTTTCCCCGGCACGCAAGCCTATGCGCTGTCCATCGCTGCTCCGACAATCACGCTTGCACCTTCCGCCCTGCCCGGCGGCACCGGCGGTATCGCTTATACACAGGCTCTTGCAGCCTCCGGCGGAGCAGCGCCCTATGGCTATGTGGTTACGGCCGGCGCACTGCCGCCGGGGCTGAACCTGTCGGCCACAGGCGACCTGACGGGAACACCGACCACCGCCGGAACCTTCAACTTCACCGTGACGGCAACGGACGCGAACGGTTTCACCGGCGCCCAGGCCTATGCAGTGTCCATCTCTGCTCCGGCGATCACGCTGGCGCCTTCCACGCTGACGGATGGCACCGCTGGTATGGCCTATGCTGAAGGGCTGTCGGCGACGGGCGGTACGGCTCCCTATGGCTTCGCGCTGACAGCCGGTACGCTGCCCACCGGGCTGACGCTTGGCGCTGACGGGTCGCTCACAGGCACACCAACCACCGCTGGAAGCTTCAATTTCACCGTGACGGCAACTGACGCGAACGGCTTCACCGGCGTCCAGGCCTATGCGCTGTCCATCGCTGCTCCGACAATTACGCTTGCACCTTCCACCTTGCCCGATGGCACCGGCAGTATCGCCTATGCGCAAACGTTTTCCGCCTCCGGCGGGGCGGCACCCTATGACTATATGGTTGGCGCCGGCGCATTGCCGCCAGGACTGAGCCTGTCGGCCTCAGGCGACCTGTCGGGCACCCCGACCACCGCAGGAACCTTCAATTTCACCGTGACGGCAACTGACGCGAACGGTTTTCCCGGCACGCAAGTCTATGCGCTGTCCATCGCTGCTCCGACAATCACGCTTGCACCTTCCACCCTGCCCGGCGGCACCGGCGGTATAGCTTATACACAGGCTCTTGCCGCCTCCGGCGGAGCAGCGCCCTATGGCTATGTGGTTACGGCCGGCGCACTGCCGCCGGGGCTGAACCTGTCGGCCGCGGGCGACCTGTCGGGAACACCGACCACCGCAGGAACCTTCAATTTCACCGTGACGGCAACGGACGCGAACGGGTTCACCGGCGTCCAGGTCTATGCACTGTCCATCGGTGCTCCGACGATCACACTGGCGCCTTCCACCTTGCCCGATGGCACCGGCAGTACCGCCTATGCGCAGGCGCTTTCCGCCTCCGGCGGGGTGGCGCCTTACGCTTACACGGTTACGGCCGGCACACTGCCGCCGGGGCTGAACCTGTCGGCCGCGGGCGACCTGACGGGAACCCCGACCACCGCTGGAAGCTTCAATTTCACCGTGACGGCAACTGACGCGAACGGGTTCACCGGCGTCCAGGTCTATGCACTGTCGATCGGTGCTCCGACGATTACGCTAGCGCCTTCCACCTTGGCGGATGGCACCGGCGGTATCGCCTATGCCCAAGGACTGTCGGCGACAGGCGGCACGGCTCCCTATAGCTTCGCGCTGACAGCCGGTACGCTACCCACCGGGCTGACGCTTGCCGCTGACGGGTCGCTCGCCGGCACACCGACCGTCGCTGGAAATTTCAATTTCACCGTAACCGCGACTGACGCGAACGGCTTCACCGGCGTCCAGGTCTATGCGCTGTCCATCGGTGCTCCGACGATCACGCTGGCGCCTTCCACCTTGCCCGATGGCACCGGCGGTATCGCCTATGCTCAAGGACTGTCGGCAACAGGCGGCACGGCTCCCTATAGCTTCGCGCTGACAGCCGGTACGCTGCCCACCGGGCTGACGCTTGGCGCTGACGGGTCGCTCGCAGGCACACCGACCACCGCTGGAAATTTCAATTTCACCGTAACCGCGACTGACGCGAACGGGTTCACCGGCGTCCAGGCCTACGCACTTTCCATCGGCGCTCCGGCGATCACGCTCACGCCTTCCTCCTTGCCTGGCGGCACCGGCGGTGTCGCCTATGCGCAAGGATTGTCGGCGACAGGCGGTACGGCTCCCTACGGCTTTGCGCTGACATCCGGTGCGTTGCCCGCGGGACTGACGCTTGCCGCAGACGGGTCGCTCACAGGCACACCGAGCGAGTCCGGGAGTTTTGCCGTCACCATCGAAGCCGCCGACGCCCTCGGCTTCACCGGCTCCGCCTCCTACACGCTCGTCATCGGTGCCCCAGTCCCGGTGGCTTCCAGCCGCACGGTAGAGATCCTGGCGGGCACGACGGGCCGGGCAAGCCTGACTGAGGGTGCAACGGGTTCGCCCTTCACGGGAGCAGCGATCGTTTCTCATCCTCCGGCAGCCGCCGGCACCGCCAGCATCGAAGGCAGCGGCGGCAACTACGATCTGGTTTTTGCCGCCACGGAGACGGCGAGCGGCGCAGTCGCCATTACTTATACGCTGTCCAATGCCTGGGGCGTGTCGGCGCCGGCGACCATCACCTTCAGCGTGACGATACGGCCCGACCCCTCGGAAGATCCCGAGGTAATCGGTCTGCTGACGGCTCAGGTGGATTCGGCCCGCCGTCTCGCAGACGCCCAGATCGGGAACTTTAACGACCGGCTGGAGCGGTTGCATAACGAAAGCGATCGCCGTGCCGCATCGATCGATCTGCGGATCGGTCTGCAGCGAGAAGACGAACCGCTGGCCTATGCGGGTGAAGAAGGCGGCGACGCTCGCGCGTTCGGCTTCCCTCTCGGCGGCCCCGGAGCACCGGCCGGCGGCAGCGGCGGAGCCGCGAGCGCTAGCAGGATGGCCTTCTGGGCCGGCGGCTTCGTCAATTTCGGCAGCCGCGAGGACGGTGCGCTCGAGCTTGACCAGACACTTGTCGGCGTTAGCGCCGGCGTCGACTGGCGCTTCTCGCCGAAGTTTGTCGGCGGCATCGGCATCGGCTATGGACGCGACGCCGTTGATGTCGGAGACAACGGCACTGAAAGCGAGGCGCAGGCCTTCAGTGCCGCCCTCTATGGCAGCTATCAGCCGATGGCGGGGATCTTCTTGGACGGGCTCCTTGGCTTTAGCCGGTTGGAGTTCGACAGCCACCGCTTCGTCACCGATACGGGCGGCTTCGCGGAAGGCGGGCGCGACGGGCACCAGTTCTTCGGCTCGCTCTCGGCAGGCTACGAGCATCGCAGGGACGGCCTGCTTCTGTCGCCTTATGCGCGGGTTGAGGCCTCCTGGTCTCGGCTTGACGCCTTCACCGAGACGGGTGCGGGACCCTACAACCTCGCCTTTGGCGACCAGGACGCGGAGATGGTGGCCGGCGTGCTGGGTCTTAGAATGGAATACCACATGCCGACAGACTGGGGCGCGCTGGTGCCGCGCGCCAGGCTGGAATACACGCATGATTTCGCGGGCTCGAGCCTTGCCAGCATTGGCTATGCCGACCTTTCGGGCGGACTACCCTATGCGCTGGAGATCGATCCCATGAGCCGCGACTACCTGACCTTGCAGGCGGGCTTCGACGCCGAACTCGGCGATGACTGGCAGCTTGGGCTCGACTACCGCCTTAACCTGGGGCTCGACGGCGACGGCCACAGCCACGCGGTGGGCCTGAAGGTCGGAGCGAACTTCTAATCAGGAATGTCGAGGCGGATCAGACGATCGCGCGCCAGCCTTATATCCCCGACCCATCCAGCAGCGGGACATCTTCTTCGTCCCAGGGGCTGGGCAATGAACCCTTGCTCAGATTGGCTGTCGGCAGCGGCATCCAGCATTTCAGTTCGGGTTCGGCGTATTCAACCACGCGTCCAGGCGACGAGTCGGAAGCACGCCAGCCCTCACTGCCGAACTGGTCGGCTCGGGACCAGTAAGCCAGGTCGACTTCCGCCGGACCCTGTTCGGACGGCCGAACCGTGACAAGGATTCGACTGCCATCCCTTGGCGCGCTCGACATGTGACGCCACCGATCGGGCTCGTCCATCGTATCTCCTTCCTGACGCCGGCATGACGATCTCGGCTGGACGAATTGTCGCTTCACCTACACGGCCGGTCAACCCGAACTTTGCGCAGGACAGCCTATCGTTGGCGGCCTGCCAGTCCGGCGGGACGTGGGCTCGCGGGTATCAGCGAACCTTGGCCTTGACTGCCCAGGCTCTGGTTTTCAAGGGGATGGACCCGCCCTCGCCGCGCGGCAGACTATCGCGGAGGCTCTCCATCAATCTCTGGCGAGCTGCGGGCTCGAGACTCATGCAATAGCCGGGCGCCGGTCCCGCGCCCAGGGTGAAGGGATACCAGTAGTCGTCAAAGTCCTTGAACACAGCCGGCATTTCAATCCGGGTGGCGTCGATGGAAACCAAGTCGGCCTTCTCCGCGAGATCGGTCAATCCGTCTTGGGTGCAGAACGGAAAGCGCCTGTCCTCGGTAAGGTCGACAGCGCCGGGATCAAGAGCAGTCGCAGCGGTCCAGAAGGCCCGCATGAATTCCACGCCGCCGCCGGGATAATCCCACACATAGAACCCGATCGTCGCTCCACGGCGGGCCACCCGCCGCATCTCGGCGAGTGCCTTTTCCTTGTCGGGGATGAAGTTGAGAACAAGCGCCGACACGACCATGTCCTTGCTGCTCGGTTCGACAGACAACGCCTGCGCATCGCCTGCGAGAAACCGGACGCGTTCGTCAGGCACGTTTGCGCGCGCCTTGGCGAGAAAACCTTCCGATGGGTCTATGGACACCAGGCTCCTGGGATTGCAGCGCGCCAGGATGGCTGCCGACAGCGCCCCGGTTCCGCAACCTACCTCCAGCCAATCCAGCCCGTCCGCTGGATCGAGCCAATCCAGGAACAGTGGAGCGATCTGACGGCTCCATCGCCCCATATAGAGGTCGTAGCTATCTCCGGCCTGCCAAGCGTCGTGACGCGTTGCCTCGCCCATCGCCATCTCCTCCCCGAGATAAGTTCAGATCATTCGATCGCGGCAAGAATACGCCCGTCCCAATTGCAGGAACAGAGGCACAGGGGTTCGGCATGAAATGCAGTGGAGGATCGGACGCCGGTCCTCACCGATTCCCAAGGGAATAACCTGCTGACGCAGGCGATCTGCCGGTTGGTTTTGTGCGAGCCCCGGGGCCGCCTCTCGACTATTGCCGCTTTGCCGTTCTGGGAAATTCCATGATGTCTGCGGGCGGACGCTTGTACTGGGCCGCGACGATTGCATCGATCAGAATATCCAGAGCCGCACGAGCCATGCTGCTCGTCTCGTCATCGCCGCGCAAATAATGGCAGGCTCGTTCGAGGTGGAGATGGGCGGCGGCAAAGTCGCTAGTCATGGATTTCTCCTTTTGCCCGCCGTCCGACAAGGATGGCAATCTCGATTTACCCAAAGACAAATATCCACAGGCGTATTTGAATCAAATCTGGCCGGTTAACCGGATCTTCAGCATATCGAGGCGACCTTGCTGGCGCGGACATGTGTTGAGTTCCGCCTCAGGCAACAGACCCGCTCCGGAGACCGGGGCGGGTTTTGCTTGAATGGTCGCCAAGGGCAGAACCTGAGATGGCTCGACGGCCGGAAGTCCGGCTTGCGTCCAGATTGGGCCAACCGGCTCAAACCTGGCTGACGTGGAAACCAGCCGGGCATGGAGCTACACGCGCGCTTTCTTGCAGATCGACGAAGGCGCGCCTTGGCCTGCCTAAAGCGCGCCGCGAGCCAACCCGACGCAGCATCAGCGACGGTACTGACATGCGTGCCAGGGCTAGGGAGCCCGGTCTGGCAGGGCCTACCTTAGGTTACTGTTATAGCTTCATCTATATTAGTATCTTCTTGACAATAGCTCGAAGCTCTGCTCTCCTGATTCATTGATAATTAAGTAAGTCATTGCGTTTTTTGGGGACGGTGTTCGCATGGCGACTTTGGTTGTTGCGGACCCGCGGGGGGTCTATCTCGCCGGTCTGGAGTGGGTTCTGCGGGAGGCCGGACACAGCGTTGTTGCAGACTGCCACCGCACAATGGACGTTCTTCCCCATGTGGAGCGTCATCGGCCTGACATTGCTATCATAGGCTTGGACATTGCGGATCGGCAGACAGCCACCCTTTCTTTTCGGCTAAGGGCCAGCAATAGCGCCCTGGGCATCATTTTCATCCTGCAGCCAAAGAGCGAATTCGACGTCAAGGAGATGCAGGCACTCGACGCCGACGGCTTGTTGCTGGACGGCGTCAGCCACCGCTACCTTATCGAATGTGTCAGCGCGGTGGGGGCCGGTCGAAAATGGATCGATTATAATATCCTCCAGCAGCTGGTGATGCCGAAAGTGCTGCATCACCCCCCACGCGCGCTTACAGGACGTGAGGCCGAAGTCGCCAGCCTCGTCGTGCGCGGGTTCCGCAACAAGAACATTGCCGAGCAGCTGCACGTATCCGAGGGCACGGTGAAAATGCACTTGCACCACGTCTACGAAAAGCTCCACCTCGGCAGCAGGGCTGAATTGGCCTGGGCGACGTTTGACAAAGGTGCCGACCACCTCGGAACGGGCCACAAAAGCGGGCTTTGATCATAACCTTCGGCCAGGCGTCGATGCCGCCTTCGTCAGCATGATACCGGCAACAGGCCGGAAGCCCCCAGCATATCGATCGCCCCGCATGCCGACGCTGCCACCCGCAAGCGCCTGTCGCGGCTCGACCCTATCGAAGGATCTATATCGTTCGATCGGGCAGGGGTATTCACCATAACACTATCGAACCGCGAATGGACGCGTCCTCTTCATCGGCGGCACAATGACAATTGAGGGCCGCCATTCAGTACGCGATCAGGGTGCACCCATGCAGGTGCATTCCGGCGTCATCGGATGTCTCAGGTAACTTTGGCCGGATAGTTCTGGGCATCTGGGGCTGGTTCCCTTTTTTTGATGCGTTTTAACCAAGGAGAATCTCCATGGCACTCGACATCGTAGCTCAAGACATCATCATCGACGAGACCACCGGTCTTCAGGACGATGATGTTAACCCGTCCGTTGCGCCGCACCTCACCGACCCCACGCTGCAATATCTCCTAGGTCTCGACGATGCGGGTGGGCTGACTTCACCGGAGGTCGCCTTCCAGACCGACTTCGTGGTCGCCTCGGCGAGTGCAGGGGAAACCATCACCTCGGTCGTTCTCTCCCAGAATCTCAATGGAACCCCGTTTTCCACCACCGTCGGCGTGAACAGCGACATTCAGACGGTCGATGGCAATTATGTCTGGCTGTTCCAAGACCCAACTCATGCAAACGTCGTGATCGGCGTCATCGGTACCTCTGACGGGACCGTCGCGCCCGACCCAACCGGTCCGCTCGCCTTCTCGCTTGGGCTGAACAGCACCAGCAACACCAAGGCGAACCTGTACACGGTCCAGTATGTGCCGTTGTTCCATCCGGACGAGACCAACCCGGACGACCGCATCGATCTGTCCAATAAGGTGTTCGCTTCGGTCGCGGGGACCAGCGTGGCTAGTTTCTTAGGCTCCGCCGCCGCGCCCGGCAATAATGATTTCTACCTCATCAATTCGTCCACTGACGCTTCCAAGCAACTTCTGGTGATAGGTTTGAACGGTGGCACCGCCAATGTGAGTACACAGGGCTTCGGCGTCAACAACCAGAGCATCAATCCGAACGAAACGCTCCAGGTCGATTTTGTGACCGGCGGTAACCTGAACGCAGGTAGTGCCTCGCAAATCCAGTACGGCAGCCATCTCGAGACTGTCACGCAGGCCGGGTTCACGATCAACCAGGTCACGCCTGGTAATCCGACTGATCGGGTGGACGTCAGGATCGCCGCCTTCAACAATGCGGGCAACGAGCAAGGCACGGACTTCTTTGACGGTACTACGACCAGCTCCGTGAACATCACCAGCCTCAAGTTGACGGGTGAATCAGGGGTTGCGTCCACCATCACAGCCAATGGCACCTATGCCACGGGGAGCGGCAACGTCACCGTCAGCGGGCTCGGCACCGGCATCGTCACCATCACCGACCTCGATAACGTCACCATCGTCGATGTCACCACCAGCAGCCCAATGGATCGGCTGCAGGTTTCGTCGGTCGATTCAAACGAAGGGCTCGACATCTCCGAGTTCCATTTCTCGGTGACGAACACCAACGCCTACAGCGAACAGGTCGGCTCCTTCATCAACTTTGACGATGATGGGCCGACACTCTCGATCACGGCCGCGCCGACGGTTGGCGCCGCCGAGGTGGTCGAGGCGAGCGGGGCTGGCGGGCAGAGCCAGGCGACGATCACGCCGCCGACCTTCACCGCGAACGCGGTCGACGGCTTCACAACGAATGTGAGCTACGCGCTGGCCCTGGCGGGCGGGACGGCGACCGGGCTGCTGACGACGGAGGGCAACCATGCGATCACGCTGGTGGCCGACTCGGCCAGCCAGATCTCGGGCCAGTACGACAGCGACGGCGACAACACGCTTGATGCGACGGCGTTCACGGTGACGCTGTCTGGCACGACGGTGACGCTGACGTCGTTGGTTGCCCTTGAGCACTCGAACGCGCCGCAAGGCGTCGGCGAGGACAACACGCTCGACCTCAACGGTCTGATCAACGTGGTGTCGACGGTGACGGTGACGGACGGCGACGACGACGTCGTGTCGTCGCAAAGCGCGAGTTCGGGGCTGTCGCTGACCTTCAACGACACCGATCCGACGCTCTCGATCACGGCCGCGCCGACGGTTGGCGCCGCCGAGGTGGTCGAGGCGAGCGGGGCTGGCGGGCAGAGGCAGGTGACGATCACGCCGCCGACCGTCACGGCTAGCGCGGTCGACGGCTTCACAACGAATGTGAGCTACGCGCTGGCCTTGGCGGGCGGGACGGCGACCGGGCTGCTGACGACGGCGGGCAACCATGCGATCACGCTGGTGGCCGACTCGGCCAGCCAGATCTCGGGCCAGTACGACAGCGACGGCGACACCGTGCTCGATGCGACGGCGTTCACGGTGACGCTGTCTGGCACGACGGTGACGCTGACGTCGTTGGTTGCCCTTGAGCACTCGAACGCGCCGCAAGGCGTGGGCGAGGACAACTCGCTCGACCTCGGCACTCTGATCAACGTGGTGTCGACGGTGACGGTGACGGACGGCGACAACGACGTCGTGTCTTCGCAAAGCGCGAGCTCGGGGCTGTCGCTGACCTTCAACGACACCGACCCGACGATCACGGCACCGTTCGACGCTGATCCCATTACTGCGGGCATCCAAACCCCCGAGCATCTGGGCAACGCGGTGGGACAGACGGCCAGCGGGATTTTCGGGTACGACATGGTGGACAAGCACACGGCCGCAGCTTATGCGGCGGGTGCTACCGACTTTGTCGATGCCAACCTTGCTTTGGCGGGCATCCAGATCGGGCTCACCGGCACGGTTGACAACACGCAGAACCCGAACATCACCCAAGCGGTCGCAACCCGCACGGCTGAGACCGCTACATCTGCGTCGTTTGCCTTCTCGTTCCACTACGACAAGGACCCAATCACGGCTGGTGTGCAGGACGCTACGGCGGGCGGCACGCTTGTCTTCGACAAGGCTGCCGACACCTACACCTTCACCCTGACCGACGTGATCGACGGGTTCAGTTTCGACGTGCTGCACACCAGCGAGTTGGTGGCGAAAGCACCCACCGGCAACACGGGACACCCGCTGATCGTCGCGGAGCAGCTGACGCCGAACGGCGATCCGAATCCGTTCTTCGTGCAGTTCACCGCAAACTCGACCACCCAGCAGATCGGCTTCGGGTTCAACTCGACCGGCGACGGAGCGACCGTTGGTGACACCACGTTCAACAACGGTGGTGCCACCCACGACATGATCACCAACACCCGCGAAGACTGGGTGTCTGCAACCCGGGCGACAAACGGGGTCGCCGGTGACACGATCCAGAAGGGTGAAGTGCTGACGTTGCGGTTCTTCCAGGAGAACATCCTGGGCGACGTCAACCCGAATGCTCCCGGGGGCGGCACCGAGAGGCTTGACCCGACCACATCTGCCAGTGGGGTCGTGATCAAGTTCGACGGCATTGGCAACGGTGAGGACCTGGTCCTGATCCTCGATCTCAAGGACGCCAACGGCAATGAGATCACCAGGGCCGTCAACGTGCAGAACTCGGACCTGATCAAGGGCAACGCCAATGTGCCCTTCCCGTACAACACCGAGTTCACGCTCGATAACAACGATGCCCTCCTGATCTTGGAGAGCAACGACTACAATAATGGCACCGAGACGTTCCAGATCCAGGGCGTGCAGATCATGCAGAGCGCCAATGGGCTGACGGGTACCGCCATCAACCTGAACGGGGCCATCGGAGCGGGCGGTGACAGCAATGCCACCTCTGGTCTGACGGCATGGGACCCGACCGATAACGACGTCCTGAAGATCGTGGACATCGGGTTTGTGCAGCAGACCAGTGGGACAATCGACGCCAACCTCGAGTTCAGCTTCGCGATGGCAGACGCGGACGGCGATCCGACTGAAACGCAGCTCATCCCAGTGAACGTCAGCAACGACTTCATCGTCTAAGCACTGAACCAGGGGGAGGCAGTTAACGCTGCCTCCCCTCTACCACCCCGTCGAGTGCACGGAATTTTCCGGGCGGTATGTGGAACCTGTTGCAACCCGCAGGCAGAGCACAGAGACATGACATGGTGAAACCAGCTAACCCACATCCCCCTGCCCTGCAGGTGGTGATGAAAGAGGCCCGACGCGCGGTCAAGCCGCTTATCTGGTTCAGCGCCGGTATTAACATGCTGATGCTGACCGGGGCGCTGTACATGCTCCAGGTCTACCACCGCGTGTTGGGCAGCCACAGCACGGAGACACTGGTGGTTTTGACGTTGATGGCGGCGACGGCGCTGGCGACAATGGCGGCACTGGAAGTCGTGCGCCAGCGCCTGCTGGCCAAAGTCGGAACGTGGATGAACGCGCGGTTGGCGCCTGTTCTCCTGACCGCATCGGTAGAGTACGCGGCCGCCGCGCCCGGTCAGGTTACCTCCCGCCCGCTGCGTGACCTCGACCAGGTACGAAATTTCTTCACCAGCCCGAGTATCTACCCGATCCTTGACGCGCCTTGGGCACCGATCTTCTTCGCCGCTATCTTCCTCATGCACCCTTGGTTGGGCTGGCTGGCATTGTGCGGCGGGATTGTATTGTTCGCACTGGCGTTGCTGAACGAGTACATCACACGCAAGCCGCTGACGGAGGCCGGTAGCTCGCAGTCGCGGGCTTACACGCAGGCTGAGGCCGTGATCCGCAACGCCGAGGTCGTGCAGTCTATGGGCATGTTGAAGCCCCTGCTCGAAACTTGGAAGGTCCACCAGGACGAGGCGAACGACGGACATTCCCGCGCCAGCAGCCGGGGCGGCACAATCTCGGCCATCGCGCGCTCCTTCCGTCAGGCCCTCCAGATCGCCATCCTCGGCCTCGGCGCTTATCTTGTATTGCGGAACGAGGCTTCCGGCGGCATCATGATCGCCGCCTCCATCCTGATGGGCCGCGCGTTGGCCCCGGTCGAACAAGCGATCGGCACGTGGAAGGCGACGGTGGGGGCCCGCGACGCCTACAAACGTCTCGTCGCAGTCGCCGGACAGCACCCGGAGGCCACGCCGGCCTTACCGTTGCCGCGCCCGAAAGGTAAGTTTGAGGCCGAGAACATCGCACTCGCCCGGCAGGGCGGCGGCGAGCCGATTCTGAAAGGAATCAGCTTCCAACTCAACCCGGGCGAAGTGATGGCGTTGATCGGCCCGAGCGCGGCCGGCAAGACGAGTCTGGCGCGAGTGTTGGCCGGCGCTTGGCGCCCATCCGCAGGCCGCGCGTTGCTCGACGGCATGGACGTCGCCCAATGGGCGGCGGAGGACCGGGGCCGTCACGTCGGCTACCTGCCGCAAGACGTCGAGCTCTTCGCCGGTACCGTCTCCGAAAACATCTGCCGCTTCGCGACGCTCAACCCCGCGGTCTTCAAGCACGTGGTCAACGCCGCGCAGCTGGCGGGCGTCCACGAACTGATCAAGGGGCTGCCGAAGGGTTACGCCACCGAGATCGGCGAGGCAGGCGCGGTGTTGTCGGGCGGACAGCGCCAGCGCATCGGGCTGGCGCGGGCACTCTACGGCGACCCGGCGCTCCTTATTCTCGACGAACCCAACTCCAACCTCGACAAAGAGGGCGAAGACGCATTGGCCGCCGCCATCGGTATCGCCAAGGCCACGAAAACGACCATCATCTTGATCGCACACCGCCCGAACATCATGGAGAAGGTCGACAAGGTGTTGGTCCTCAACCGCGGCCAGAAAGACCTTTTCGGTCCGCGCGACTATGTCTTCAACGAACTCGCCAACCGCGCCGGCAAGGTGGCCCAGCTGCCAACCCTCGAAGTGGTCAAGGAAGTCAAAAAAATCAAAGAGGTCAAAGAAGCATGAGCCGTTCTCCAGAATTGAACGTCGTGCCGTTACCCGTCCCGCCACCCTCCGTGCTGGAACCGGTACCCCTGCGTCTCACGGGCGTGACGTGCACCGGGTTCGCGATCATGTTCCTGTTCTTCGGCGTGGCCGGGGGTTGGGCGGCGCTGGCACCGTTGGACAGCGCCGCAGTGGCTCCGGGCGTTATCAAGGTCGCCGGCGAGCGCAAGCTCATCCAGCACCTCGAGGGCGGCATCATCGCGGAGTTGAACGCCGCCAACGGTGATATCGTCAAGGCGGGCAAGGTCCTCATCCGACTCGACAACACACAGGCAACGGCGCAGCTTGACCTGATCCAGAACCGGATAGCAACGCGTGAGGCGCTGGCCGCGCGTCTCAGGACTGAGCGTGACGGCAAGGCCGAGATCGAGTTTGATCCGGCGTTGCTCGCAGATCCCGCCACCGCCGTAAAGGACGCGGTGGCCGCACAGCGTGACGTGTTCGCGGCGAAGCACCACAACTTGAAGGACGAGCGGGAAATTCTCAGCCAGCGCCGTCACCAGACCGAGGAAGAGATAACGGGACTGGAGGACCTTATCGTCACCGAGGACAAGCAGATCGAGGCGATCGAGGGTGAAACCAAAGATCTTGAAAGTCTGCTCAAAAAGGGGCTGACCACCCGCGAGAGGAACCTGTTGCTCAGACGACAACAGCGGGTGGTCGAGGGGGAGCGCGCTACCAACGTCGCGGCAATCGCTCGTGCCAGAAGCGCCATGGCCGAGATTGAGATGCAAATTTTGAACCTCAACACAGTGCGGCTGAACCAGGCCGTCGAGGAGTTGAGCAAGGTCGAGGCGGAGTTGTTTGACCTCAGACAGGAGGAGCGTTCCGCCAAGGACGTGCTTACCCGTACCAACGTCGTCGCACCGGTTGACGGCATCGTCATGGACCTGAAGGTCCACACGGCGGGCGGTGTCGTGAAATCCGGTGAGACATTGATGACAGTCGTGCCGCTCGGACAACAACTCGTGGTCGAGGCTATGGTCAAACCAGAGGATGTCGAGACGATCGCCCCCGGACAGCCGGCGCGCGTCAGCTTCCCGGCCTTCGCCCGCTACAACCTGCCGCCACTCGACGGCGTCGTGGAGATCGTGTCGGCTGACCGCATGGTGGAGGAGCGCAGCGGCGCACCGTATTTCGCCGCAACCGTGTTGATCGACAAGAGCGAACTCGCCAAGCTGGAGGGCCGTAAACTGCTGCCGGGCATGTCGAGCGAGGCGCTGATCCGGACAGGTGCTCGCACCGTGCTTTCTTACCTCGCCGAGCCAATCACGCAGAACTTCCGCCGAGCCATGCGGGAAAAATAGTCACCCCGAGCCGAAGGCAGAACTCGCTGGCCTTTGCGGTGCTGGTCGACGCGTTGCGCAATCGCAGCTGAGACGCCAAGTCGCCACTGCAGCAATGGCATTGCTTCGGCTCAAAGCCCGCGCTGAGCATGTCGATGCTGGGCGACTAAACCGGCGCGACACCGCCCGCGTCAGGCCGCTTTACGCCGAGATTTCCATGTCTCGTGGTGCTTGCCCCAGGCCGACATGACTGTCACCGCATCGTTCAGGCTAAAGCCGAGCGGCGTGAGGACCGAAATTCCCGCCCCGACAATGCTCCATTGGCCTCACAGGAAGCATGAATGGCTTTGTCTGGAAGGCTTGCCCGAAGCAGCCACCTTTTGAGGAGCGGATCGCCCAGAGCAGAGAGCGACATTGGCTTGCGGCAGGGTGGATAACTGCCGCGGGCGACTGCGACCCGAAGCTCCCTTTTGCGCTCCGGCCGGGCGCGGCCCACCATTATGGAGGCGTACGACAAATCGCCGTGAGCCGAAGCGGCAAAAGAACGCCGCCTGATTGGCTTATCGTTAGTACGTTAATAAGCATTTGGTAATAAAATATTCAGTGTGAAATGTTGGCTCGATCGGGGCATGTACGATGCCGTCGTCCTCAGCAGGCCCGTGACGTGCGCATCAAGAGCCAAATCATTCTCAGCATGGTGGCCGCCTCGGCTTTGATCGGGCTGGTAGGCGGCGTTGCGATTTTTACACAGATGGCCGCGATCAGGTCGTTGGGATTGACCGAGGCGGCCAATGTCGCGCGGGAATTGGCCAACACGGTCGTCTTCAAGTCATCCGATGGGGCACCTTCGCTGCTCGATCGACCAGACGCGCTGCGCGAGTTTCTGGAGCATCAGCATCACGATTCGCGCAGAGATTTCCTCGTCGTCGACCGCAACAAGATCCTCCTGGCCCACGCTTCCGACGAAGACCACACTATCGGCGACAAGTTCGATCATGACCCCGGCAATGAAGTCGGCAAGACGCTGGAGGATGGCGTCCCACGCAGGTTCAATGATCCTCACGAGATCAACGACTTATTGGTCGTTCCGGTCGAGCATCCCGAGGACACGATCATCGGCGCCGTGCTCTTGGAATACGACCCCTTGCTAGGCGATGCCGAACGGCGCACCAGCAACATGCTTTGGTTGATTGGCCTCAGCGCGGCGGCCGCCATGCTGGTTGCGGCGGGATTCGCGGCGGCGCTACTGCGCCGTTTCGGCGCCGGGCTTTCGGACCTGACGAAAGGCATGGAAGCGCTGGCCAAAGGCGATGCCACGACGCGTATAATTCACAATCGCAAGGATGAGTTCGGCCAGCTGGCGCATGGCTTCAACACGATGGCGGCCGAGCTTGAATCGGCGCGAGCCCATATCGAGGATATCGTCGACACGGCGGCAGAAGGCATTGCCGTCCTCGACGGTGAGGGCCGGATTGCCAGCGTCAATCCTGCGGCGGCATCGATGATTGGGCGACGCGCCGACAAGATCGTCGGCCAGGAATGGCGCTCGGTCATGACGATGCGTGATCCGAGAGGCGGCGAGTTCGCGGCCGGGACGTCTCCGGTCGCGCTGGCCTTGACCTCGGGCCGCCAGCACCAGAGCGAAGTGCGCCTGACCAAATTGGATGGTTCGCATTTGCCGGTGATCGCGAGCTGCAGTCCCCTCAGCAAGTCCGACGGAGGTCTCGTCCTCACACTCAATGACATCAGCGAACTGCGCCGCGCGGAAGGTGTTGTGAACGAGCGTGCCGATCAGCTGGCGGTGCTAAACCGCGAATTGCACGAGAAGTCGGAAACCACCACCCGCCTTGTGAAGCTCGGCGAACTGCTCCAGGCCTGCGTTACATTTCCTGAAGCGTTTTCAGTGGTCGGCACCGCCATGGCCGAGTTCCTCGGTGGCTTGAGCGGGACAGTCCACCTGACCAGCGCCTCGCGCAACCTGGTGGAAGAGGTGGCGCATTGGGGCTCCGTTCGGTCGAGCGCTACCCAATTTGCGCCGGAAGACTGCTGGGCGTTGCGACGCGGCCAGGAGCATGTCGCCGGCCCGGGCATGCTGTCGCCACGCTGCGCCCATATCACCGAGAATGGCGGCAAGGGCTACGTCTGCATGCCTCTGGCGGCACAAGGCGAAACGCTGGGTATTCTCCATTTGTGTGAACCGAATGCGGCTGACAAACCGCAATGGTTGGCTGAGAGGCAACAGATCCTGCGCGGCGTCGTCGATACGCTGGCATTGGCGCTCGCCAATCTGCGCCTGCGCGAGACGCTGCGGCAGCAATCGATCCGCGATCCGAACACCGGTCTGTTCAACAGGCGATATCTCGAGGAAACCAGCAGCCGTGAACTGCGCCGGATGGAGCGGTCAGCTCAGCCGCTGGTGATCATGATGCTCGACGTCGACCATTTCAAACAGTTCAACGACACGTTCGGCCACGAGGCCGGCGACTTGGTATTGAAGCAAGTCGCCGCCACTTTGATCGAGCATGCGAGGGATAGCGATGTCGTATCGCGCTACGGCGGTGAGGAATTCGCCCTCGTGATGCCGGGATGCTCGCTTGAAGAAGGCGCTGAGCGGGCGGAAGCGCTGCGCCAGGCAATCAGGCAGCTCCACTTGGCGCATCGCGGGCGGACGCTGGGCACGGTTACCGTTTCGTTCGGGATCGCCGCTTATCCGGAGCATGGAGCGGGCTGGGCCGAACTCACGAATGCCGCGGATCACGCGCTCTACGAGGCCAAGGGTGAGGGGCGCGACCGGGTCGTCATCGCGCGCAGCAGCGCCCCGGGCGAGCGACAAATCCAGTTGGTAACAGCCCCCAAAAAATAGACGGGACGCCCGTCTGGCCTTAACATCCGCCGCTCGGCTGCACGCGCGCCAGGCCGGCGTTGCGGGCCGCTGCCATTCCGTGTCGCGCGGCGTCGGTTGACTGGCTTATTCAGTAAAGGCTAATAAGGCAGCGTTTACGTGACCGATCCACGTGTCTGTTTTTCGGATTTTGCGTTGCTTCGTCACGGCCCGAATCCGCCAGCTACGATAGGCCAGGCTGAATGACCGACCTCATTTGCCTCGAATTCGCCCCAATCATTGAAGAGCGGTGCTGATCGCAATGTCGGCGCCGTCCGTCGTTTACTGGCTCTTGCAGAGAAAACGAAGGCTTCAATGATCCAGGACAATGCCAGGGTAGGCGTCGTGGTGCCGATGTTCAATGCCGAGCGAACCATTCGCGCAACCTTGACCAGCATCTGCCAGCAGGACCATCAGGCGCTAGACATTGTGGTGGTGGACGATGGGTCGACGGACCAATCCGCCTCGATTGTGGCCTCCTGTGCTGAGAAAGACCGGCGTATACGCCTAATGAGGCGGTCGAATGCCGGTGTTGCGCAGGCCCGCAACAGCGGTGCGGCCTCTACCGATGCGGAGTTTCTGGCGTTTGTCGACGCGGATGATCTCTGGGCCCCATCCAAGATCGCACTGCAACTGCGCGCCCTGCAGGAAGGTGGCTCTTCTGCGGGCCTGGCATATTGCTGGTTTGCGCAAATCGACGAGAACGGCCGGGTATTCTCACTATACAACCGGCCCGATGCCGATGGCCGCGTTCTGCAACGGATGTGCAGAATGAATTTTGTCGGCAACGGGAGTTCGATGCTGATGCGTCGCTCCGCATTCGAGCGGGCGGGACAATTCGATCCTTCCCTGAGGGCCAGGAACGCACAGGGCTGCGAGGATCTTCTAATGTGCCTCAGAATAGCGGAAAATTACGAATTCCGCGTCGTGCCTCAGCACCTCGTGGGCTACCGGATGACAAACGTCAACATGTCGAGCGATGTCATGCAGATGCTTCGTTCGTGTGAGATCGTTCTTGCCGAGTTTCGCGAAAAGTATCCGCAGTTCGGCAGCGATCTCGATGCCCATCTGGTCGACATGATTCATTGGCTTGCGGTGAGAGCTTTGATCGGCGGACAGCTTCACGCGGCCTGCGAACTATCGAAGAAACTCTTCGTCCTGGATCCGCGCACGGCGATTTCTCGCCTGCCCAACATGATAGACGTTTACTGCAGGGCTAGGTTGGTTCCTCGCTGGATCAAGGCTGGAGTGAAGCGGATGCGCAACGCCGAATTTCGGCCGCTTTATAGTGAAATGAGTCGGTGAAGATGTCACCAAACTGGCGCGCGAATGTGCTGGAGGCAGATCTGCGAAGAATGTTCGGCGTGGCTGACTGCGCAGGTATCCGCCATATAGATTTAGACATCCAAGTTGCTCCTGAAGACTGCGATCCCGGCATGATCGTCTTGTGGCGCGGCGGGCTGCCAGTTGGGCATTTACTCAGGGGAAGCGATGGTCAGTGCCGCGCTACCCCGGTTGCGGCCGCTCGAGATTCGAGCCCGACCTCACCGGTTCTGGACCTGCCGAGCGCCAGCGTGGTCATCTGCACGCGCGACAGGCCGAACGAGTTGCAGCGCTGTCTGGCTTCGCTTCCTCAGCAAAGTTTGCCGCCGGCAGAGATCATCGTGGTCGACAACGCATCGAAAGGCGACGAAACGCGCCAGGTCGTTCTGGCGGCGGGTGCAATCTACCTGCGCGAGGATCGACCCGGCCTGGATATCGCGCGCAACCGAGGAGCTCAGAGGGCGTCCTCGGCTATCGTTGCATACACTGACGATGATGTTCTGCTTCATCCGCATTGGCTTGAACGATTGGTTGCTGCGTTCGACAGCCGCTCGGTCGGCGCCGTGACGGGCCTTGTGCTGCCCGCCGAGATTGCCACCGAAGCCCAGCGGTATTTCGAGACATTCTGGAGCTTCGGGCAGGGCTATACATCACAAACCTTCCGCGCGGACGACTTCGCCGCGAGAAAGCACGAGGTGTTTCCTTCCTGGAAAATTGGTGCCGGCGCCAGCATGGCGTTCCGACGCGAAGTATTCGACCGCGCCGGGATATTTGACGAGCGCCTCGACGTCGGTCAGGCCGGATGTTCGGGGGACTCCGAATATTGGTATCGGCTGCTCGCCAATGGATATGACTGCCGTTACGAACCTGCCTCCGTCGCGTTCCACTTTCACAGACGGACGATGGAGGGCCTGGCCAAACAAATCTACTTCTATATGCGCGGTCATTCAGCCGCATTGCTCGTCCAGCATGAGCGGACTGGCGTCAGGGCGAATTTGGAACAAGCTTTCAAATGGAAGCCGCTCTGGTATCTCGCAAGAGTTCGCAGGAGACTGTTTGGACGCAGCGTCCCTGAGGACCGTTTCCTTTGGCAGGAGATCGCCGGCTATGTTTCGGGACTCTTGTTCTACCTCCGAGCCAGGCGCGGGTAAGACGGCGTGGCGCATAATCCCTTGGTTTCAATCGTGGTTCCTGCGCACAACGCGGAGGCAACGCTGGCGCG